>DATJZH010000282.1:0-8422 GCA_035499215.1 Streptosporangiaceae bacterium | reverse complement strand
GATGCTGACGGGGAGACCGACGCGGCTGAGCGATTCGATGAGCTGGATGACGTCGCGTTCACCGATCTGCAGGGGCTGGATACCGGCGACTGGCCCGATGATGAGGCCGCCGAGCATGGGCTATCCGGCGGAGCCGAGCCGGCAGGCTGATTCAGGTGGCTCATCGGCAAGGACAGCGCTGACGATCTCGGGCATGAGCCGCCCGGCGTGTGCGCCGACCCGGCGGAATGCGGGCCTTCGTGACGAGGGCCGGCGTGACGACGGCGGGGTGAGGCACCGCCGCCCTGGTCCGCCGTCAGGGACACCGGATCGGCCGTCGCTCAGCCTGACGGCGGATCCGACTTGTCAAGCCAGTGCATGATCCCGGCGACGTTGGCGGCCGTGCCGCCGATCCGCTCGTGCTTGGCGGCGAGCCGCGGGTCGGCATCGGTTGCGAGCACCTTGTAACGTGCCCTGGTACGGTCGGCCACCATGGCCGCGGCGTGATCGAGGTCCAGCCCGGCCCGCCGTGCCTGCCGGGTCTCCTCGACCCAGACGGCGAGCTCGGCGGCCGCGCGGTCCAGTGCCTCTGCCACGCCGTCCACCGGGCCGTAGTGGCTGAACAGCAGGCGGGCCGGCTGCAGAGCAGTGAATGTCTTGAGTGATTCCAGCGCGACGGCCAGGTCGAAGTCCGGCGGCGGCGTCGCCGGCCGCATGTCCCCGGTCTCCTGGATATAGATCCCGGCCGCGTCGCCTACATACAGGTCGCCCGACAGCGAGTCGACGAGGCCCACATGATGCCGGGCATGGCCGGGCGAGTAGTGACTTTCCAGCCGCCGGCCGGCGCCTAGGTCGATGATGCCCGTGCGGTCGACCGCGCGGATGCGCTCAGCGGGAGTGGCAGCGAGCGTCCCGAACAGCTCGTCCAGCTCGTCGCCGTAGACCGTGCGCGCGCTCGCCATCAGCCTGCCGGGCTCGGCCAGGTGCCGGGCGCCGCGCTCGTGCACCACGACTTGCGCGCGTGGGAACATCTGGGCGATGTCGCCTGTGCCGCCCGCGTGATCCAGGTGAATATGGGTGACCACGACGGTCGCCAGGTCGGCTGACCCGACGCCGAGAGCGGCCAGCGCGCCGCGCACCACGGGTGCCGACGGCGCGGTGCCGGTTTCCACCAGGCACGGCCTGTCGCCGCGGATCAGGTATCCGGCCGTGATGCCGTCAAAGCCCGCCATCCGCGTGTCAATCTGGAACACCTCGTGCCCGAGCGCGGTGATGACGTCAGTCGGGGCGAAATCGGGCTCAGCATCATCCATGCTGACATGGTGCCAGGCCGGCGGCCCCGGCTCAGGGCCAGGATGGCGCAATCCCCGCCCCGGGAATTGTCAGCCCTGAGCGAAGGAGCGGATGACGATGCCCGTGCGCGGCTTCGGCGCGAACGACGTCGACTTGCGCGGTACCCGCTCGCCCAGCGCCGCCACGGCATACACGTCAGCAGCCATGACCGGGCGGCTGATGACGGCGGTGCCGCCAGGCGCCTGATCGGCTCCGCGCACGGCCGCCGCAGCGTCGTGATGGACAACGCGGATATTCAGCTCGTCGTCGGCAATCCGCCAGATGCGCCCGATCAGCAGTTCCTGCAGGATGGACGGGGCGAGGGCGCGCCACCGGCCCGAGCACCCGGCGGGCATGGCGGCGTCGGCCTGGACCGGGTCGGGATCGGTCAGCAGGTACGCCGACCCGCTGCCGGCCACGAGGAACGCAGGACCGGCCGCCGCGGCAAGCTCCGCCAGGGCCCCGGTCAGGTCTGCGGTGCCACCGGTCAGCTGCCGGACCCGGAACGCGGCCCCCGCCCGCTCGGCGGCCGCGGCCGGATGCAACCGAGGGATCACGCGATGGATCGCGCCGATCTGCGGCGGGTAGGCAGCGGAATCAACCAGCATGGCCAGGCCGAAATCCCACGGGCCGGCTCCGCCGCCGGCCTGCCGCCGGCGCTCCTGGAGGCCCTGGTAGGCGGCATACCGGTGGTGCCCGTCGGCGATCAGCGCCTGGCGCGGCGCGAGATCGGCAGCGATCGCAGCAAGCTGGGCCGCGTCAGTTATCGCCCACAGCCGGTGCGCCGCGCCGTCTGTGGTAAGCGTTTCGAGCAGCGGGACGCGCCGCGCGGCGGTGTCGTCGACCAGCCAGGTCGCCGCGCCCGGCGCCGTTCCGTCGTACAGCAGGAGGATCGGCTCCAGGTTGGCCTCGGTGGCCTCCATCAGCCGCCGGCGGTCCGTGACGGGGCCAGGCGCCACATCCTCGTGCGGCAGCACGACCCCGGCAGCCGGCGCGGCCAGCCGCAGCGCCCCGATCAGGCCGCGCTGGACAAGCGGGCCGGAGCCGGTGCCGCCGGCGTCCGGCGCCGTCTGCTCGTAGACGTACAGCGCCGGGACCGGATCAGGCACCAGGATGCCGCCCTGCTGCCACTGTTCCAGGGTCTGCGCGGCATCCCGGTAGAGATCGCCCGGCTGGCCCGGCTGGTGGCGCGGAAGGATCAGCCGGACGATGTTATGCGGGTCCGCCGCCAGGAGCTGGTCCTCTTTGTCGACCTCGATCACGTCGTACGGTGGTGAAGTGACGTCGGCGAGGCCGGTCACCCTGTCCTCGGCATAACGGATGCCGCGAAACGGAGCCAGCGCGAGGCCAGCCTGCCGCCGTTGTGCTACTGCCTGGCCGGACGGAAGGATCTGCACATATGTCAGAAGGATCAATCGGCGGCCGCGATTCCCGTCCCGAAGAAGAACCCGCAGGCATGGACGGGACGAAACCCATCGATACATCACCAAACAGGTCGGAATGTGGGGCTGAGCAGCCCGATGTGCCTGCTGAGGCAGCAGCGGCGGTGCACGAGGATGACACCTACGCGCTCTACCACCGGGGCCTTGAATTGCTCGGCCGCGGCAGCGCCGCCGCCGCGGCGCAGATCCTGGCCCGGGCGGCCGCCGCCGAGCCGCAGTCAAGGAGCGTGCTGGAGGCGCTGGCCAGGGCGCAATTTGACGCAGGCCGGTACGCCGCGGCGGCCGAGAGCTTCCAGCGGATCGTGGATGCGAGCCCCAGCGATGACTACGCGCAGTTCGGGCTGGGCCTGGCACTGGCGCGGACCGGAGATCCGGGCGCGGCAGCCGAGCACCTGGCCCTGGCCGCTGCGATGAGGCCGAATCTGCGGCACTACACCGAGGCGCTGCGCAGCGTTCGTGCCACGCTGAGCGCCAGGAACCGGCTGGCGGAAGGTACTGCAGAATAATGCGTCCCCGCGCCTGCGCCGATCCGCTGAGCAAAGCCTATGACGCGGCGCTGCTCGACCTCGACGGCGTCGTCTACCTGGGCGGCAGCCCGGTACCTGGCGTCGCTGGGGCGCTGGATGCCGCCAGGCGCGACGGAATGCGGCTGGCCTTCGTGACCAATAACGCCTCCCGCTCGCCGTCGGCGATCGCGGCGCAGATCACCGGCCTGGGCGTCGCCGCGACGGCCGACGACGTGGTTACCTCGGCGCAGGCCGCGGCGCACCTGATCGCTGACCGGCTGCCCGCGGGCGCACCCGTGCTCGTGGCGGGCGGCATCGGCCTGCGGATCGCGCTGCGCGAACGCGGCCTGCGCCCGGTGTCGACAGCCGCCGAGCAGCCAGCGGCCGTCGTCCAGGGCTGGGCACCTGGCATCGACTACCCGATGCTGGCCGAGGCAGAGCTCGCGGTGCGGGCCGGAGCATGGTTTGTCGCATCCAATGCCGACGCGACGCTGCCCACGGCGCGCGGCCTTCAGCCGGGCAACGGGGCCCTCGTGCAGGTCATCGTCACCGCGACCGGCAGGCAGCCGGTAGTCGCCGGCAAGCCGCAGCGGCCGCTGCACGCCGAGGCGGTCGCGCGGACCGGCGCGCTCCGGCCGCTGGTCGTCGGGGACCGGCTGGACACCGACATCGAGGGCGCCGCCAACGGCGGCGCCGACAGCCTGCTGGTGTTCACCGGCGTCGCGCGGCCGGCCGACGTCGTCCTCGCCCCGCCGCGCCGGCGGCCGTCTTATCTCGCGCGCGACCTGGCCGGGCTGCTGGAGCCGCATCCGCAGGTGACGGGCTCCGGCGGCGAGTTTCGCTGCGCCGGCTGGAGCGCGCGGCGGGCCGTGAACTCCGGGCGGCTAGAGCTGACCGGGGCCGGCGCGCCGATCGACGGCCTGCGGGCGCTGTGCGCGGCCGCATGGTCGGGGGACGCGGTCACGGCCGAGATGGCCGGGCCCGCCCTTTGCCAGCTCCGCTTCCCGTCCTGAGCCAGGGCCCGGCCGGAGCCATGCCCGGATCTCCACTCGCTCGCAGTGGCGAAGGCCATCGCCGAGGGGCTGGCCGATTGCGCAGCGGTGGTGCCGGTCACCTCGCCGTCACGAGCGCGACGGTGCGGGAAAACCGTGGAGCCGTTAGCGGGCCCGGCGACTGTAGTCGAAGAAGTTGAGGACCCGCTCCGTCAGCTTGCGGCCCGCGGATGAGCCCGCGCCGCCGGCGCTGGCAGGGCTGTTGAGCTGCTCGCCCAGAGCCCTCAAAGCCGGAGCAAGCACCGGGCCGGCCATCGGTCTTCCGTGGCCTGGCGCCAGCACGCTCGGCTCCAGCCGGGCCAGTTCAGACACGGACTCGGCTGCCGCTCGCCAGTTCCAGGTGGCAAAGCGCGGTGGCCCGCCGATGGTGTGCCGTTGCGACAGGGCGTCGCCAGGCGAATTGAGGTTGACGGTCAGGACGGCGTCGCCCGGGATGAGGGCACGGTCTCCCTCCCGGAACAGCGCCAGGTGGCCAGGGGTGTGGCCGGGCGTGGGGATGACCTGCCAGTCCGGCAGGCCGGGGACGCCCACGTTCGGGTCGATAGGGCTCAGCCCGTCCTGCCCGGAGGGGAACATCCAGTGCCGCTCGACACCGGCCAGGGCGCCGATGATGCGGCCAGAGGGGGGCAATGGCAGTTCGCCGGGGTGCACGTACACGGTGACGTCCCACATGCGGGCCAGTTCGGAAGCGGAGCCAGCGTGATCCGGGTGCACGTGCGTCAGCACGATCGCTCGCGGGCGGGCGCCAGCCCCGAACAGGGTCTGCGCTGCGCTCCTGATCAGCTCGGCCCGGCCCCGCCATGCCGTGTCGACCAGAACCCAGGTTTCGCCCGACTGCACGAAGTAGACGTTCGAGTCTCGCCGTTTCCCAGTGACCAGGCAGTAAACCCCTGTGGCGACGGTTTCTTCAAGTGTGGCGCCGTGCAGGTACCTGCCCACGTCGAATTGACGGCCCCCGAGCCAGTCCTTTTGTGATGTTTCCACAAAGCCCGTGTATAACGACCCCCGGCGGGCAACCAGGGTCGTTGGTCCTTCTGGCTGCGAAGGCCCGCAAGATGCAGATCATCTCATCGGAGCGGACAACGCCCACATCGCGCGTGCAGTAAAGGCCACACCGGGTCGGCGGATACCGCACCTCGTCACGAGCCCAGCCGGACGCTCAACGCCGACGTCAATGCGGCTATCAGCATCGCGGCAGGGCATGCCGCGACTGCGCGGGGAGACGGGGAACTGTCCCGGCCTGCGAGCCGCGAACCACTCGCTGCTGCCTGGGCCAGCCATGGGAATCCCCGTCCCTCAAGGCCGGTGGAGGATGTCAATCTCTGGAGTGAGGGGAATCAGCCCGCGGGCCGACGCGGCGGCGGCCCCGCCGGGCCAGACTGTTTCCCGCTGGGCCGGAGGATCCGCCACAGCCGGCCGGGAAGGAACCTCAGATGATTGAGGCACGGAGCCTCACCAAGCGATATGGCGACACGCTGGCCGTCGACAATCTGTCGTTCAGCGTCGAGCCGGGAAAGATAACGGGCTTTCTTGGCCCGAACGGCGCAGGCAAGACGACCACGATGCGACTGATCCTCGGGCTGGACCGGCCCACAAGGGGGACAGTCACCGTCAACGGCAAGACCTTAGAGCATCTTGCCTGGCCGATGCGGGAAGTGGGCGCCCTGCTGGACGCCAAGGCCGTGCACGGCGGGCGCAGCGCCTACAACCATCTGCTGTGCCTGGCGCAGACCAACAACCTCTCCGAGCATCGGGTGGACGAGGTGCTTGCGCTGGTGGGGCTTAAGGACGTGGCGAGAAAACGGTCCAAGGGCTTCTCTCTGGGCATGGGCCAGCGGCTCGGCATCGCCGCCGCGCTGCTCGGCGATCCGGCGATCCTGATGTTCGACGAGCCGGTCAACGGGCTTGATCCGGAGGGCATCCTGTGGATCCGCAACTTGATGAAGGCCCTGGCGGCCGAGGGCCGCACGGTCTTCGTCTCCTCCCACCTGATGTCGGAGATGGAGAACACTGCCGACCACCTCATCGTGATCGGCCGCGGCAGGCTCATCGCCGACTGCACGGTGGACGAGTTCATCGCGGCCAACTCCCGGCAGACGGTCCGGGTGCGGACGCCGCAGCCTGACCAGCTCGCCAAGCTGGCCGCAGCGGCCGGCGGGACGGTCCGCGACGACGGTGACGGCGTGATGATCGTGCAGGGCCTGGTGCCCGCCCAGGTCGGCGACCTGGCGTTCGAGAACAGCATCAGGCTGCATGAGCTCGCTCCGGCGCACGCCTCGCTCGAGCAGGCATTCATGGAGCTGACCGCATCCAGCGTTGAGTTCCACGCCGGGATCCCCGACGATCGGCCGCGGCATCCCGCTCACGCCGGAAAGGTGGCCTGACATGGCTTCAGCAGCAGCCCATGAGGCTCTGGTGGGCGGGGCCGTGATGCACCATCCGGCCGGCCGGGCCGGCTTTCTCGGCACCCTGCGCTCGGAGTTCACCAAGATCCGCTCGGTCCGGTCCACGTACTGGACGCTGCTGGCCCTGGTCATCGCCTGCGTGGGAATCGGCGCCCTGTTCAGCTGGGGCCAGACCCAGCGGCTGATGAGAATATCAGGCGGCACCACCCTCAGAGGACGTCCGTTGCCTCCGGGGGCGGTCGCCGGAGCGGTCGCTCACGTAGCCGCGGAGATCAGGTCCTCGGCGGCCAGCATCAGCCTGTTCGGCCTGCTGATCGGCCAACTGATCATCATCGTGCTTGGCGCGCTCGTCATCACCTCGGAATACTCGACCGGGATGATCAGGACCTCGCTCAGCACCATGCCGCGCCGCGGCACGATCTTCGCGGCGAAGGGCGTCGTGTTCGGCGCCGTCGCTCTGGTCACCGGGCTGGTCACCAGCTTCCTCGCATTCTTCGTCGGCCAGGCGATCCTGTCCACCCAGCACGTCAGCACCACGCTCGGCCAGCCGGACGTACCGCGGACCGTGATCGGCGGCGGCCTTTTCCTCGCGGTGTGCGGGCTGCTCTCGTTCGGCCTTGGCATGGTGCTCCGGCACACGGCCGGGGCCATAGCGACCGGGATCGGGCTGATGTTCGTGCTCTGGATCCTCAGCGGCTTCCTGCCAGGCCCCCCGAGCGGCTGGTTCGGGCAGGCCGACATCGACAAGTGGATCCCGTTTAACGCCGGCTCCACCATCTGGGAGCACCAGGCCAACGGGATTAATCCGTTCTCGCCGTGGATCGGATTCGGCGTCTTCTGCGGCTACGCCGCGGCCGCGATCATCGCCGGGCTGTTCCTGTTCCGCAAGCGTGACGCCTGAGGGCGCTTCGGTCGGCTTGCGGGCCCCGGCCAGCCGGGCCGCAAGCCGACCGAAGGTGCCCGAACTTGAGCGGGGCGAAGCAGATCACCGCGTCGGGCCCGGCTACCTCATGGACAAACTCGGCGCAGCCCTTCTCCGATTGGCGCGCGCGCCGAGCGGCTCACGACGCACTGCGCGGCTGCCTGCAAGGAGAGACAGGCAGTGCACGGAATCACAAGACCGGCGACTTGCTTCGCGCAGTGCCGTGTAAGCCGGTTTTCCGCTGCGGGAGACAGCTCGTGCGGGTGCCTGATGTCCAGGACGGTCAGCCCTGGTCCTGGCGGTCTGGTGAACCTCTGGCCCCACCGCTGACATCGACACTGCGCCGCGACCCGATGACCGGAACCCGCTGCTGCGTCTATCTCTGGCATGCCGGACACCAGAACCTGACCCGCTCTTCGCCGGGGGTGCCCTGCTCGGCCCTCCTGATCCCGGTGCCGCACCGTCGGCACGGCAGGCCCGCCGACCTGGTCCTCGTTCCGCGTCTGCAGGACCTCGACGACGCCGAGCAGGCGCCCGACCGCCTGCCAGGCTTCGTTGGCGAGCACCAGCCTGATCCGGTGGTCGCGGGGCGGCAAGCCGCTCGCGGACTGGATCCGCCAGGACCCGTCCATGCGCGAGGTGGGTGTGGATTGTCCGGCCCCCGCCCAGCCGGGTGAGCAGATGCTTGCCGCGCGAGCGGGTTCCGGTGACGGCACGGCCGGACAGGCCGGTCGTCGCGTAGCTGGGCACCCGGAAGTCGCTTTGCGTCAGCACGCGCCCGGCG
>DATJZH010000281.1:0-4686 GCA_035499215.1 Streptosporangiaceae bacterium | reverse complement strand
CTGGGGAAAGCTGCACGATCAGGGGACCGAGGGCGCCCATCACGCCCGGGTGGCGCGGTTCCTCCGGGACCACCAGGTCCAGGCGATCGCCGCTGACCACATAGGCCCGGGAATGCAGCGCATGCTCAGTTCCATGGCCATACGCATCGTCACTGGCCTGGGCGGGGACGCCCGCAGTGCGGCGCGCGCAGCCGAGTGAGAGCACCTGCCCGCATCTGCCGCCGACCGAGCCTACGGCGGCCCGTGCGCTGACCGCGGGAGACCTCTGGCAGCCCCGCTCGCCCGCCGGTCCGTCCCGGAACCAGATCACCCTGGGCGATGGGCAGGCGCCCGCCGCCGGGCCCTGAGGGCTGGACGTGAGGTTATCCTCGCGATCATGCCGACGTTGGCTGTTGTGGGTGCGGGGCCGAAGGGGGTCGCGATCGCCGCCAACGCGCGTGCTGTTGCTGCCGCCGGGCTCGGCGCGCCGCGGGTTGTGCTTGTCGACCGAGGCGCCGTGGCCGGGAACTGGAGCGGGGAACAGGGTTACACCAGCGGCCTGCTGCCGCTGGGTACGCCACCGGAGAAGGATGTTGGCTTCCCGTACGCCGATAGCTGGGGGGCGGCATCGCCGGCGGTTACTACGGCGATGGCAGAGTTCAGCTGGCAGCGGCATCTCATCGCGCATGGCGTGTACGCCGACTGGGTCGATCGGGGACGGTTGCGTCCGACGCATCGGCAATGGGGTTCCTACCTGCGTGAAGTCGCTGGCAGGGCGGAGGCCGAGATCGTTGCCGGTGAAGTCGTCGGCCTCGAGGTCGACGGCGAGCGGTGGCGGCTGGCGCTCGCGCAGGGGGACGCGGTCTGGGCTGATGGCGTTGTCTTCACCGGTGCGGGCCCGCCGGTTGGCCTGGCTGGCCAGCCGCGACACCATCCGCGGGTGCTTGACGGGCGGAGCTACTGGCTGGCCGAGCGGACGCTCGAGAAGCAGTTTGCGCAGAGCGTGTGTGTGATCGGCAGCGGCGAGACTGCGGCTTCGGTGCTCATCAGCCTGTTGCGCACGTCGCACAAGCACTCGACGATCGATGTCTTGACCAGCCGCGGAGTCCTGTATTCGCGGGGGGAGAGCTATGACGAGAACCGCTTGTTCTCCGATCCGGGCGACTGGCCGCGGTTGGCCGAGTCGCACCGCCGCGAGTTCCTTGAGCGCACCGACCGCGGCGTGTTCTCGCTGCAGGCGGAGGCGATTCTTAACCAGTCGCGCGGCTTTCGCGCGCTCGCCGGGCGCGCAGTGGCGATCGAGGCCGGCGAGCGGCAAGTTGTCGTCACGATCGAGTACGGCAGCGAGCGCGAGCGTGTCGCCTACGACCTTGTAGTCGTCGCGGTCGGCTTCGAGGCTCGCTGGTTCGAGGGGCTGCTGGGCGGGGAGGCTCGCCGCCGGCTGGAGTGCGTGCTCGCGGGAGCCGAGCTGGAACGCCGGATCGGGCTCGACCTGTCGGCCGCTGGCCTGAGCCCGCCGCTGCACCTGCCGCTGGTCGCGGGGCTCGCACAGGGACCGGGTTTTCCCAATCTGAGCTGCCTCGGCCTCCTGAGTGACCGCATCCTCCGCCGCTATGTCGAGCTGGCGGAGCCGGCGCGCACCGAAGCTGAGAGGAGGGAGCTTGTCTGAGACGCCAGGCGAGGCCTGGGAAAGCGACGATCGCGTCCGTCGCACGGTAGTCATGCCGACCGTGCTGGCCGAGCGGCTCGCCGCCACGGCCGAGCGGCGTGGCCTGTCCGTCAGCGACCTGCTGGTCGAATACGCACGGGAGGGCCTGCGGCGCGACGGACCAGGCGGCTAATCGCCGGCCTGGGTCAGCCACCATGCCCCAAGGCTCCATACATCTGGCTAAGGCACTCGCGCCCGGAGCCTGATCCGGGCAGGCGCGACTCGGCCGCTCATCGGAATTCACGGTTTACCGGCCGCACTTCCGGCCCGTGCGAGGCGAGAACAATCAGCCTGGCTGGGCGGGGGCCGGGCCCGCGCCGGTGGGCGCGGGCCCGGCCGTGCCGCGGGCGATGCCCGATAGCAGGTTCTTCGCGGCGGCCTGGAAGCGCGTGATGTCGCCATAGGGCCGGGCGACGAGCATGGCCCCTTCGATGCCGCCGACGATCATCCGCGCGGTATCGCGTGCGGATCCTGTGAACTCCAGGCTGCCGTCCCGCCGGCCCCGCTCCAGGACGCGCTCCAGCCAGCTCTCGTTCTGGTCGAAGAACCTGATCACGGCGTCCTGCATCGCGGCCGGCAGGGTCTGGTACTCGGCTGCCAGCATGCCACAAAGGCACATCCGCCGGTGGCGCAGCACCTGGAAGTACAGCGCTGCGTAGCCGTCGAGCTTGGCGGGTGCCGCCATGCCGGCGGAGTCGAGGGCGGCCAGCGCCCGGGTGAAGCTCGCGGCGTAGCGGGCGATGAGCGCTTCCCCGAGCTCGGCCTTGCTGGCGATGTGGTAGTGCAGGGCCGGCTTGGTGATCTTCAGCTGGGCAGCGATGTCGGCGTAACTGAAGCCGTTGAACCCGCGGGTCTGTACCAGCCGCTCGGCAGTATCAAGGATCCGCGCAGAGGTGCCGGAACTGCCGTGATCACGTGTGGCCACAGTCGGCCCGCCCCTTCCGGTGATCCCCTTGACTACCAACCTGATAGTAGGTCAGGATCTGACCTATCAGTAAGTAAGGATACCGCATCGCGGCTGCGGCCGTGGGCTGGTCTCGGCCCCGGCTTCCTGCCCCGCTCGGCCGAAGCGGCCGAGCGATTTCGTACATCCCGCAACGAGCAAGGGGCCACATGGCGGTCATCGGATCAGTTGACGAGCTGCTAGCGCGGGCGTCCTCGCGCAAGGAGGTCCGGCCTGGAGATGCCCGGGCCGGGGCGCGCTATGAGCGGGTTGTGATCGACGGGGAACCGTATTTCGTCAAGCGCCTCAGCCCGGCGTCGGACTGGATCATGCGGGTCACCGGCGATCATGTTCACCGTCCCTTCCTGGTGTGGCAGGGCGGGATCATGGACCGGTCACCGGCCAGCATCGACCACGCGACGGTTGCCATGCAGGTCAGCGGCGCCGGCGACGACGCCGTGCTGACGATGGTCATGCGCGACGTCGGCGCCTTCCTGGTTCCCGAGGGCGACGCCGTCGTGCCCGCCAGCCAGCACGCCGGCTTCATCGAGCACATGGCCGATCTCGGCTGCGCGTTCTGGGGCTGGGATGACGACATCGGCCTGACCACAATGAGCCAGCGGATCCGGTTCTTCGCGCCGGATAACATAGCCGCCGAGCTGCTGGCCGCCGATGTTCCCCCGCCGATAGCCGCCGCTGACGCCGGATGGCGCGCCCTGCCCGGCAGGTCACCGGTGCTGTCGGGCCTCGCCCGGCTGATTCAGGACTGGCCGGACCTTGTTACCGGGCCGCTGGCCGACACGCCGCGCACGTTCCTGCACGGCGACTGGAAGATGGGCAACCTCGGCACGCACCCCGACGGGCGCACCGTACTGCTGGACTGGGCCTACCCCGGCTCCGGTCCGGCCTGCTGGGACCTGTGCTGGTACCTGGCCCTCAACCGGGCCAGGCTGCCAGAGTCCAAGGAAGCCGCGATAGGCCGGTTCCGCGCCGCGCTGGAGGCACGCGGAGTCGCCACCGGCAGCTGGTGGGACGCCCAGCTTGACCTCTGCCTGATCGCCATCATGAGCACATTCGGCTGGGAGAAGGCGCTCGGTGACGACGACGAGTTGTCCTGGTGGGAGTGCCGGGTCGCCGACGCTGCCGCGCGCCAGGGCATCGGCGTGCGGGGGACGGCCGGGTGATCGCTGACCGCTGCGCCCGCGCCGGGCGGCTGTGGGCGCACGGCGTTATGCTGGTCTATGGCCCGATCACCGCTGAGCTCGTGGCAATGAGCCGCCACTAGCTGGCCGGACGCGCTGTGCTCGACGCCGGCGCTGGCACCGGAACGGTCAGCTCCGCACCGACGGGATCCGTCCGATCATGCAGCCCTACCGGCCGATCGTAGTCTTCCTCGACGGCGCCCAGCCTGAACACCCCCGGGAACGTCGCGAGGGATATCCGCTCCTGTCTGCGCCCGGGCGTTCCGCCAACGCGATAGGCAACGAGAGAGTTGCCAGTATCACCGAGGCCCAGACATCCGTATCTGACTGACATAAACGCAGCCGCCCGCCGCGATCATCACGGCCATCAACCGCCGCCCCAGACCTGGGCAATGGTGTCGAACAGGAATGACCGGGCGGAGGCCAGTGCCCCCTCCGCTCGGGCCAGCTGGCACTGCGCGTCAGTGTCGTGACCGATGCTTCGCGTGGCCGGCCCCCAGACCTTGTTCGTGGCGATCGCGGCAGGTCGCCGGCCCGATCCGACAAGCCGGCACCACGCTGATCCAGCCGAATCAGACGAGCGCCTCGCTCCAGGGCCCGAACGAAACGGCGGTACCCGGTCTGCTGCCATTGGATATCCAAATGGGAGATCAGGCCAGGCACCATGACCAGATCGGGCGGACCCGCGCCGGAAACCTGATAGGCGATCTTCGGTAAACATTCAGGTACCTGAGTTACCGCTTTGTAGCATTGTGTGATGGGTTTCGGATGCAGTTCAGGTGGTGGCAGGGACTGGCGGTATCCAGGGGTTTCCGGCGAGTGCGTCGCGGGTCGCGGTAAAGATCGCGATCCCG
>DATJZH010000280.1:0-3390 GCA_035499215.1 Streptosporangiaceae bacterium | reverse complement strand
CGATGATCGGGTAGCCGATGATGAACCAGGCGCCGCCCGCGGCCGCCAGCAGGCCGCCGAGCACCCCGAGTGCGCGGCTGCGAGTCAGCAGCACGGTCAGCCCGCCGCCCGCCGTCGCGATTGCCGGCAGGACCGACAAGTACAGCCTGCCTGAGGTATAGGCCCAGGCCCTGTCCGGCGAGAACGCATAATGGAAGTACGGGCCGACGAAGGGAATCAGGCCGCCCCAGGCGCCCAGCAGGATCAGGAGGAACCCGCACAGGCCGCCGCGATGCCGCGGAATCCGGGCAACACCAGCCATGAAGTCTCGCTCCTTGTGCATTCGAAAGATTAGGGACGCGCGTAGAACGGGTACCCGCCAGGCGGCCCGTTATGCAAAGTGCTGGTAAATGGGCGCAGAAGACCCCTTCAGGGGCGCTGTATCGACACATCCGGCAGGTATGGTCACGCTCGTGGATGCCCGCAGGCTGATACCCCGTACCGACGCCCTCCTCACCGACCCGCGGCTCACCGCCGCGCAGCAGCGGCTGGGCAGGCCGATCGTGCTGGCCGCCGTCCGCCGGGCGCAGGAGCAGGCGCGCGCTGGCGACATCGGGCCGGCCGAGGTGGCCGATGCCGCTGTGGCCGGGCTGCCGCCACGGCCCGACAGCCTGGCGCGGGTCATCAACGCCACCGGCGTGCTGCTGCACACCAACCTGGGCCGGGCGCCGCTGTCAGCTGCTGCGGCCGCGGCTGCAGCAGCGGCCGCGAGCTACACCGACCTGGAGTTTGACCTCGCCACCGGGACGCGCGGGCGCCGCGGCGCAGGCATGCTGGCCGCGCTGGCCAGGGCCGTTCCCGAGGCGCAGGCCGTGCACGTGGTCAATAACAACGCGGCTGCGCTGGTGCTGGCGGCCACCGCCCTCGCCGCGGGCCGCGAGATCGTGGTCAGCCGCGGCGAGCTGATCGAGATCGGCGACGGATTCCGGCTGCCCGAGCTGCTCGAATCGACGGGCGCGAGAATCCGCGAGGTAGGCACCACCAACCGGACCGCTGCTGCCGACTATGCGGCGGCCATCGGCCCCGATACCGCGTTCGTCCTCAAGGTGCATCCGTCCAACTACCGGATCGAGGGCTTCACTGCCAGCGCCGCCGTGGCGGATCTGGCTGCATTGGGCGTCCCTGTCGTCGCGGACATCGGCTCGGGCCTGCTTGTTCCCCATCCGCTGCTGCCAGCGGAGCCGGACGCGGCGTCCTGGCTCCGGGCGGGCGCCGCGCTGGTGACCGCCAGCGGCGACAAGCTGCTCGGCGGCCCGCAGGCCGGGCTGCTGCTCGGCCAGTCCGATCTGATCCGCGCGCTCGTCCGCCATCCGCTTGCCAGGGCGCTGCGGATCGACAAGCTGACCGTGGCCGCGCTGGAAGCGACGCTCTGCGGGCCGCCGCCGCCGGTGGCCAGCGCGCTTGCCGCTGACCAGGCTCAACTGCGAGAGCGGGCGGGACGGGTCAGCAGGGAGCTCGCCGCCGCCGGGATCGACGCCCGGCAGGCGGACAGCGACGCAGCCGTCGGTGGCGGCGGGGGTGCCGGCGTTCGGCTGGCCAGCGCAGCGGTGAGCCTGCCGGCTGACCTGGCCGAGGCCCTGCGGACCGGCGCGCAAGTGCGCCGCGGGACGATGCCGGCCGTCGTGGGCCGGATTGATGACGGGCGGCTGCTGCTGGACCTGCGGGCGGTGCCGCGGGCCGACGACGCGGCGCTGACCGCTGCTGTGCTCGCCGCATCGGGTTCCCGCTGATGCAGGTCATCGCCACGGCCGGGCACGTCGATCACGGCAAGACCACCCTGCTTCGCGCGCTGACCGGGATGGATCCCGACCGCTGGGAGGAGGAACGCCGCCGCGGCCTCACGATCGACCTCGGCTACGCCTGGCTGACGCTGCCATCGGGCCAGCGGATCGCCTTCGTTGACGTCCCCGGTCATGAGCGCTTTGTGCCGAACATGCTGGCCGGAGTCGGGCCGGTACCCGCCGTGCTCTTCGTTGTGGCCGCCGATGAGGGCTGGATGCCGCAGTCGGCCGAGCACCTGGCCGTCGTGGACGCACTCGGCATCGGCCACGGCCTGCTCGTCGTGACCCGGGCCGACCTGGCTGACCCGGCTCCGGCGCTCGCGCAGGCCGCCGCCGTGATCCGGCGCAGCAGCCTCGGCAGCGTCGAGGCCGTTGCCGTCAGCGCTGTCACCGGCACCGGGATGCCGCATCTGGTCGCCGCACTCGACCGGCTGGCAGCGGGCCTGCCGGGACCGGATCCGGGGGCAGCGGTACGGCTGTGGGTGGACCGTGCCTTCAGCGTTGCCGGCAGCGGCACCGTCGTGACCGGGACGCTGCCGGCCGGCACCGTTCATCAGGCCGACGAGCTCGTCGTGACCCCGTCCATGCGCCCGGTGCGGGTACGCGGCATTCAGACGCTGGGCGAACCCGCGCCCGCGGTGGCAGGCGCGGCCAGAACCGCACTGAACCTGCGCGGCGTCAGCCGGGACAAGCTGGCCAGGGGGATGGCCCTGGTGAGCGCTGGCCGGTGGACGATGACAGAGGTCATCGATGTCCGGGTCTCCTCGGCCATGCCGGGCTCGCCCGCGGCCGATGCGCCGGCCGCCGCACCCCCGGGCGCGATCCCGGACACCGCAGCCAGCGCGGCCGGGGCGGCCGGGGCCGAAGCTGGACCCGCCGCGGGCAGGGCGCCCCGGCCAGCAGGCCTGTGCGGCGACCTGGCGGCGCGCCTGCCGCGGACGATGACCGTGCACATTGGCTCGGCGCGCACGGTCGCCAGGATCCGCCCGCTCGGCGGCCGGCATGTCCGGCTCAGCCTGCGCGATCCGCTGCCGCTGCACGCGGGCGACCGCATCTTGCTGCGAGACCCTGGCGCGGCGCGGACGCCGATCACGGTGACGGGCATCGGCCAGGTGGCGGCCGCCGCTGACCGGCGCACGGCCGCCAGGGCGGCACCAGGGGATTCAGGCGCCGCCGTGTCGGGCGCCGCCGCGTCAGGTACCGCCGCGTCAGGCGCCGCCGCGTCAGGCACCGGCGAGTCAGGCACCGGCGAGTCAGGCACGGGCGATCGAAAAAGCTTGCCTGCCTTGCTCGGTGGCATCGTCCTGGATGTGACTCCGCCGCCACTGACACGCCGCGGTGCCGCAGCGTCGGCCGCGCGGGAACTCGCCGGGTGGCCGGACCAGCCGACGGCCACCCAGCTGCTGCGCAGGGCATCGGCGCCACGATACCCGGCAGCGGCATCGGCAGCGGCGCCGGGTCGGTCACCAGCAGGTGACCCTTGACCCGGTCGGACGGAATGTCGATCGGCAGGCCGTCCAGCACCGGCGGCTGGCCGGTGGCGAACACCACGGCGCCGGGGCTCACCTCG
>DATJZH010000279.1:0-19594 GCA_035499215.1 Streptosporangiaceae bacterium | reverse complement strand
TGCCGGTTCCGCCGCTGTCGCCGCCGGATGCGTCCGTGCTGCCGTGGCCCGGGCCTTTTTTGCGGCGGCCGTCGGCCTTGCCGCCGCGCCGGGCGCTTTCGCGCCAGTCTTCCGCTTCGGCTTTGCCTCGGCCGGGGGCTCTTTCGCGGCGGCCTTCCGATTCGGCTTTGCCTCGGCCGGGGGCTCTTTCGCGGCGGCCTTCCGCTTCGGCTTTGCCTCGGCCGGCCTGGCCGCCGGCCGTCCGGGTGCTGCCGGCGCTGGCTCGGAGCCCTGCATCGCCGCGGTCAGCAGCTCGGAAATTCCGCTCTCAATGCCCCGGGCCAGCACATCCAGGTCGGGGGTTGTCGCATAGTCGCCGGTAATCCCGAAGGTGAGATCTCCGCAGTAGCTGAAGACGGCAATCCCGGTGCGCAGCGTCGCTGCGATCGGAACGTAAGGGATGATTTCCACGAGTCGGCGGCCGAGCCCGTAGAGCGGCCGGCGGGGCCCCGGCACATTGGTGGTAACCGTCACGATTTCCCGCTGTGGCAGACCGTAGACGATCCGGGTGCTCAGCGAAGCCACCGGGAACGGCGCGTAGCGTCCCAGGGTGACCAGCCCCTGGCCGACCATGCCCTCCTTGCTCGTCTTCAGGGTTTCCAGCTCCGCCCGGACGGCAGCGAGCCGGTCCGCCGGGTCGGCGACGTCCACGGGGAGACTGGCAAGCATCACCGTCATGCGGTTGTCGTAAATGTCCTCCTCGCCGGGCCCGCGAACCGAAACGGGCACGAGCGACGGAACCATGCGCGCGTCAGGCTGCTCACCGCGGGCGATCAGGAGGTTCCGGAAGGCGCTGCTGATCGCGGCCAGGACGACATCGTTCACGGTCCCGCCAAGCGCCTGCCTGATCGTCTTGACGTCCGCAAGCGAGGCTCGGGCGCAGGCGTACCGGCGCTGCTGGCCAATCGGGCCGGTGAGCGAAGAGTCCGCGGCCGGCCGCAGCGCCCCCGCCATCTTCACCAGGCCACGTACGGTGTCAGCCATCTGCCGGAGGGCGACAAGAGGATCTGCCAGGGCGGTTTGCAGCGCCGCGCCTTGCCGCCACGGCAGCACAGCCGCGTCCAGTGCCGCCTGGACGGCAAGCTCGAGCGCAGCAGGCTCCGAGGCAGCGGGCTGCGACGAGGCGGCAATGCCATAGGGCTGCGGCTCCGGCTCGGGCGACGGAGATGTATCGAAGATCACGCGGTACATGTCCGTGCCGGAGATCCCGTCGACCATGCAGTGGTGCATCTTGCAGATCAGTGCCCAGCGGCCCTGTGCGAGCCCCTCGACCAGCCAGTACTCCCACAGCGGGTAGTCCCGGTCGAGCCGCTGGGCCATCACCCGCGCCATCAGGTTGCTGAGCTGCTCGTCCCCGCCAGGCGCTGGCAGAGCGGACTGCCTGATGTGATAGCGAAGGTCGAAATTCGGGTCATCAACCCAGACAGGAGGCCCGAGGCGCAGCGGCACCGTCCGGAGCTTCCTGCGGTAGAGCGGTACCAGCGGCAGCCGCCTGGCAAGGGCCGCGAGGAAATCGTCATAGGACGGTGCCGGGCCCTCGAACACCGCAATGGACGCGATCGCCATCGATGCGTTCTTGTCCTTGTCTTCGGCGTCGATGAACTGGGCGTCTATCGGGTTGAGTCGGTCCATGACGCCCCCTTCGGGCTGTCCGCTGGTTGTGCCGTCCGGGTGCCCACCGGAAAAGGGCCGGCCGCCAGGCAGCCGCTGAAGAACACCTCCGACACGATCGTAAGCCGCCTGGGCCCCGGCCAGGCACTGCCCATGGTCTGCTCTGGGCGACGTCCGGCTCTCGGCACGGTGCGTTTCGCCGCCGCTGACGTCCCGGCGGGTCGACGAGGCACAGCAGCCGACGGTCGGCCCCTGCGTGCTGCCGGGCGTTTCAGCCCTTGCGCAGCAGCGTGTAGCGAACCGTCTGAACCCGGATCAGGCCGTCCCGGAACACGAAGGTGTCGATGCCGTCCTCGACCCGGTCGCGGCGGCGTCGGCAGCCCACTCGAGGAACAGGACGTCGTCCTCGTAGATCAGGGTCTTCAGATCCCAGGCCGCGTCCGGAACATCAGCGAGCAGCCGGGTGAACGCAGCCCGCACGCCGTCCTTTCCGCGCAGGACCCCCGCAGGCGAGACGTAGAACGCATCGTCGGCGTAGTCGGCGACGATCTCATCGAGGTCGCCGGCGCCGAGCGCCCGGGCGTGGTGCTGGAAAACTTCCTGCGGCGTGCGCGTCATCGCTGTCCTCTTTCGTGACCGGCACCCACTATGTACCCATTTGGGTGCTGCTGAACATGCCGTTCAGCGGGCTGCCATGCGCCCGGCTTGGCCAGGCAGCAGGCGAGCAGGTCATCGCGTGTCATGGCCGCCCCGCTTGACACACCTAGAGTTTCGACTGACGTGCTGCTGGGCAGCAGTGACTGGATCTGGCCGTCGCGATTACCGGGACCGCCAGCCGCGCAGTGCGCGGCCACCCACGGATAGGGAAGCTAACGTGCATAAGGTTTCACTGGGCGAACTTGCCGTCTCAGCACAGGGCCTGGGCTGCATGGGCATGAGCGAGTGGTACGGCCCGGCCGACTGGGACTCCTCGATCGCGACGATTCATCGCGCGCTCGACCTGGGCGTGACCCTGCTCGACACCGCCGATGCCTACGGGGCCGGCCACAACGAGGTCCTGGTCGGCCGGGCGATCAGCGGCCGCCGGGACGAGGTACAGCTCGCGACGAAGTTCGGCATCGACCGCTCCGGCGGCGACGACAAGCGGGTGATCCGCGGCGAGCGCGGCTACGTCAAGCGAGCGTGCGACTCGTCGCTGCTGCGCCTGGGCGTGGACGTCATCGACCTGTACTACCTGCACAGGCCGCCGCAGACAGCCGAGATCGAGGAGACGGTCGGCGCGATGGCCGAGCTGGTCGCCGAGGGCAAGGTACGCGAGCTCGGCCTTTCCGAGGTCGACAGCGACCTGCTGCGCCGCGCCAGCGCGGTGCACCCGATCGCCGCTGTGCAGAGCGAGTACTCGCTGTGGGCCCGCGATCCGGAAACCTCGGTGCTGGACGCGCTGCGCGAGCTGAACGTCGGCCTGGTGTCGTACGCACCGCTCGGCCGCGGATTCCTCACCGGCACCGTGGACGTCAGCGCGCTCGACGCCAGGGACTTCCGGAGCAGGAATCCGCGCTTCCTCGGTGATGCCGGAGCAGCCAACCAGGCGATCGCGGCCGCGGTGCGCGAGGTGGCGGAGGCCAAGGGCGTCACGCCGGCCCAGGTGGCGCTCGCCTGGGTGCACTCGCAGGGTGAGCGGCTCGCCGTCCCTGTCGTCCCGATTCCTGGCACCAAACGGGTGAGCTGGCTCCAGCAGAACGTGGCCGCCCTCGATGTCACGCTCACGGCCGACGACCTCGCGGTGCTGGACCCGCTGGGCGACCAGGTCGTCGGCGCCCGCTACTGACCGCCCTGATCCGGGCGCTGCAGCGCGGCATACAGGGCCCGCTCGAAATCGAGATAGAGCCGGAAGGCCGGCGCCTCGCAGAACGGCAGCGTCTGGGCGAAGATCGAGCCGGTCAGCCGGCTGGCCGGGTCAACCCAGAAATGGGTGTTGTACAGGCCCGCCCAGGCGCCGCTGTCAGCGGCCCGCATCCCTGGCCGCTGCGTCTGGTTGAGCAGCAGCCCCAGGCCCCATTTGAGATCGGGGCCGAAATTGACGTCGGCGCTCAGCGCCGGGCGCGCGGTGGTGATCGAGGCCGGGAAGTCCAGCCCGCCGATCTGGTTGGTGAATGCCTCATACACGGTGGCATCGCTGAGGATCCGCACGCTGCCGAGCGCGCCGCCGCCGAGCAGCATCCGCTGGAAGGCCAGGTAGTCACGTGGCGTGGAGTACAGGAAATGCCCGCCGCCCCAGTAGTCCGGCTGCTGCGCCCAGTCAATGTCAGTCGCGACCCAGGAGCCGTCCCTGGCGCGCACATGCACCGGCGCGCAGTTCGCCCGCTGCGCCTGCGTCAGTCGCCCGGTCGTGCTGGTCATGCCGAGCGGGCCGGTGATGTTAGCCGCGAAATACGCATCCAGCGACTGCCCGCTGACCGCCTCGACCACCAGGCCGAGCCAGTCGACATTGATCCCGTACTCAAAACGGGTGCCCGGATCGGACACCAGCGGGGCGGTAAAAACCGCGTCGTCGCCGGGCACGATGTTCGGCACGCCGGTGAGCCGTTCGTAGCGGTCGATGTCGCTGTTCCAGAACCAGTAAGCGAACCCGGCCGTATGCGTGATCAGCTGATGGACGGTGGCCTGCCTGCGGGGCGGCCGCAGCCGGGGGGTGTCCCCGTCGAAGCCATCGAGCACCTGCAGGTCCGCGAACTCCGGCCGGTAGTCCTGCACCGGGGCCGCGAGGTCCAGGCTGCCCCGCTCGCGCAGCTGCAGGGCTGCCGTTGTCGTCACCATCTTGGTCATCGACGCGACCCGCAGCATGGTGTCCGGGGTGATCGGATCGCCGGCATCGACGGTGCGGCTGCCCGCCGCGCCCTCGTAGATCACGCCGTCATCGCCGGCGGCCAGGGCAACGACGCCCGGAACGTCGGCTCGCGCCACGGCTGCCTGGAGCAGCTCGTCGATTTTCCCGGCCACGCCGCATCCCCCAGGCTTCGCTGTCGGCCCGCTGACGTCGTCACATGCTCTCGCGGGCACCTGGCAGCGTCAACGGCGGCTCAGCCGGGACCCGGCCGCCAGGTTCAGCCGGGTTCGCGGCCGAGGAAGGCGACAAGCCGGTCGCCGGGGCTGGCATCCGGCGGGACCGGGACGGGGGCCGCGAATCGGCCGGGCCGGTCGGTGCCGGTGACGAACAGCGGAGCCAGCGCCAGCAGCTCGCCAGCCAGTCCCGCCGGGATGGACAGGTTATGCCCGCACGCCTGGCCGACATCCCATCCGTGCACGGCAACCTCGATGGCCCCGACGCTCGTCACGACGATGGCCGGCACCGGGCAGCCGGCCACCGATGCCCGGTCGTCGTCCGTCACAGTCCAGGCACCGAGCAGCCGACAGGCCCGGCCCCGCAGCTCGGCGACCAGGTCAGCTGACTGGCCGCGGTGGTCAGCAATCGGGCTCAGGCCGATGCCGCCGGGATCGACGGCCTCCTGCAGCGCGGCGAGGGAGTCGTTCATGTGCGCCAGCAGCCCGCCCAGGTCCCACTCCGGGCACGGCGTGCGCCACCGCAGCGCCGGCCACGTCACGAGGTGCAGGTTGCCGAGGGTGTAGCCGATCGCGCGCTCGAGCAGCGCGACCCCGCCAGCCAGCGGCTCGGTCATCGTCCCGGCCTTTCGTTCCGCTGCTCTCGTGCCAGCGTGGTCGGCTGGCCGCACTGGAACAGACCACCTCAGGAGCGAGAACTCATCGGTGTGCGCCGCGACCTTTCGCTTCCCGGCAGGCCTGCCGGATCATGCGCGCGCCGGTGCAGCGGTGACGACCCTTTCCGGACAGCTTCGCACGCGGCACGACAAAGGCGAACCTGACCACATCCGCCAGCTGTGTGATCATGGGGGATGCCGGAAATGCCGGGGGAGCGCCGGCTGAGCCTGCCGCGCCCAGTGCTGGCGCTGCTGTGTTTCGTCTGCGTCCTTGTACTGGTCGACACGATGTTCTTCACCGCGCTGACTCCGCTCCTGCCGCACTACACCGCAACGGCCGGGCTGGCTAAATCGGGGGCCGGGCTGCTTGTCGCGGCTTACCCCGTGGGCACGCTGGTGGGCGCGCTGCCCGGCGGGGTGCTCACCTCCCGGCTGGGCGAGCGGCTGGTGGTGCTGCTCGGGCTGGCGCTGATGAGCGTGGCGACGTTCGTCTTCGGCTGGGCAGCCGTGCCGGCCGCCCTGGACGCGGCGCGCTTCGTCGAGGGGCTGGCCGGCGCATGCATCTGGGCTGCGGGCCTGGCCTGGCTGGCGACAGCCGCCCCGGCGCAGCGGCGCGGCGAGTTGCTGGGGATTGCCCTCGGCGCGGCCGTCGGCGGGGCGCTCTTCGGCCCTGTCGTCGGAGCTGCCGCCGACGAGGTGGGGACCGGTCCCGCCTTCACCGCAGCGGCCGTTGCCGGGGCTGCCCTGATGGTGGCGGCCTTCGTGGTGCCACGGCCGCTGGCCTCGGTGCCGCAACGGCTCGGGGCGGCATGGCCGGTGCTGCGAGACGGGCAGGTCAGGACGGGCATGTGGCTGACGATGCTCGCGGGGCTTGCCTTCGGCGTAGTCGACGTGCTCGCGCCGCTGCGGCTGAGCCGACTGGGGGCCACAGCCGTGGTCATCGGGGCCACATTCCTGGCCGCCGCCGCGATTGAGGCTTTGCTGTCCCCGCTGGCCGGCCGGCTGTCGGATCGCCGCGGCGCGCTGGTGCCTATCCAGTTCTCGCTGGCGGCGGCCGTTGCGGTCAGCCTGCTGGCACCTGTGCTGGCGTCGGCGCCGCTGCTCATTGCCCTCCTGGTCGTCGGCATGCCCGCCTACGGGACCCTTTTCGCGCCGGCCACAGCCCTGCTGAGCGGCGGAGCGCACCGCCTGGAACTGAACCAGGGACTCGTGTTCGGGCTGGGCAACCTTGCCTGGGCCAGCGGGCAGGCCTTCGCTGCCGCCGGGAGCGGGGCGCTCGCCCAGGCGACATCCGACATCTTTCCGTACTGCCTGCTCGCGGGCGCCTGCCTCGTGACGCTCGCGGCACTGCGGCGAACATCACAGGCCCGCTGATCGGACACCGAGCCGAGACGGGTCAGGCCGGCCTGACCGCAACGGATGCGGCCCGAGCCGACCGTAAACCGGAGCTGGGGTGGCCGGCCTGACCGCGAAGGATGCGGTCAGGCTGACCGCAAACGGGAGTTTTAGCGCTGATCTCACCGGAAAGAGATGTGACTGACCGGATTGCGCCGGATACGGGCACAGCCTGTGACTCCTTCATCTGCGAATCTTTAGCAGCTTAGGAGAGATCCGCTAGAGAAGATCCCTGAGCATGGGTCGACCCCCGAGGAATATCCGACGCGCAGCGCGCCGAGCGGCAGGCATTCATGCCCAGACCGAGGATGAGCCAGTACGGGGATGAGGAACCGGGCCGGAGTGACCAGCCCGGCCGGCGTCGGCCACGCCCGCACCGGAAGGGCCCGGCCGCGGCGGCGGCTCGCGCTGCGCATCGCTGGCCGGCTCTCGGTCGCGGTCGTCGTCGTGCTCACCGCCGGCTCGGTTTTCCTCTACGCCCAGTACCGCGGCGTGTGGGACAGCATTTCCCGGCTCGACGTCTCGGGCCTGGGCACGCGGCCGCCCAGTTACAACAGCGCGCTGAACGTCCTGGTTTTCGGCACGGACAGCCGAGCGGGGCTGAGCCCGTACCAGCAGATCAAGCTGCATGTCGGCCCGCCGCAGGAGAGCAGAACACCGACACGATCATGCTGGTGCACATCTCGCCTGGCCGTCACGGGGTGACCGTGGTCAGCATTCGCGCGACAACCGGACTGCCCCGCTGGCGGCTCCGGGGAATCCGCCGGCAGCGGCTGGGACCGGCTAGCCCAGGAACGACAGCCGGACGCGTCTGTCCGGATTATCCTGGTTTAGGTCTACTAGTGCCACTGACTGCCAGGTGCCGAGCGCCAGCGATCCGCTCACCACCGGCACGGTGGCGAACGGCGCCACGAACGCCGGGAGCACATGCGAACGGCCATGGCCCCGCGATCCGTGCGCGTGCCGCCACCTGTCGTCGGCGGGCAGCAGCCCGGCCAGCGCGGCGAGCAGGTCGGCGTCACTGCCCGAGCCCAGTTCCATCAGCGCCACCCCGGCGGTGGCGTGCGGAACGAACACATGCAGCAATCCGTCGCCGCCGCCCGAGGATTGGCGGGCGAACTGCTCGCACTGCCCGGTGATGTCGTGCACGCTCTCGCGGCTGCCCGTCCGCACGGGGAATGTCATCGTCTTCATGCCGAACGACTGTCCGCTACCAGCAGCCCTCATGCAACCCGGCGCCGCTGGCCGCCTGAAGACCAGCGCGGCGGCTGGCGAGTCCCCGAGAGGCTGTCGCGGTCAGCCGACCGGGGTGACGATCCCGTACTCGTGGATCTTGCGGTAGATCGTGGCCCTGGACATCCCCAGCGACTCGGCCGCCTTGACCTTGTTGCCGTCGTTGTCCAGCAGGCTCGCCACGATAGCATCGCGTTCCATCGACTCCAGCGGACTGAGCAGCCTGCGGCTCACCGCCCAGCATTCCGGCGGCAGATCGCCCGGATTGATCGTGCCGGCGCGCCGGCCGCGCACCACGCGCCGCAGGACCTGCCACAGCTGCTCGGCGTTGCCCGGCCAGCTGGACCGCAGCAGCAGCTGCATGGCCTCGGGCGAGCAGGTCAGCGGGCCGTGATGGTTCAGCCTGGCAAGGAATGCGGGCACGAGGTCATGCAGGTCCTCGATGTGGTGGCGCAGCGGCGGAAGCTCCACGGTGCTCGGGAAGAACTTCAGCACGCCAGCCAGGTTGCCGCCGGGCGGGGTGTGGCTGGACGTGACCGCGACCCAGAGGACTTGCTGCCGGCCGGCTGCCAGCGCGGTCTCGAGCGCCGCCCGCAACGCGTGCAGGCGCCGCGCGCTGAGCCGGTCGACATGACGGATGACCAGGCTTCCCTCGCGGTCGCCCAGCTCGCCGCGGGCCCGCGCCAGCCAGTCGTGATCGCCTGAGTCTGCGGCATCCAGCACATGAAAGGTGCCAGCCGGGTTGCGGCGGCGGTGCACGGCCCGCAGCAGTGCCAGCTTGCCCACTCCGGGCTCGCCTTCCAGCGCGAGCCACTCGCCTGAGGCGTAGGCCGCGTCTACCTGATGGCAGCCCCGCAGCCAGAGCGGTCCCGCGCCGACCAGGCCAGGCAGAAACCTGCGCGGCTGCGGTCCCGATCCCGCCTCGGTCGACACCTTGTTCACCAGCTCGGTCAGCTTCACCTGCACGACGCCGCCGACCTGCCGCCGCCTGCCCTTCCGGCGCAGCGGCCGGCAGTACATCCGGGCCCTGGCTCCGGTTGGCAGCTCGACATCGACAGGGTCCAGGTGATCGGCGGCGAGGGCATCAGCCGCATAGCCGAGCAGCGCCACCTGGTCGCCGGGGTCGAGCACGTGCCGGGCGTAGTCATTCATCATGACCATGTCGCTAGTGACCGCCAAGACGATCCCGGCTGACCGCCGGCAGGCCCGCAGGTACTCCTGCAGCAGCTCGTACTCCTGGGCGCTGGTGCTGGCGAGCATAGCCTGGGTGATCTGGTCGGCGGCCATCTTGGCGAGAGCGATCAGCAGCGCGTCGGCGTCCCTGCGCCAGCAGGTCAGGTCTACTGCTCCGATGGTCTTGCCGGATATAGGATGCCGGATCGGAACCCCGGCGCAGGCCAGGGCCTCGAGGTGCTCTGCGTAATGCTCGTGGCCGAACACGTGCATCGGCTGGCCGCCTTCGAGCGCCGTGCCGATTCCGTTGGTGCCGACGTACTCCTCGGCGTAGCTGAAACCCGGCGCCAGCTGGACGCAGTCCAGGTACCGCTCGAGATCGCGGTCGGCGGTCTGCCGGGAGAGCACAACGCCGCGGGCGTCGGTGAGGATCACGCTGATCGGCTGGCCGTCGAGATTCTCGCGCAAGCTCCGGAGGACGCCGGCGGCGCTTCGGGTCAGCGGCGTGTCGGGGTC
The DNA here is from genome assembly GCA_035499215.1 of Streptosporangiaceae bacterium. GTDB lineage: Bacteria > Actinomycetota > Actinomycetes > Streptosporangiales > Streptosporangiaceae > DATJZH01. The sequence goes on along the minus strand of DATJZH010000279.1, from coordinate 9,911 downwards.
CGGGTCGCTGACGTAGGACAGGTCGATGCGGTCCGCGGCCACATTCCACCGCCGGGATCGCCACCAGGATGCCAGAATCGGCTCCCGCACCTGCTCAGGCCCGACGGATTCCGCGGTGAGAAAGCGCTCCCTGGCCGTGGCCAGCCCGGCGTCGTCCGCGCCCGGTCGGAATCCTGCTCCGCGCGACATGCCGCCTCCTGCCTCCCGGGACCGATATCGCGGGCTCGGCCCCGCCCGCGTGTCTCTAGAGGTTTGGGTCGTGTTTTCAATGTAAGCCCCGGTTGGGCAATATCTGTCTCAAGTTGAGACCTCACTTTCCTTGTGGGCAGCTTCTGATGCCCTCAAGAGGTCGGCTGGCAGCGACATGCCCCGCATGCTGCCGCGGTCCGTCCAGGAGGGCCGGAGTCGCCGATTATCGGTGAGGAGCCGCGAGATGGACCAGCCGGGCCGGCCGCAGGCCGAGACATACAACCCCTGGAGCATCGTCAACCTGGTGTTCCATCACCTGGCCGACGAGGGCCTGCGTCCCCGGCTGGGGGACGCCGGGGATCCGGGCGCCCCGGCGGCCGCGCTGCTGCGGGCCCTGGGGATCGAGCCGGCCCCAGAGTGCAGCATTCAGATCTCGCGTGACGTCCGTGACCAGCTCGCGCAAATCCGTGCCGCCATGTTCGGCGAGGGCTGAGGGCTGGCTGCAATGCGCTGTAACTTCTGTGAGCTATGTCTAGCTTCTGTGAGGTATGTCTCATGTTGAGAACCCACCACCCCTTGCCGCGGGTTGTGATTCGGGCATGAGGCGTTGCGGCCGCGCACCGGTGCCGCGCCGCCGGCGGGGTGCGGCGGCCTACTAGGTGCATGGAGCCCGAGCAAACGGTCATGGCTGCAGGCAGGGCGTCGCAGCCGATGCGACGGAAGGGCAAGGGGTGACATGAGTCGGCAGAGCGTGGCCAGGGCGCACCAGAAGATCCAGGAACTGTCCTGGGAGCCGCTGTATCACGAGCCAGTGTCACAGTACGGAACCGACTACTCGTTCCAGAAGGCGAAGAAGAAGGACCCGCTCAAGCAGGTCCTGCGGTCGTATTTCCCGATGCAGGAGGAAAAGGACCACCGCGTCTACGGAGCTTCCGACGGCGCCATCCGCGGCAACATGTTCCGCCAGGTGCAGGAGCGCTGGCTGGAGTGGCAGAAGCTGTTCCTGTCCATCATCCCGCTGCCCGAGATCTCGGCGGCCCGGGCAATGCCGCTGCTGTTCCGCACTGTTCCCAACCCGGAACTGCACAACGGCCAGGCGATCCAGATGATCGACGAGGTACGGCACTCGACGATCCAGCAGAACCTCAAACGCCTCTACATGAACAACTACATCGACCCGGCGGGCTTCAACTCGAGCCTGCGGGACTTCCAGAACGATTACTGCGGGACGATCGGCCGCCAGTTCGCCGAGGGTTTCATCACCGGTGACGCGATCACCGCGGCCAGCATCTACCTGACCATCGTGGCTGAGACGGCGTTCACCAACACGCTGTTCGTGGCCATGCCGGCCGAGGCCGCCGCCAACGGCGACTACCTGCTCCCGACGGTGTTCCACTCGGTCCAGTCAGACGAGTCCCGGCACATCAGCAACGGCTACGCCACGCTGCTGATGGCGCTGGCAGACGAGAGCAACCACCAGCTGCTCGAGCGCGACCTGCGCTACGCCTGGTGGAACAACCACCGGGTGGTGGACGCCGCCATCGGCACGTTCATCGAGTACGGCACCAAGGACCGGCGCAAGGACCGCGAGTCCTACGCCGAGATGTGGCGGCGGTGGATCTACGACGACTACTACCGCAGCTACCTCGTCCCGCTGGAGAAGTACGGCCTGGTCATCCCGCACGACCTGATCGAGGAAGCATGGAACCAGATCTGGAACAAGGGCTACGTGCACGAGGTAGCCCAGTTCTTCGCCACCGGCTGGCTGGCGAACTACTGGCGGATCGACCCGATGACCGACAAGGACTTCGAGTGGTTCGAGTACAAGTACCCCGGCTGGTATGACCGGTACGGCAAGTGGTGGGAGAACTACAACCGGCTGTCGATCCCGAACGGCCATCACCCGATCGTCGCCGAGGACGTCGACTACCAGTACCCGCACCGCTGCTGGACCTGCATGGTGCCGTGCCTGGTCCGCGAGGACATGGTGATGGAAGAGGTCGACGGTCAGGTGCGCACCTACTGTCACAAGGAATGCGCCTGGACCGACACGACCGCGTTCCGGCCGACCTACCAGGGCCGCCAGACCCCGAACATGGGCCAGCTGATCGGCAAGCGGGAGTGGGAGACGCTCTACCACGGCTGGAACTGGGCCGACGTGGTGTTGGACATGGGTTATGTGCGGGACGACGGCAAGACGATGGTCGCGCAGCCGCATCTGAACCTGGACGACCCGAAGAAGCTGTGGACGCTGGACCACCTGCGCCGGATGGGCCCGCTGCAGAGCCCGAACGTGCTGCTCAACGAGATGACGCCGGAGGAGCGGCAGGCCTTCCACGCGAATTACATCCGCGGCGGTCCGGCCGGTCGCGCGGCGCCCGCTGAAGACTGACCCGCTGACGCCTGAGCGGCAGCCGGTCGGCGGTCCGCCAGGCGGCCGGCAGGGAGGAGGGCCGGTGGCCCCGGTTCCGGCTCTCCTCCTGTCCAGCCCGGTGATGTCTTCGAGGGGAGCCATGGCCGACATGCATGTCGTGCGGTTCGAGCCGGTCGGCATCGAGATCGAGGTCGACGAGGACCAGACGATCCTGCGCGCCGCAGCCGAGCAGGGGATCATGCTCATGCACGGCTGCAAGGAGGGGCAGTGCTCGTCCTGCAAGTCGTTCGTGCTGGACGGCGAGGACATCGAGCTGGACAGGTACTCCACCTTCGCGCTGCCCGACTACGAGAAGGAGGAGGGCTTCACGCTGCTGTGCCGGGCGCATCCCTACGAGGACGTCACGATCGAGCTGCTCAACTACGACGAGGACATGATCCGCTCGGGGCTGCCGATCCAGCTGGCGGTGGGCGTGGTGGTCGCCAACGACCCGGTCACGCATGACCTGCGGCATCTGGTGCTCCGGCTGGTCGAGCCGCGGGAGATCAGGTTCTTCCCCGGCCAGTACGTGGACATCATGATTCCCGGCAGCCAGGCCAGCCGGTCCTTCTCGATGGCGAACACCACCTGCGGCCGCAGCGGCCAGCTCGAGTTCGTCATCAAGGTGTATCCGGACGGGCTGTTCTCCAGGTTCCTCGATGACACAGTCAAGGTCGGCGACCGGCTGGGCCTCACCGGGCCGTTCGGGGTCTTCACCCTGCGCGAGGGCTACGACTGCGACCTGATCTTCGTCGGCGGCGGCGCCGGGATGGCGCCGATCCTGTCCCTGCTGCGCTCGATGGCGGAGAAGGGCATTGAGCGCAAGGCCACCTACTACTACGGCGCGCGGGGCCGCAGGGATCTGTGTTTCGAGCAGGAGCTGCGCGGGCTCGAGCAGACCATGCCGGGTTTCCGGTACGTGCCCGCCCTGTCGGAGCCCGCCGCGGACGACCGCTGGGACGGCGAGGTCGGCCTGATCACCGACGTGGTGAAGCGGCACGAGGCCGACCTGAAGGGCGCGCACGCCTATATCTGCGGACCGCCGCCGATGGTGGAAGCGGCAATGCCGCTGCTGTCGGCGCTCGGCGTGGAAGACAAGCGCATCTATTACGACAAGTTCACGACGACAGGTGATGCCGGCGAACAGTAGCGGGCTATCGATTCACAAACGCCAGCTTCGCTGGCGCCCGGTGGCGACATCGGCCTGATTTTGCGAAGGTGAAGGAACGACGATGACAACCGCTCCAGAACGCGACCTGCCGAAGCCCGTCTTTACCGACGCCGAGGCCGGTGCCAGGGAATTCCCGGATTCGACCGCCCGCAGATTCAACTACTACACGCCGGCCAGGCGCAAGCAGTCCCACTATGAGGACGTGACCGTCGAGGTCCAGCCGGACCCCAGGCACTACCTCAGCCAGGGGTGGCTGTACGGGTTCTCCGACGGCCGCGGCGGCTACCCGCTGGACTGGACGGTCCTGAAGGCTTGGGGGTCGGACCGGCCTGAGCCGGAGCGCCACCCGGGATCGGGCGGCAAGGGCTACGACTGGCCAGCGCACGGCTGGCACGAGTTCCGCGACCCGAACGAGGAGTGGGAGCTCACGCTCTACCACTACAACTCCGATGTCGTGCGGCAGCTCAACCAGAACATCGAAGCCGCCCGGCAGTCGAAGGCGTTCGAGCAGTGGAACAGGAACTGGGTCCGCTTCGTCGAGCGCAATGTCGGTGCCTGGATGCACGTCGACCACGGCCTCGGGCTGTACCTGTTCGCCAACGCCAACCGGCGCGCGCCGACGAACATGCACAACAACGCCATCTCGGTGAACAGCATGCACCGGATCAGGTCCGCGCAGGACCTGGCGCTGTACAACCTGACGCTCAGCGAGGAGATCGACGGCTTCGACGGCGCGGCGCACATCGAGACCTGGAACGAGGACCCGGCCTGGCAGGGCGTGCGGAAGACCGCCGAGCAGCTCACCGCGATCGATGACTGGTGCGAGGCGGTCTTCGCCGCGAACGTGGTCTTCGAGCCGCTGGTCGGCGAGCTGCTGCGCAGCGGCCTGGTGCAGCACGCCGCGCCGCGAAACGGCGACTTCGTCACGCCGACGATCATCGGCGCGGAGGAGTACGACTTCGGCGAGCGCGACCTGCGCTACACCACGGCGATGTTCCACCTGCTGACCAATGACCGGGAGTTCGCCGACCACAACAAGGCCATGCTGCAGCAGTGGCTGTCCGCCTGGGTCCCGCGCGCGATCACGGCGTCCCGCACGCTCCAGCCGCTGTGGTCGCAGCCGGACGCGAAGCCGCCCCGGTTCGAGGACGGCCTGGACGCGGCCAAGAGCCGGTTCAGCGGCATCCTGTCCGACCTGGATCTGCAGGCCCCGAAGGAGTTGGCGCAGTGACCATGTTCAAGACAGTCGAAAGCCCGTTCAAGTCCGACAGCACCGCATCCAACCAGTGCGGGGTCACGCTGATGAACAACCAGGTCGGCGCGGTGGTGGCCGACGTCATGAAGACCAAGGAGAACGTCTCGGTGCGCTACCTGCCGTCGATGATCCGGGTGGACGCGATCGGGCGGATGGACTTCGACTACGACGAGATCTCCGAGGCGCTCGGCGAGGAGCCCGGCTTCTTCGACGCGGCCGAGTTCGAGGAGAACATGTCCACCCACTACGGCCGCATGATTCATCTGGACGACCGGACGATCATGTTCGCCAACCCGGAGGACGCGGCCGAGCATATCGGCTTCGACCTGACAGCAGGGTAAACCCCCCGGCGGGGGCTCAGCGGTTCCGCTGGCATCAGCAGCCGCCGGGCCCGCAGCCGGTGACAGCGCTTCCAGAGCAATCCGGCCCATCGAGGAGGAACCGTGTATCAGAAGGACGGCGAAAAGTACTTCATCGTCGATAGCCATATGCACTACTGGAATGCCGCCCCGGACAACTGGGTGGCGGGGGCCGAGCAGTACGCCAAGGGCTGGATCGAGTGCTTCCACGCCTACCAGGGGCTCGGCCCGCCAAAGACGCACTGGTCGATCGAGCATTTCCAGAAGTACTCCGAGGACGACCTGATGAAGGACGTCTTCGCGGAAGGCCACGTCGACGTGGCCGTCTTCCAGCCCACCTACCTGAAGGAGTGGTACAGGGAGGGCTTCAACACGACCGAGCGCAATGCGCTGATGGGGGAGAAGCACCCCGGCAAGTTCATCTACAACACCCGCTTTGATCCCAGGGATGGCGACGAGGGACTGGTCACGCTGCGGCGCAACATCGAGCGGTACGGGTCCAGGGGGGTCAAGCTCTACACCGCCGAATGGAATAACGGCTCGCGCGGCTACAAGCTGTCGGACCCGGCCGCCTACCGGTACCTGGAGGCGGCGCAGAACCTCGGGATCAAGAACATCCACGTGCACAAAGGCCCGACGATCTGGCCGCTGGACAAGGATGCGTTCGACGTCTCCGACGTCGATCACGCGGCCACTGACTTCCCTGACCTGAACTTCATCGTCGAGCACGTCGGCCTGCCGCGCATCGAGGACTTCTGCTTCATGGCGACGCAGGAGCCGAACGTGTACGCGGGCCTGTCGGTCGTCATCGGCGGCCTCATGTACGCCAGGCCGAAGTTTTTTGCCAAGGTCATGGGCGAGCTGCTGTTCTGGGTCGGCGAGGACAAGATGACCTTCGGCAGCGACTACGGGATCTGGGAGCCCAAGTGGCAGATCGAGGGCTTCGTCGACTGGGACTATCCCGGTGACGAGTTCTCCGACTACCCGCGGCTCGGCGCGGCGGGGAAGAAGAAGATCCTCGGCCTGAACGCGGCGAAGCTCTACGACATCGAGGTGCCCGCCGAGTTCCAGCTGGATGCCGGTCAGGGCACCCCCGCCGAACGGGACGACGCACGGCTGGTCGAAGACGACGCCCAGTTGGCAAGCGGGGCATGACTGCCTCGCCCGCCACTGCGCGGCAGGAGGCCGCGCAGCACGAAGCCGCGCAGCGGGAGGCCGCGCAGCAGCAAGGCGCGCGGGCGCGGATCCTGGCCGCGCTGGAGACGGTGCGCGACCCGGAGCTGGACGAGCCGGTCACCTCGCTCGGCTTCGTGACCTCATGTACCGTCTCCGCCGACGGGGATGCCCAGGTGCGGCTGCGGCTGCCGACGTATTTCTGCGCGCCCAATTTCGCCTTCCTGATGGTGGCCGACGCCTACGATGCGGTGTCGGTCCTGGAGGGCGTGCGCAGTACCGAGGTGGTACTGGAAGATCATTTCGCGTCTGGCTCGATCAACGGCGGGGTGGCCGCCAGGGCCGGCTTCGTCCGCGCCTTCGACGGCGAGGCGGTCAGCGAGCTGCACGGGCTGCGCGCCGACTTCCTGCGCAAGGCCGTCATGGCCGGCACGGACCAGGTGTGCCGTCCGCTGGCCGGCGGCGGCGCTCCGGCCGCCGCGCTGGCCGGCCTTACCCTGGGCATGGTGCCGCCGTCGGGCGCCCTTGACCGGCTCAGGCAGCGGCGGGCCGAGCTGGGCCTGTTCCGGCCGGCGACGACGCACCGTTGCTGATCGACCCGCTGACTGGCTCGCCGCTGCGCGCCGACGAGGTGCCGCTGCACCTGCGCAGGGCGCAGACGACGCGAGTCAGCATCGAGGCGAACGCGGGCATCTGCCGCGGCATGCTGCGGCACAGGTACACCACGGCAGGGCTAGGCGAGGAGGATTCTCCATGAAGGCGGTCCGGCTGCACGAGTACCACCAGCAGCCTGTGGTGGAGGACGTGCCGGAACCGAAGATCTCCGGCCCGCTCGATGTGATCGTGCGGATCGGCGGAGCCGGCGTGTGCCGCACCGACCTGCACATCATCGATGGCCAGTGGGCCGCGGCGATGGATCCTGAGCTGCCGTACACCATCGGCCATGAGAACGCCAGCTGGGTGCACGAGGTCGGGTCTGCGGTCACCAACGTCGCGGTGGGTGACACGGTGATCCTGCACCCGACGCCGACCTGCGGGCTGTGCCGCGCCTGCCGGGCCGGCCAGGACATGCACTGCTCGGACAGTTCCTTCCCCGGCCTGTCTCGCGACGGCGGGATGGCGCAGTACCTCCTCACCTCGGCGAGGGCCTGCGTCAGGCTCGACCCGGACACCCGGCCGCAGGACGTCGCCGCGCTCGCTGACGCCGGCATCACTGCCTACCACGCGGTGCGCAAGGCCATCCCGATGCTGTACCCCGGCACCACAGCCGTGGTGATCGGCGCCGGCGGCCTCGGCCACATCGGCATCCAGTGCCTGGCCGCGCTGACCGCCACCAGGATCGTCGTGGTCGACCGCAATCCCGAGGCGCTGGGGCTTGCCCAGCAGCTCGGGGCGCGGCACGCCGTGGTCGCCGACGGCGGCCAGGTGGCCGCGGTCCGGGAGCTGACCGGCGGGTCCGGTGCCGACGTGGTGCTGGACTTCGTCGCCGAGCAGGGCGCCGAGCAGGACGGGTTCGCGATGACGGCCGCGGGCGGCTCGTACTACGTCATCGGCTATGGCGGCGAGCTGCGCATCCCGACTCTCGACGTCATCTCGACCGAGCGGAACATCATCGGCAACATCGTCGGCACCTACGGCGAGCTCGCGGAGCTCATGGTCCTGGCGCAGGACGGCAAGGTCACCCTGCACACCAGGACCTATCCGCTGGATGCCGCGCCGGAGGCCCTCGCCGACCTCGACGCCGGCCGGGTCCGCGGGCGCGCGATCCTCGTGCCCTGACTGCCCGCCCGACGCCGGCTGATCGCTGTCACAGAGCGGCGTGCAGGCAGCTGGCTGACTCCCCGATAGATACCCGACGCCGGAGGATCACCCATGGCCAAGGAACTGCGTTTCGGCGAGGACGCCCGCAGCCTGCTGCTCGCGGGCGTCGACAAGCTGGCCGAGGCGGTCAAGTCGACGCTCGGGCCCAAGGGCCGCAACGTCATTCTGGAGAAGATCACCGGCACGCCCGTCGTCACCAACGACGGGGTGACAATCGCGCGGGAGATCCATCTGGCGAACCAGTTCGAGAACATGGGCGCCCAGCTGGTCAAGGAAGCCGCGATCAAGACCAACGACATTGTCGGCGACGGGACCACGACGGCGACGGTCATCGCCCAGGGCATCATCAGGGAGGGCATGCGGGCGATCGGGGCCGGCGCCAACCCGGTGCTGGTCAAGCGGGGCATCGACGCGGCAGTGGGCCGCCTCGTCGCGCATCTGCAGGTCGTCGCCGCCCCGGTGGTCACCGAGCAGGACTATGCCAGGGTGGCGTCCATCTCGGCCAACGATGACAGCGCGGTCGGCGAGGCGATCGCCAGGGCCCTGCATGCCGTGGGCGACGGCGGCATCGTCACCGTCGAGGAGTCCCCGGTGCACGGGATGAGCGTCGACTTCGTCGAGGGGCTTCGAATTCGACAACGGCTACCTGTCGCCGTACATGGTGACCAATCCCGCCAGCCTCGAGGCCATCGTCGATGACCCTTACATCCTGCTGTGCAGCGAGAAGATCACTAAGGTCCAGCAGCTGATGCCGGTCCTCGACAAGATCATGCGGGCGCCGCGGCCGCTGGTCATCATCGCCGAGACCGTCGAGGGCGCCGCGCTGAGCATGCTGGTGCATAACCACGTCAACGGGATCTTCCAGTGCGTCGCGGTACGGGCCCCCGGTTTCGGCGACCGCCGCCTGCACAAGCTGGAGGACATCGCCGCGATCACCGGCGGCGCCGTCTACAGCAGGCATTCCGGCTTCACCCTCGAGACGATGACCGCCGACCAGCTCGGCCGCGCCGCGCAAGTCCGGGTCACCGCGGACCAGACGGCCATCATCGGCGGCGGCGGGTCGCCGGATCACGTCGAGTTCCGGATCACCCAGCTGCGCGCGGAGCTCGGCCGCGCCACCTTCGGGATCGACGAGGATGTGCTGTCCGAGCGGATCGGGGCGCTGTCGGGCAAGGTTGCGGTAGTCAGGGTCGGCGCTCCGACTAACGCCGAGCTCAAGGAGCTGCAGCACCGGGTGGAGGACGCGCTCTCGGCCACCAGGGCGGCGATGGCCGAGGGCATCGTGGCCGGCGGCGGCGCAGCGCTGATGCACGCCGAGCCGGCCCTCGATGACCTGGAGGTCAAGGACGACTATGCGACCGGCGTCGAGATCGTGCGCCGTGTGCTGACGGCCCCGGCTTGCCTCATCGCCGCCAATGCAGGCTATCCCGGTCGGGAGGTTGTCGCGCGGATGGCCCAGATGGGACCTGATGAGGGATTCGACGCCCTGCAGGGACGCTACGGCAACATGATCGACATGGGCATCATCGA
>DATJZH010000278.1:0-3118 GCA_035499215.1 Streptosporangiaceae bacterium | reverse complement strand
CGACCTCGCCGCCTACCGGATCGTGCAGGAGGCGCTGACCAACAGCGCCCGCCACTCCGGCGGCGCGGCCGCCACGGTACGCCTCGCCTACAGTGACAGCGCCCTGGCAGTCGAGGCCCGGCGGAGCGAACCCGGACCTTGTCCCGGTTCACGTCGTCATCGTGACCACCGTCGAGCTGGACGAGTACGTCTTCGATGGACTGCGCGCCGGTGCAGCCGGGTTCCTGGTGAAAGACACCGGGGCCGCCGAGTTGATCCGGGCGGTCCGGGTGGTGGCCGGCGGGGAGGCGCTGCTGTCCCCGACCGTCACCAGGCGCCTCATCGCCGAGTTCGCTCCCCGCACGGGGCAGCCGCGCTGTGTTCCCGGCCTGGAGGCCGGGCTCGTCCCTGCAGGCTGGGCGAGCTGACCGTTGTCCGGGGGGAAAATATCGGCGCGGCAGCCCCGCGGCGAAGCCTCAGCCGACGGCAGCTCAGTCATCGTCATCGCGCCGGGGCTCTATCCACCGGCGCCGCCGTGACAAATATGCTCTGGCTAATTCGGCCGCAGAAGGGACCGGGATGCTCGTCGCCGGCGTGGACTCCTCGACGCAGTCCACCAAGGTCGTGCTGTGCCGGGCCGTGGACGGTGCGGTGGTCGGCTTCGGCAGCGCGCCGCACCCGGCTGGCACCGAGTGCGATCCGGCGGCGTGGTGGGCCGCGCTGGCACAGGCGGGACGGGGGCTGCTGGACCGTGCCGGTGCCATCGGGGTGGCGGCGCAGCAGCACGGGATGATCGCGCTGGCTGAGACCGGCCAGGTGGTCAGGCCCGCGCTGCTGTGGAACGACTTGCGCTCGGCCGGCCCGGCAGCTGACCTGGTCCGCGAGCGCGGCGGCCCGCAGTGGTGGGCCGATCGGGCCGGGAGCGTGCCGACGGCGTCGTTCACGGTGACGAAGCTGCGCTGGCTGGCCGAGCATGAGCCCGTCAGCGCGGCCCGCGCGGCGGCGGTGCTGCTGCCGCATGACTGGCTGACCTGGCGGCTGCGCTCGCCTGACGGCGCCGCCGTCTGTCCGCCGGTCATCGCCTCAGCGCCGGTCACCGCCGCTACGACGGACCGGGGCGACGCGTCGGGCACAGGCTATTTCTCTCCGCCGGCCGGAAGCTGGCTGCCGGAGGTGGCGGCTGCGGCGATCGGTCATCGGCTGGCCCTGCCGCGGGTGGCGCGGCCCGCTGAGGTGGTGGGGGAGACGGCCTGGGGCGCGGCGGTCTCGGCCGGGACCGGTGACAATATGGGCGCTGCGCTCGGTCTTGGGCTGGAGCCCGGCGATGTCGCCGTCTCGATCGGGACCTCGGGTACCGTTTTCGCGGTCAGCTCGGTACCTGTCGCCGATCGGTCTGGCGCGGTCGCGGGGTTCGCGGACGCTACCGGGCGGTTCCTGCCGCTGGTGTGCACGGTGAACGCCGCCCTTGTGCTGTCCGCGGCGGCCGCGCTGGTGGACAGCGATCAGGACGGGCTGTCCGCGCTGGCGCTGGCTGCCGAGGCCGGCGCGGGCGGGATCACCTTGCTGCCGTACCTGGACGGTGAGCGCACGCCCGACCGCCCGGCCGCGACCGGCGTCCTGCGGGGCCTGACGAACCGGAACGCCTCCAGGGAGAACCTGGCCAGGGCGGCGGTCGAATCCGTGCTGGCCTCGCTGGCCGAGGCCGCGGACCTGCTGGCCGCCCGCGGCGTGCCACGGCGGCGGGTCCTGCTGACCGGCGGCGGGGCGCGGTCGGCGGCGGTGCGCGCGCTGGCGCCGGGAATCTTCGGCACGCCGGTTCTGGTGCCCGAGCCGGGGGAGTACGTGGCACGCGGCGCGGCCCGGCAGGCCGCGTGGGCGCTGGCCGGGACGCCTGAGCCGCCGCAGTGGCCGCCGCCGCGGCCGGCCGCAGAGCACACCGGACCGCCGCAGCCAGGCATCCGCGAGCGGTACGCGGCACTGCGGGATGACACCGCCGCCTGGCAGGAAGGGACCCGCCCGTGAGCACTGGACGCTATGTACCGACACCGGCTGACCGGTTCTCGTTTGGCATCTGGACCGTCGGCTGGCAGGGCGTGGACGTCTTCGGGTCGGCAGTCCGCCCGCCGATGGCCGCCGGCCGTGCTGTGCGCAAGCTGGCCGAGCTCGGCGCGCACGGGGTGAACTTCCATGACAACGACGTGTTCGGCTTCGACGCCAGCCAGGACGAGCGGCGCAGGCTGATCACGGCGTTCCGCCGTGCGCTGGCGGAGACCGGCCTGGTGGTCACGACCGCGACGACGAACCTTTTTGCCCATCCGATGTTCCGGGACGGCGGGTTCACCGCGAACGACCGGGACGTGCGCCGGTTCGCCCTCGCCAAGGTGATGCGCAACCTGGACCTGGCCGCTGAGCTCGGCGCCAGGGTCTACGTGTGCTGGGGTGGCAGGGACGGCGCGGAATCCGGCGCGGCCAAGGACGTGCGCGCGGCGCTTGACCGGTACAAGGAGGCCTTCGACGTGCTCTGCGGCTACGTTCTCGACCAGGGCTACGACCTGCGGTTCGCGCTCGAGCCCAAGCCGAACGAGCCGCGCGGCGACATCCTGCTGCCCACAGCCGGGCACGCGCTGGCGTTCATCACCGAGCTGGAGCACCCCGAGCTGGTCGGGCTCAATCCGGAGGTCGGGCACGAGGAGATGTCGGGCCTGAATTATGCGCACGCGATCACCCAGGCGCTCTGGCATGGCAAGCTCTTCCACATCGACCTCAACGGCCAGCACGGTCCCAGATACGACCAGGACCTGCGGTTCGGTGCCGGGAACGCGCGCGGCGCGTTCTGGGTCGTCGACGCGCTGGAATCCGGCGGCTATGACGGCCCGGTGCACTTCGACTTCAAACCGCCGCGGACCGAGGACGACGACGGGGTCTGGGTATCGGCTGCGGCCTGCATGCGCAACTACCTGATCCTGCGGGAGAAGACGCGTGCATTCCGCGCCGACCCGGAAGTGGCCGAGGCACTGCGCGCGGCCCGGCTGCCTGATCTCTTGCTGCCTACCCTGGACGACGGCGAGACCTGGCGCGACATCCGCGGTTACGTCCCCGACACCACCGCCCTCGGCGCACGCGGCATGGCGTTCGAGCA
>DATJZH010000277.1:0-11517 GCA_035499215.1 Streptosporangiaceae bacterium | reverse complement strand
CCGGGCCGGGTGACCGGCTGGCACCTGATCTGGGATTCTTCTACCTGACGGCGGAGCAGGCCGGGCAGACCGAGCTGCTGGCGGGCGCGATCCGCCGCCGCCTGCCCGGCGAGGCCGGGCGGCGGCGCGCGGCGTCGTACCTGCGCCGCCAGGCCCGCGGCCTGGTCCCCCAGCAGGTCGGGCGCGCACGGGCCGACCTGCAGTACCGGCTAGCTGAGGCGACCCGGCGGCTTATCCGGGAGGCCGAGGCCCGGTACGCCGAGAGCACCGGCCGGCTGGCGAACGCGCTGGCGACGGCGGCGGCGCAGCGAGAGGCCACCGCCGGGGAGGCCGCGCAGCGGGACCGCGAGCTCACCCAGCGCCAGGAGGCACTCGGCCGGGTCGTCGCCCTGCTGGACCAGGCCGCCGGCGCCGCCGGGACCAGCCTCGCCCGCTGCGGCGCCGGCGCGAGGGATGCCCGCGGCTGATCTTGGCGCGCGGGTGCTCGGCGACGTCCGGCAAGTCCCGCAGGCTTGCGTGGCGCTGGTCGCGGCGGGAACCGCCAGGATCTTGGCGGGCCGCGGTCGTCGTGCATCCGCAACACGCTCACGGGGCCTGGCCGTGTTCAGGCTGCCGGGCAGGCCGGCTCACCGGGCAGGACCATCGCTTCCAGCTCTGGCTCCGGCGATGAGCCTGTTCTATCCTGGCAGAAGCGTGCGGCGGAGGGGCTCGCCGAGACTGCGATAGCTGCCAGCGGTCCCTGCCTGAGAACGCTGGGCGGGCGTCATGGGCACCGTGCACAGGACGGGCACCGGCTGCGAGACCGTCACCCTCGGCCAGGCTGTCGTCGCCTACCTGGCGGCACTCGATCAGCCGGAGGAAGCGGACAGCCGCCGGGTGCACGGTTCTGCGCTGGAGATTCTGCTTGCCCTCTTCGGCGCCGACGCGGACGTGATCGTGCTGCGCGGCCCCGCCGTCGCGGAGTGGTTCGCCGGTGCATGGGGCGCCAGCGCACCAGCGGCATGGAACCGCAACCCGGAGACGCTCGCCGGCCTGGCATGGTTCTGCGAGAAACAGGGCTGGATCCCGGCCGCCGCTGATGTGCCCCGCGACGTCGGCCGGCCCGGGCGCACAGCGCCACGGCCGGGCGCGGTCCCGCGCGGACGTCGAGGCGATGGTGGCCCGCGAGGATCTCCTGCGGCCGGACAGGACGCTGCCGCAGCTGTATGAGCCCGCGGCGCCGACGATCTGCTCCGCCTCGAAGCCGCCGGGTTATTGAGCAACGCCGCTGCGGCCACGCCGTCCGCCCCCGGATTAGGCCATTGACGCGGCCGTGCCGATGCGAGCAGGCGCTAAGCGGTGCTGTGGTCCGCGCTTACCAGGAGCACGGGGATTTTGCATGCCCGGGCTGTCGCATCCGCGATGTGGCCGAGTCTGGGGTGCAGCAGCCCGCCGTCGCCGTGGCGGCCGATCACGAGCAGGTCGAAGCCATGCTCGGTGGCGTAATCGCAGATTGACCCCGCCACGTGGCGGCTCTGGGACGTGTGCAGGGTGACCCTGACCGCAGAGGTCTCGGCGATGGACGCGCGGGTGAACATGAAGGTCTCTTCCACCCGGCGCATTCCTGCGGGCAGCTCGCCTGGCTGGTCTTCCCGGGCCTCCTGATGAGGCGGGTCCGGCAGGGCGGACAGTGCCACCACGTGCCCCGGCCCCACGCCGACGATGGCCGCCGCCGTCCGCAATGCCGCCACGGAGTCTGCCGAGCCGTCCCATGCCACCAGCACCCGGCGGAACGGCCCGCCGGGCGCAGCCTGGCGGTCGGGTCTGCTGTCAGCGGCAGGAAACACTGCGCCTCCTCTTATCCCGGTTATCCCGGCCGCCGGGGCACAGCGCTGGGCTTGCGGAACTCTGGGAGCAATTTTCCCGGCGCGGCAGCTGGGCTCTCCTGCCGACCATTGTGATCCCGGGCGCACTTCCGGGCAAGCAGTCGGCCTGCGGCCGACTGCCAGGCGGAGACCGGGCGCACGGCCGGTTGCAGCACGCTGGCCTGCCAGTGCACAGCACGGCACTGACATCATTCTTGATCCGTGCCCTGATCCACGACATGATCCACGAAGCTGAGAAAATCCGCCCGGCAGGCGACGTGACAGCGCGCGAGTCACCAGCTGCTGCCTGTCATGCAAGCGCTTGTGCATAGACCGGGCTGGCAAAAGCGGCACCTCGCTGTCACCCGTCAACTGGAGGGCTCATGGAAGTCGAGATCATCATCGAGGTCCCGCAGGGTTCGCGGAACAAGTACGAGATGGACCAGGAGACCGGGCGGATCCGGCTGGACCGCATGCTGTTCACCTCGACGCGCTATCCGCTCGATTACGGATTCATACCCGCCACGCTGGCCGAGGACGGCGATCCGCTCGACGCCATGATCCTGCTCGGCGAGCCGACTTTTCCGGGCTGCGCGGTCACGGCGAGGCCGGTCGGCGTTTTCTGGATGCACGATGAACACGGGCCCGACGCCAAAATCCTGGCGGTTCCCGCCACCGACCCACGATATGCGGACCTGCGCGACCTGAATGATATCCCTGGGCACCTCCGCGATGAGATAAGCCACTTCTTCGACATCTACAAGGAGCTTGAGCCCGGCAAGGGCACCGATGTCCGCGGCTGGCAGAACCGGACTGCCGCAGAACAGGAGATCACCGCAGCTTTCGGGCGTGCCCCGGGTTAGCAGGCGGATCCGCTCCCGGCTGGACCGGAATGGGCTGGCCGAGGACATTCAGGGCCCGGCGAAGACGCCCGTCGCCGGCGCGCGAGCGCGTCTCGGCGGACACCACGCCGGAAAGTCCACATGATCACTTGACATCGGGGTTTCACTTCGGTTCAGCCGTCGTGCCGATCCAGCCGCGGTCGGCCGGGCGCCTCGGGTCAGGACTTCCGGGCGCGGCTGGGGGCGACGCGGGGCGGCTCGTCAGGTTGTTTCGGGTACACGGGCGGCCAGGGCGCGTCGAGCAGCCCGCCCGCTCGGTCGCGTGCGTTCAGGGCCAGCAGGGGCTCCAGCGACTGCGGGTCGTCGTTGATGCCGAGCCACGGGTCGTCAGCTGTCTCGAGCCGGGCTGCCAGCGACGCGATCGTGAGCTGGTCCGGGTGGACGTCGTCGAGTTCGGCCCAGGCGATGGGCGTGGAAACCTGCGCTCCGGGCCGGGCCCGGACCGACCACGCGCCGAATACCGTCTTGTGCGGTGCGTTCTGGTTGTAATCGATGAACACTCGCCGGCCGCGCTCCTCTTTCCACCACGCGGCCGTGATGAGATCGGGCCTGCGGCGCTCCAGCTCGCGTGCGGCGGCGACGGCCGCGGCACGCACCTGGTAGGAGTCCCACCGGGGCTGCAGCCGGACGTACACGTGCAAGCCGCGGTTACCCGTTGTCTTCAGGTGACCGGCCATGCCAAGCTCGGCGAGCAGCAGCTGCAGTTCCCTGGCAGCCTGGCGGATATGGGTGAAGTCCACGCCGGGGCTGGGGTCCAGGTCGATCCGCAGCTCGTCGGCATGGCCGGCGTCGGCGGCCAGAAAGGGCCAGACGTGGAAGCCCAGGCAGCCCAGGTTCACTGCCCAGAGCACGTGGTCAAGGTCGGCGGCGACCAGCGCCTGCGACGTGGTGCCGTTGGGTGTCGACACGGTGGTGGTCTGCAGCCAGTCCGGGATGTTCCCGGGCACCCGCTTCTGGAAGAAGGACGGCCCGGCGGCGCCTTCGGGGAAACGCTGGAGCAGCACGGGGCGCCCGCCCATCGTCCGCATCAACGGCCCGGCGACCCGCAGATAATGCTCGGCGAGGTCGCCCTTCGTTTCGCCCCGCTCGGCGAAGAGCACCTTGTCCGCATGGGTGATCAGGGCATCAGGCATGGTATTTCATTCCTCGGTGCTGGTGAAGTGGTGGTCGTCGCTGGTGAGAACCTCATCTCGACGGCGCATGCGGCGCGGTGGCGGCGGCGGTGGTCAGTGCAGGGGCATGAGGCCGTGTTCGGGGAAGATGGCGGCGCGGGTTGCGATGATGGCCTGGTCGAGCGGGTCAGCGGGGTCGTAGCCGGTTTCGAAGGGGGTGTAATGCGGCGTCGTGTTCTCGGTCATGGTGTCAGGGGGGCGGCCAAGCGCGCAGCCCGCGGCGTGGGCCCGCCAGGATTCCGGGGTGGGGGTGTCGGGGGTGATCGGGGCGTGGGCCGCTTCGGCGAGCACGTGGGTCCAGGTGCGGGGGACCACGCTGAGCGGCTGGTAGCCGCCGCCTCCGGTGATGACCCAGCGGCCGTCTGCGGTCGCATGAGCAAGCTGGTGCAGGGCGGCCGCTGCGGAGCGCTGCGCGTCGATGCTGATCTCGAGGTTGGCGAGAGGGTCCGACCAGTGCGTGTCGACGCCGTGCTGGGTGACCAGGAGCTGAGGGCGGAAGGCGGTCAGGAGCGGGGGGACGACGGCGTGGAAGGCGCGCAGCCAGCCTGCGTCGCGGGTGCCAGCGGGCAGGGCGACGTTGACGGCTGACCCCTGGGCGCCGAGGCCGCCGGTGTCTGCGGGCAGGCCGGTGCCGGGGAAGAGGGTGGCGGGGTGCTCGTGCATGCTGATGGTCAGGACCCGGGGGTCGTGATAGTAGGCGGCCTGGACACCGTCGCCGTGATGAACGTCGATGTCGACGTAGGCGATCCGGTCGGCTCCCTCGTCGAGGAGCCAGGCGATGGCCAGAGCGGGATCGTTATAGACGCAGAATCCGCTGGCTCTGGCGCGCATGGCATGATGCAGGCCGCCGGCGATGCAGGCGGCGTGGCCGGCCGTGCCGGTCCAGACGGCGCGGGCGGCGGCGAGGGTGCCGCCGGCGATCAGCGCCGAGGCCTCGTGCATGCCCGCGAAGCAGGGGTTGTCGTCGGTGCCCAGGCCATAGGCCAGGATGGAGTAGTCGGGCTCGGCGCTGCCGGCCAGCTTCACCGCGGCGATATACGCCGGGTCGTGGATCAGTTCCAGCTCGGCGTCGGTGGCGGCCGCCGGGCTTACCACGGAAACGCCCTCGGCATCCAGGATTCCCAGGGAGCGGGCCAGCTCCATCGTCAGGTGCAGCCGCACCGGCGCCATCGGATGCCTGCGGCCCCAGTCGTAGCTCGTCATTTTCTCATCCCACGCCACGTGCAACGTGCCAGCCATGCGCCCGTTCCTTTCCGTGCCCGCGAAGACTATCCAAGGGGATCATCGGGGGAGTGCGCATGCACCAGGGCGGGCTCCCGTGACGGCCCCTGCGATCCGACATTCGCATACCCGGCCAGAATCTACGACTCCTGGCCGGGCGGCAAGGACGAAGGCAGGCCGACGCGTTATCCGGGCGAAGTTCCGGTGCGGCGCACCGGCCGGGCCCAGTGCCCGGATCACGTGCTGGAACCCGTCAGGGAACGGAGACTGCCAGGAACGCTCGCCCGCGGAGCTGGCCGTCCTGCGGCAGCTGGACCAGACAGGTCAGCGCTCCCTGAGGATCGCGTTGATGACCTTCGCGGTGCCGTACGCGGGCTCCGCTTCCAGGCACAGGCGCTCCATCACCGCGAGATAGTGCTCGACGGTCTCGCGCTTGTCCAGGTAGAGCGCGCTGGTGAGCTGTTCCAGATACACCACGTCGGGCAGGTCCGGCTCGGCAAAGCGCAGGATGCTGAACGGGCCTCCCGCGGCAGCGTGTCCCCCGAACTGGAACGGGATGATCTGGATGGTGACGTTCGGCCGGTCGGCAACTTCCATAAGGTGCTTGAGCTGCCCGCGCATGACGCCGGGGCGCCCGGCCGGCCGGCGGAGCGCCGCCTCGTCCAGCACCGCCCACAGGTGCGACGGGTGCGGCCTGGTGAGCAGAGTCTGGCGGCTCATCCGCAGCCGCACCCGGCGTTCGATTTCGTCAGCTGGTGCGCTCGCGTGGCCAAGCAGCGTGACGGCGCGGGCGTAGTCCTCGGTCTGCAGCAGGCCGGGGACGAACTGGATCTCATACGCCCGGATGCTGGTCGCGGCTTCCTCAAGCCCGATATACGCCTCGAACCAGCCGGGCAGGACGTCGCAGTAGTCGTGCCACCAGCCCTGGGCACTGGCGCTGCGGGCGAGTGTCCGCAGCACGCTGCGCTGCTCTTCGTCGGCGACGCCGTAGCAGGTGAGCAGATCGACGATGTCCCGGTCCTTGAAGCTCATCCGGCCCGTCTCCAGCCGGCGCATCTTCGAGCCGGACGCGCGGATGACCCGCCCGGCGTCATCCAGGCTGATTCGCCGTGCCTCGCGCAGCCGCCGCAGCTGGGTTCCCAGCAGGATGCGCAGCACGGCCGGGCCGCCGCTGCCTGACGGGGCGGCCTTGCGGACGCTGGAACTGCCCTGGGGCTGAACTGTAGTCATAAGTGCCATTTTCCTGGGCGCCAAATCAGGCTATTCTTCCATGCCGATCCGGCTCCTGCCAGCAGCTCGCCCAGCGTGCAGGACAACATCTGCGACTCCGTCGGCCGCCGGCCGGGACGGAGCCGCAGCCCTCCGGTCCACCTCCGGTCCGGCCCCGGCGCGGTGGCACCGCGGCTCGGGCCGGACAGATCCTAGCCGATCATGTCGTCGAATTCGCCGTCCTTCGCCCCGAGCAGGAATGCGGTGAGCTCGGCGCGGGTGCAGACCAGGGCCGGGCCGCTGGGGTGCCGCGAATTGCGTATCGCAACGCTGCCGTCCGGCAGGTCAGCCAGTTCCACGCAATTGCCGCTGGGATTGCTATGCCGGCTCTTGCGCCAGGCCGCGCCCTGCAGTTGCGTGGCCTTGATGCCGTTGTATGGCTTATCCATCAGGAGTCCCTTTCCGGGCTAGCCTGCCCCAGGTGAACGCAGATACCGCCCGCCCAGGGCGCTCTGCGTGATCGTTGGCCATCATCGTGATCGTTTGGCCATAATCGGCCGGACAAGATGATGATTTTTACCGCAATCTGCGAGTGCATCGGCATGTGCAGTTGCGCTTTTGGCACACGAGATGGTAGCGGACATCCGCAGTGTTGTCTGCACGATTGGCACCAGACCTCCCAGCCGGCGCCGGCCCGCGCGCGGCGGGCAGCCGCCCGGATCCTGTGCTGATTACCGTCCGAGTCTGCTTACCATAGTGAGCAGGCGCCCGCCTCGCCTACGGTCGGCCAGGGGAAACCAGTGACAGAACAGTGGGATAAGCAGATGGAGTCCCTGGGCGATTTCATCCGCCGCCAGCGGAAACTCGCGAACCTGTCGCTTCGCCAGCTCGCCGAGCTGACCAGCCTGTCTAACCCTTACCTCAGCCAGCTTGAGCGCGGCAGGCATCAGCCCTCGGTCCGGGTGCTCAAGCTCATCTCCGGTGCGCTGAATGTGTCGGCAGAGAAGCTGCTGGCGCAGGCCGGGCTGCTGGACGAGGACTCCGAACGCGGCCGCGGCGCCGATGCTGCGGCGCAGCAGCCGTCGGTGGAAGCCGCCATCGAAGCCGATGACCGGCTCGACGACGATCAGAAGGCCGCCCTGGCAGCGGTCTACCGCAGCATGCTCCGGCCGCCTCCGGGGCACTGACGGCGCCGGGCCGGACGGCTCCGGGCCCGGCCGCCTCCGGGGCCCTGACGCCGCCGGGCCGGACGGCTCCGGGCCAGGCCGCCTCCGGGGCCCTGACGCCGCCGCTGTGGACCCGCCACACGAGCCCGGCGGACGGCGGGCGGTCCGGCAAGCAGGGCCGCGGTCCCCTGAGCGGCGGCCGGTTACGTAGCGGCCCTGGGTGCCGGGATCCGCAGCGGGGCGGGTGCGGGCAGCCGGGACCGCGGCTGGCCCCGCGGGCCGAAAGCGGGGTGGTCTGGGTACTGCTGGCTGAGCAGCACTGGCTGGTCGGCTCGGGGCGGTGCCGGGGCGTCCGCTGGCGGGGTGACGACGACGACCGGGCATAGCGCCCGGCTCAGGCAGGACCGGACCACCGTGCCGATCGGGTTCAGGGTCCCGCCAGCCCGCGCCCGCGCGCCCAGCACGAGCAGTTCTGCCCCGGCCGACCGCTGCAGGAGAATGCGCTCCGGGATGCCCTCGGCAAGCTCAGCGGCGACATGCCCGGGAATCTGGCCGCCGAACGCGGCATGCAGCGTTGCACGCAGTTCAGCGCTGGCAGCGGCACGACGCTGGGACGCCTGGATCCGCTCGGCATTCGCATAGGGCGCCGGGTACGGAGCGGGATCCCAGGTGCGGATCACCCGCAGCCGTGCCCCGCGGCGCGGAGCCTCCTCGGCGGCCCAGCGCAGCGCGGCCGCCGAGGCCTTCGAGCCGCTTACGCCCACGACGATCGTGGGCTGCATGTCGTCCATCGGCCCTCCCGCTTACCTCTACGGAGTACCGCCAGCATCAGTTCAAAGGCTGGCGGCACCGGGAGGGTCGGACCAGGGCATAAGGTCACCCGCTGGCAGGACGGGAGGCCGCCGCAAGGACGCGAAGCCGCCTGGGACGGGAGGCCGGCCGAGGCCGGGCTGGCCGGGCTGGCCGGGCTGCCAGGCAGCCAGAGCCAGCCGGCACCGGCTCAGCTCGAGCTGGCGCTGTCCGCGCACTTCTCCAGCAGCCGCTCCCTGGTCACCTGCAGCCGCTGCACGGTCAGTGCCAGGAACCTGCGGGTGAGCTCGTACCCGAGCCCGGGGTCGTCTTCGCAGGCAGCCCGGACAGCCTTGGCGTCCATCTCGAATGCCTGCATAGGCTGTGTGGTTATGGCGCCGTAATGCCACTGGTAGGGCGGCAGCTGCCAGGACAGGCCGACGACGTCGCCGCGGCCGAGCGTCTCGATCACCAGTCGGCCGTCGCCAGGCACCATCGCATCCAGCGCGACCTGGCCCGCGTCAATCAGCCAGAATTTGTCCGCAGTCCCGCCCTCCTCGAAGAGGCGGTAATGCACCGGCAGCGATACGTGCTTGCACACCTCGGCCAGCCGGGCAATGTGCTGCGGCGACATTCCGCGCAGAAAGCGCCGTCCAGCGAGTATGGACTGCTCCTGTGTGGTCACCTTCTTCGCCCTCCCCGGGTCCGGCATGCCGCCGCGCGTCGCGCGGCTCTGTGCCGACGCTGCCGGTAGTACCCGGTCTTTGGGTAGGGCCCAACGGCCTGGATCCGGGGGCGGAACGTCGAGTCTGCTGCCCGGTCAGGATGCGGTGCTGCCCGGTCAGGATGCGGTGTGCGGCCCGGCCAGGACGCCACGGGTCTGCCGGGCGATCTCCACGTCTTCCCGTGCGGTGACGACGACGGTGCGCGCCGCGGCGCCGGGCGCGGTGATATCACCGTCGGCCCGCAGTGCGCTGTTGCGGCCGGGGTCGGCGGCCACGCCGAGGAAGCCGAGCCCGGCAGCCGCGGCCGCCCGGATCCGCGGTGCGTGCTCGCCGACGCCGCCGGTGAAGACCAGCACGTCGAGACCGTTCATGGCGGCCGCCATGGCCGCGATCTCGCGGCGCAGCCGGTGCACGTAGACGTCGATCGCCAGCCGCGCCGCGGGGTTGCCGGCATCCGCGGCGGCAGCCACCTCGCGCATATCGCCCGAGCTGGTCGGCAGGCTGGCGAGACCGGCCAGGCCCGAGGAGAACTCCAGCCCGCTGGAGAGCTCCTCCAGGCTCAGCCCGTGCTGCTGCAGCCACACCATCATGCCGGGGTCCACGCTGCCGCTTCTGGTCGCCATCACCAGCCCTTCCAGGGGCGTGAAGCCCATGGTTGTGTCCACGCAGGATCCGTCCCGGACGGCCGCCAGCGAGGCCCCGGCACCGAGGTGGCAGGTCACTATCCGCAGCCGGCTCGCCGCAGCGCCCGCCAGTTGCGCGCCGCGGCGGGCGGCGTAGCTGTGGGAGAGCCCGTGGAACCCGTAACGGCGCAGGCCGAAACGCTCCCGCCAGTTCTGCGGGAGCGCATAGGTCGCCGCCGCGGGCGCGAGGGTGGCGTGAAAGGAAGTGTCAAAGCAGGCGACCGCGGGGACTGCGGGCAGCAGCGCCCGGACGGCCTTGATGCCGGCCACGGCGCGCGGCTGGTGCAGCGGCGCCAGGCCGGTGAGCGAATCGATGGCCGCAAGCACCGCGTCGTCAATCAGGGTCGGCCCGGTGAACTGGCTGCCGCCGTGCACGACGCGGTGGCCGACCGCGTCCACAGCGCCGAGCCCGGCGGTGAAGCCGGCCAGCCCGCCGTGGCCCGGATCGCCGTCCCACCGGTCGATATCAAGCGTCGCGAGCACCGCGTCCGACGGGCCGAGCAGGCTGAGCTTCAGGCTGCTCGACCCGGAGTTGACGATCAGGACGCGCCCGGCCGCCGGGCCCGCCGATGTCACCGCGCTCAGGTCCGCGCTGGTGGTCACTGCGCTGTTTCCGGCCCGGCAGCGGCGTGCTCCGGCTCCGCGCGGCCGGCAGGCGCGCCCGCCGCAGCCGCGCCCGGCCACGTCCAGTCCCGGATCTCGGGCATGTCCTCGCCGTGCGCGCGGATCCAGGCCCGGTGCACGGCCCGCTTGTCGACCATCTGCTGACGCAGCCATGCGGCCTTGTTGCCGAGGCCGGGTACCCGGTCGATGACGTCCATGACGAGGTGGAACCGGTCCATGTCGTTGATCACCACCATGTCGAAGGGCGTGGTGGTAGTGCCTTCCTCCTTGTACCCGCGGACGTGGAACTGATCGTGCGCGGCCCGGCTGTAGGTGAGCCGGTGGATCAGCCACGGGTAGCCGTGATAGGCGAAGATCACTGGCCGGTCGGAGGTGAACAGCGCGTTGAACTCGGCGTCGGTCATCCCGTGCGGATGCTCGGAGGCCGGCTGCAGTCGCATCAGGTCCACGACGTTGACCACCCGGACCCGCAGCTGCGGAATGTGCTGGCGCAGGATGCTGGCGGCCGCGAGCACCTCCAGGGTCGGCACGTCACCGGCGCAGCCCAGCACGACGTCGGGCTCCTCGCCGCCGGTGTCGCTGCTGGCCCACTCCCAGATGCCCGCGCCGCGGGTGCAGTGCAGGATCGCGGCGTCCATGTCCAGCCAGTCCAGGCTGGGCTGCTTGCCGGAGACGATCACGTTGACATAGTCCCTGCTGCGCAGGCAGTGATCGGCGACTGACAGCAGCGTGTTAGCGTCCGGCGGCAGGTACACGCGGACGATCTCGGCCTTCTTGTTCATCACGTGGTCGATGAAGCCGGGATCCTGGTGCGAGAAGCCGTTGTGGTCCTGGCGCCAGACATGCGAGGTCAGCAGGTAGTTCAGCGACGCGACCGGCCGCCGCCAGGGCAGCGACCGGCTGACCTTCAGCCATTTCGCGTGCTGGTTGAACATCGAGTCGACGATGTGGATGAACGCCTCGTAGCAGGAGAACAGCCCGTGCCGGCCGGTCAGCAGGTAGCCCTCCAGCCAGCCCTGGCAGGTGTGCTCGGACAGCAGTTCCACGACCCGCCCGTCGACGGCGAGATGCTGATCGACGGGAAGCTGGTCCTCTTCCCACGTCTTGCCGGTCACCTCCAGCACGGGGCTCAGCCGGTTCGACTCGGTCTCGTCCGGGCCGAAGATCCGGAAGTTCTGCCGC
>DATJZH010000276.1:0-2466 GCA_035499215.1 Streptosporangiaceae bacterium | reverse complement strand
CGGGGACGCTGATCGTGCCTCTGGCCAGCCCCGTGCCGAGACGCGCGATGCCGCGCAGGTCGGCCAGGGCGGTGGCGATCACGTGAACCCGGGAGTCGGCGTCCTCGATCCAGTCCACCGGGACTTCGTGGATGCGCAGCCCGGCGCGCTCGGCCAGGACGAGCAGCTCGGTATCGAAGAACCACCCCGCGTCGGCCGTCAGCGGCAGGAGCGTCCGCGCCTTGTCCGCTCTCATCGCCTTGAAGCCGCACTGAGCGTCAGAGAACCTGGTGCCGAGAGCAGCGTGCAGGAGCAGGTTGTAGCAGCGCGAGATGATCTCGCGGCGCGGGCCGCGGATCACGCGGGCGCCGCGCGCCAGGCGAGTGCCGATCGCCACGTCGCTGTGGCCTGACAGCAGCGGCGCCAGCAGCGGCAGCAGGGCGTTCAGGTCGGTCGACAGATCGACATCCATGTAGGCGACCACGGCGGCATCGCTCTGCGACCAGGTATAACGCAGCGCGCCGCCCCGGCCGGGCCGCGCCAGCCGGACGACGCGGACCGATTGGAGGTCAGCCTCCAAGGCCAGGGCTTCTGGCCAGGTACCGTCGGTGCTGCCGTTATCCGCGATCGTGATGCGCGCGGTGAACGGGAAGCGGTCGCGCAGGTAGACGTCAAGCCGCCGGACGCTCGGAGCTAGATCACGTTCCTCGTTGCGGACGGGAATGACGATCTCCACCTGGACGGGGGTGGGCTGGCACGACGCGGGCGGAGGCTGCCGCGCACGTGACGGGGCTGCAAGAGGCTCGGCTGCCACGGACCGGTCTGCTGGAAGCAGGGAGCCAAAGACCCTCATGTTCCATCAGGCTGGGGGATGATGCTGCACCGTCACTGAGATAACCCTTGAGAACTGCTCTAAGCCCGCCAATAGCCTGCCCTTTTTGCGTGCTTGGCCGGCGTTCGCGTTCCGCGCGGACTGGCAGCCCGTGTCGGCCTGCTCGCCGTGCGGCTGGTGTCCGAAAAGGCTCCGCGGGCGGTGCGCGTCGAACGCGCCTACGATGCCGGGAGGGATTTCCTCGAGCTCCGGCTGTGCTGGTTCTCCCCCGTGCCCAGCGCAGCCACGGCGGCCTGGCGCCCGCGCCGCGCGAAGGCGAGCAGGCCGGCGATTACGCACAGGCCGGCTACCCCGGCCAGCACGTACACGTTCCCGACCGCCACCGCCACCGCGCCCAGCCCGCCTGCCCACCGCCAAGGCCGCGACGCGGGCAGCGAGCCCGGGGTGCACCGCGAAGTCCGCCAGCACGACGAGCGTCGGCGCGACCCACACCCAATGGTGCGACCACGAGACCGGCGAGATGAGGAGGCCCGCCAGAGCGCACGTCAGGATGCCGACCATCTCCTGGCCGCGGCACGACGCCCACGCCGCGAGCAGCAGTCCGGCCGTCCCGACAACCGCGGCGGCGGCGACCCAGTATGGCTGCGCCGCCGCGGCGCCGCCGAGCAGCCGCAGAAGCGTTCCGTACAACGACTGGTTGCCCACGTAGGCGATGTTCCCGAGGCGATGCGAGTTAATGAACAGCCGACCGAACCTGTACTGATGTGCTGCCCTTGGCACTTCAACCTGCACATCACCTACGCTCCGACGGACCTGAGAAGGTCCTGGCTGCCACTGGCGTGGCTCGGCCGCGGCTACCAGCCGTCAATTTCCGGCCTCCTGGCGGCGGCCGTTCCCGGCTCCGCCGCCCGCACGGTGCGATAAGTCGATCTCATTCTCTTCCCCGGCCTCCTATACGGCGTGATCGGCAACCCGTGCTCCGAGGCGCTGCCCCGCCTCCACCGTCACGTCGTCTGGATCCTCTCGCAACTGCCCGCTGGCAAACGTCGGGGCGTGCGACGCGGGGTGATCGTCAGTGACAGACCCGCAGCAACCCGGAAGCCGGCAACGCGGCCACCATGCGGGCATCGCCCCCTCGATCCCGCCCGGCCAGCGCGCCTAACTACAGTCCGCGAGAAAAGACCATCTGGCCAATGCCGTCTTGGTGTTCCCGTTTTCTGATGGTCTCTGCCGGCCAGAAGAGGGCGATGGCGTTATGACTCCGAGATTCACAGCGTCACGTAGCCACGACGTACGGGAAGTTCTTGTCCCGGAGATGCTTGGCTACAGATGGCGTCAGCCCTGAGGGCACGGCCGTGTCGAGAACGAGGGACAGCATTACCTCGGGTGCGTTGTCGGCTAGCGGCCGGCCGTTGCGGGCGGCGAACCCGTATGCCGCAGGCGTCCCTACCACGTAGGGCAAGACATCGGGGAACAGTTCCCTGGCCACGGTCTCGCCGTAGCCCTGCGGATCGTCTGAAGTCCCGCTGGCCGACACGACGGCGGCGACCTGCTCGCCGATGTACTTGCCCGCGGCGTTGAAGTCAGCGGACGGGTGCCGGGTGTTGGCGGGGTTGGAGAAGTCGGTGTCGTCGGGCCAGAAGATCGGCCACATC
>DATJZH010000275.1:0-4196 GCA_035499215.1 Streptosporangiaceae bacterium | reverse complement strand
TCCAGACGGCGGACCGGCACGGCGGCATGCACGGCAAGCGTGAGCATGCTCAGCACCTCACCGCCGGTAGGCCCGGCCGAGGTGGCACCGACCAGTATGCCGCGGTCGGCGTCGGCCACCAGCTTGATGAAGCCGTCGTTGCCAGCTTTGTGGATCCAGCCACGGGAGGCGGACGGGATTGAGCAGTGACCGGTGCGGACCTGCAGGCCGTGCTCCCGCGCCTGGGCCGCTGTCATGCCAACACAGCCGATCTCAGGATCGGTGAACGTCACTCTCGGCACGGCATGGTATTCGGCGGGATGGTGTTCCTGGGCGAGGATGTCGGCGATAACGATCTCCGCGTGATACACCGACATGTGGGTGAACGCGCCCGTGCCTACCACGTCCCCGAGCGCCCATACGCCAAGCGCAGCGCGCATATGCTCATCGACGCTGATCGCGCGGGACTTCTCGTCGATGCCGAGCGCGCCGACGCCGACGGCGGCCAGGTCAGTATGTCGTCCCGTGGCAACCAGTAGTTTTTCCGCGGTCAGTTCCTCGCCGCCGGCCAGCGTCACGGCGAAGGTGGCGCCGTCATAGTCGACAGCCGAGGCTGCCACACCCGTCCTGATGCCGATACCCTCCCGGCCGAAAACACCGGCGATCAGCTCGCCTGCCTCCGGCTCCTGCGTCGGCAGCAGCTGTCCAAGCGCCTCGACCACCGTGACCTTCGCCATGAATCGGGAATAGACCTGCGCGAGCTCGGCGCCGACCGCGCCGCCGCCGAGCACCAGCAGGGAGCCAGGTGCCTGCTCAGCCTCAATGGCCTCGCGGTTAGTCCAGTACGGAGTGCCGGCCAGACCGGGAACCGGCGGGATCGCTGGCGCGGTGCCTGTCGCGATAATGATCCCGCGTCGGTCCCGCAACACCTCACCGCCAACGGTGACCACTCCGGGCGCTGAGATCGTGCCGTGGCCGCGGAACAGCCGACCGCCCTTGCCGGTGAATCGGTCCGCAGCCAGCGTGTCATCCCAGTAGTCCGTAGCCTCATCCCTGATCCGGCCGGCGACTGGCGCCCAGTCCGACAGCACCGTGGCGTCCCCGGCCATGCCAGGGATCCTGCGTCCCTCGGCCAGCAGGTTCGCCGCACGGATCATCATCTTGGACGGAATGCAGCCCCAGTACGGGCACGCCCACCAGCCTGGCCTCCACCCCGGCGACCTGCAGGCCGGCATCGGCGAGATGCTCGGCGGCGTCCTCGCCGCCAGGTCCCATGCCGATGACGACGATGTCGAACTCGTGTTCGCTCATGCTGGCCTCCGGCACTCGGCTACTGACTACGCAAAGCAGAAAACGGTCACCGTCGGGCGCGGCCGGATGTGCTGGGCCCGGCGGACAGCGCCGTTACTCATGTTCCATCCGCCGGTTGACAGCTGGCGCAACGGGGCGCCGCAGCTCGCTGACGGTGGCGGGCGCATCTCAGCTCAGCGGCGACGCACGGCAGGTCCTGCTGCGCGGCGCACGGCAGGTCCGCTGCGGCGAGGTGGCGACGCGACTCAGTGCTCGGCGACGCGACTCAGTGCTCGTCGGTGACTTTGATGAGGACAACCGGGCAGGGGGCACTCGCTGCGCAGGCTTGGCTGACAGAGCCAAGCAGCAGCCCTCGCACAGGCGAGCGGCCGCGGATGCCAAGGACAAGAACGTCGGCGGTATTCCTCTGCACCGCGGCGATCAGCGACTCGGTCGGGTCACCCTCGGCCACCAGGGTGCGCAGCGGGACCGCCGGCGAGGGGACAATCTCGCTGACAGTCTTGATCAGGAATTCCTTGTAGGTGTTCTCCAGCTCCGCCCGGTCGAACAAGCCGGGAAAGGAGAGGAATGGCATCTGCCAGCAGAAAATGGCCGTGACCTCGCCAGAATGATCTGCGGCCTCGCGAAGTGACCACTTCAGCGCGGCGGCGCTGTGCGGGGAGCCGTCGAAACCCACCACTATCCGGTACGTCACGCATCCTCCAGCTGAGTTTCGGGGACCGCGTGGGCGCCCGCAGTCAGTTCCTCCAGGCTCCTGCCTCTCGGCTCAGGCGTCGAGCAGAGCGAGGGGCATGTAGCCATCCAGCACGCCCTGCTGTGCCCGGGCCGCGCCGGATGGCGCCGCTTCGAGGTGCCCCTGCATCTTGACCGGCTGTACCTTGACGGGCCGTTCCTTGACCGGCCGGGATTCTAGGCGCCTGGCCGGCCCCGATGTATCCGCCGCACGGCGGTTGCCTCCAGGCGCAGGTCACGAACCAGTTCGCCGATCACAGTCTCACCGTCGATTGCACCGCAGCTGAACAGATCAATCGCGATAAGGCTCTGTTCCGGCCAGGTATGGATGCTCAGGTGGGATTCGGCCAGTATCAGCACCAGCGTGATCGCCCCGTTCGGGAAGATCACGTGGCTGGTCTCCAGTATGTGACCGTCGCCCGCCCGTACGGCCGTGTTCGCGATTCCGGTCAGCGCAGCCAGTTCGCTCACCGGCGTGCCCGGCGCGACTGTCCCGTCGACGGCGTACAGCACCATGGAGGCCGGCGCTTCCTGCCGCCGCAGGTCGGTGAAGCCGCGCGCCGCTCGATTGCCGGGCATGATGTGGGAGGATACCGTAGCCCGCTGAGCAGGCGGAAATGCCGTCGTGGCGGCGGGGCGCAGGAGTCGAAGACGCAGCTGATGAATGTGGACGCAGTCGTTGCCGAGGTCGCGGCGGCGGTGGGGCTGGCCGAGGGGCAGTCGGGGGTCAGGGACATCCTGACCGCAATCGGGCGAGCCCAGCCGGCCGCAGTCCGGGAGATCAGCCGGATGGCGCAGCTGCCAGTGCCGATTGTCACCGCGGTGTGCAACGAGCTGCGCAAACGCGATGTTGTCGAGCACACCAGGCCGGTGCGGCTCACTGAGCGCGGCCGGCAGGCGGTGGACGCCGGCCAGCCTGACCTCAGTGCCCGGTGTGTGAGCTGCGATGGCCGGGGCCTGATGATCCCGGCCGAGCTAGCCGGGCTGGCCGCCCGGCTTGAGCGGGCAGCAGCCGGCGGCCCGCAGGCCAAACGGGAACTCGACCAGACGCACTGCACGATCATCACCAAGATCTATCGCGTCCTGCGCATGCATGAAGCAGGCGCGCTGGCCGGAAAACGGGTGCTGTTGCTCGGCGACGATGACCTGGTCTCGGTGGCCATTGCCCAGTTCGCGGCCGGTCTCGGGCTAGGCGGTGCGCCGCTGCGGCTCACCGTGGTGGACACCGATCCCGACGTACTGGCCTGGGCGGGCCGGCAGGTCGCCGGGACCGGGGTCGAGGTGGAACTTGTCGAGCATGACCTGCGCCTGCCGCTGCCAGCTAGCCTGCTCGGCGGGTTTGACACTGCCTGCACTGATCCTCCGTATACCGTGCCCGGTGCGGAGCTGTTCTTGTCTCGCGCCGTTGCCGCGCTCGACCCCGAGCCGGGCCAGCATGTCTTCTTTTCCTTCGGCAGTCGCCGGCCGTCCGACACCCTGCGCACGCAGGAGATCATCGCGGGGCTCGGGCTGGCCATCCGCTCGCTGTGGCCGGGCTTCAACGAGTACTGGGGGGCCGGGATCCTGGCCGGTACCAGCAACCTTTATCACCTTCGCAGCACAGCCGCCTCCCGGCCGCTCATCGACGGCGACCACACCGGGCCGCTCTACACCGCAGACGAGCGCGCCGCCGCCACCAGGCCCTATCGCTGCGCCGCGTGCAAGACTGTCCATCAGGTTGGTCCCGGCAGTCAGGCCGGCAGCGCGAGCCCGTGGCAGCGGATCGGCGACCTGCAGCTCAGCGGCTGCCCGGAGTGCGGCGGCACTGTCTTCCGGCCGATGCCGCTCCATCCGCGGCAGGCGGCGCGGCCGAGCCAGGCGGCGCAGCCGAGCCCGGCAGCGCGGCAGCGATGACTAGCGCCGCCGCCATGGCCGCCGCCTCCGGCTACCTGATCAGGGACGCGACCGAGGACGACCTCGACGCGATTGCTGCCTTCGAGATCACGATCGCCATCGTGTCGTTCGCCGATGAGGCCATCACCGACCCGGTCATGCACCGCAAGCGCGCCTTCGGCGCGCTGGGCAAGCCGGGAGAGGTGACCCTGATCGCGGCCGCCCTGGATGAGCCGGGAGTTCCGCTCGGCTGGGCCTGGCTGTCGGCCCGCACCAACTCGATGACCGGGGCGCGCTACGGC
>DATJZH010000274.1:0-3560 GCA_035499215.1 Streptosporangiaceae bacterium | reverse complement strand
TGCCCGAGTAGCGCCATCAGCGCTTGCAGCGAGCAGCCCGCATTGACCAGGGCTGTGGCATATGTGTGTCTGAGCATGTGCGGTACCACGCCGTCCAGGCCGGCTTCGGCGGCGGCGCGGTGCAGTTCGTCGCGGATGGTCTCGGCCGGGATACGGCGGCCCTGGTGGGTGAGCAGGAAGTCGGCGAGCTTGCCGGTGCGCGGGTGCCGCAGCGGCCGGCCTGGGGAGCGGTGCTCGGTGATCCGGTCGATGAGCCCGACGGTTTCGTCGTCGATGGGTACCATCCGCTCGGTGAGCAGCTTGCCGAGCGGTATCTTCAGCCACGCGCCGGAGCCGGGGACCTCGTGCACGCAGTCCAGCTCGAGCATGGTCAGCTCGCCGATCCGCATCCCGGTGGCGCGCAGGAGCAGCAGCGCGTCGGCGCGCAGCCGGTTCGGCGATGCTTCCAGCGCCGCGAGCAGCGCCCGTTCCTGGTCCGGCGGCAGGTAGCGGGGCAGCGGGTGCGGCAGCTTGGGTGCGTCGCGGGGGAAGACCAGCCGGCGGGCGGGGGCTTCGGGCCAGCCCCATTCGGCGATCGCGTCCAGGAACGACCCGACGGTCTGGATGCGCTGCTTGGCGGTGGACGCGGCGATCGGCGTCCCGGTGCGGTGGTTGACCGCCGCGGCGACCTGGTTCAGGTACGGCTCGATGTGTCGTTGCCGGTCCAGCTCAGCGAACGAGGCCAGTTCCGGGTCGTGCCGGGCCAGGAACCGGCCGAAGTGCGCCAGCTCCGACGCGGCGCCCTGCACCGATGAGCGGGCCAGCGTGCCAGCCAGCCGTTCCAGGTAGGCGGTCATCGGCTTGCGGACCTGGTCGCTGACTCCGTCCAGGTGGCGTTCCCAGCTCCACCGGCCCAGGGTGGACCGTTTCGGGACCGGTTCGGCGGGCGCGCCCAGATGATAGATCACCGCGCGAGCCGCGTAGAGCGCGCCGTGGTAGTGCTTCAGCTCGCAGCCCTGGCGTTCCTCACGTTCGCTGATCGCCTGCCCGAACGCCGCGAAGTCGCCGTCGGTCAGCTCCGCGAGCCCGCGTCCGGTCTGGATGAGCATGCGGACAGCGATCTGGGAGGCCATCCCGGTGCGGGCCCGCTCGGAATAGCCCAGCGCCTGCGCGCCGGCCAGGAACCGCTTGAGGTCGGGGCCGAGCGGGCTGGCCTGCGCTTCCCGCAAGATCACGGTCAGCTTGCGCTCAAGCAGGTAGTCATAACCCGGCCGAAGATGGCCGTGCAGCATCAGGAAGTTCAGCGCCGGCTGCAGGTGCGGGCGGGTATCTGCCAGCCGCTGCTCCAGCGGCAAGGCTGCCCATTCCTGCGGATCGGGGTAACGGGCCAGGAAACACCGGGCGCCGCTGTCGAACGTCTTGTTGCCCACGCCGCGGGCCGCCAGGCAGTCCAGGTAAGCGTCATAGATCGGGGCGGCTTGCGGCGGCACGGCCGTCTTAACTGGCGGCATCATCGCCCTGCCTGCTGCAGGGAGCGCTGCCGTGCCCGCGCGGTGTCGTAAGCGGCCCGGATGTGCGCTGGCGCAAGATGGATGTAAGCGGCCGACGAATCGACGTGATCGTGCCCCATCAGCGCCTGCAGCACGGCCAGGTCGGTGCCGGCTTCAGCCAGGGCAGTGCCGAAAGCGTGCCGCAGCGCGTGCGGGTGCCCGGCCACAACGCCGGAGATCTCCCGGTGGTAGCGGAAGATGCGCCGCAGCCCGGCGGCGGTCAGCGGCTGCCCGCGGTTCGCTCCCTTGGCCACGACGAACAGCACCCTGGAGGTGGTCTCGGGCCGCCCGGCGAGCAGGTAAGACTGGATCAGCCCGGCCACGTCGGGGTCGAGCGGGACCCGGCGTTCCTTGTCCCCCTTCCCGGTCACCCGCACCCAGCCCCCGCCGATGTCCACGTCGGCGATCCGCAGCCCGAGCACCTCGGCTGAGCGCAGCCCGGACAGCAGCATCAGCCCGGCGATCGCCCGGTCCCTGTCGGTGCGGAAGCTGCCCAGCAGCGCGGCGGTCTCGGCGCGGTCCAGGCCGCGCGGCAGCCGCCGCGGCTCGCGGACCCGCAGCTTCGACCGCGGCTTCGGCCTGGCCAGATGACCGAGCAGGCCGCTGCGCTCGCCCCGGACCGTCCGCCGTGCCGCCACACCCATCGGCACCGGGTTCACCGCATCCGGATCGCGCATCGACCGGAAGCCGAACAAGCCTGAGATCGCCGCCATCCGCCGGTTGATCGTGGCCGGCGCGAACCCGGATGCGCTGCCACGGCTGAGCGGGATCACGTTCTCATGCTGCCCGTCCCGGCGCTCGGCGCGGTTCGCGGCCAGGTAGCGCATCAGCACATCCGTGGTCACGGCGTCCAGGCCCGTCCCGTCCCCGGCAAGCCACCGGGCAAAGTGCAGCAGGTCGAACGCGTATGCCCGGACGGTCCGCGGCGAGTAGCCCCGATCGGCTACATAGCCCAAGTAGTCGTTGATCAGCCGCAGCCCGGCCGCGCCGGTCAGCTCCCAGCGCCCCGCACGCACCTCGACGGCGCGGATCGGCAGGTCCTCACTCACGGCGACGAACGTTACGTCACCCGTCCCATCCCAGCGCAAGTATCAGCAGGTCACCGGCGTGTCGAGATCATGACTCACGCTGGGGTTGGCCGGTTAAGGGGGGCGAGTAGGGCTGGCTGTGGACCAGCCGCACGCCGAGCACCGCGCACGTGCGGGCCAGCCACGCATTGGAGAACGGCGCGCCGTTATCACAATAAAAGACCTCGGGCAGTGCCGCGGCGGGTGACCGCGCGGCGCAGCAGGTCCTGGCAGGCGCGGGCGTTCTCGTGCGCGAAGAACCGGCCGTCGACCAGTCTGCCTGGCTGCCGCGGGTGGGCGAGGATTTTGCCGTCCCGTTTAACGTGAGGGATCCCTCCTCGCCTCGTTTGGTCACGGGTCGCGAGGAGGGATCCGAGGCGGTGTGTCGCCCGTGGCCATCGTATGGCCGTGCCCGCTGTCGGTCGATGCCTATGTGGCGGCCGGCCGCAAGGTGGTGTTCCCGCGCCCGGATTGCCCGTCGTGCGGCGGGCCGCTGGTGTTCTGGTCGGGGTACCGGCGGCATGTCCGGGCGTGCGGCCGGTGCCAGAAGATCTTCGTGCCGCGGCCCGCCGGTGGCGGGCCGCGGACGTGCGCTCCATCCTGGCCGCCGGAGCCGGTGCCCCACAGCCCTGTCCTGCCGGGAACGCGCTGGTGCTGGACCTGCCCCGGGTGCCCACCCGGCCTCTTTCCGCCTGCAAGATCGGGGACGTGTCATGACCGCAGCGACCGCGGCGGCGCTGCCCGCCGACCTGGACGGCGGCCTGCGGCGGCTCAAGCTCGCCGCGATGCGCCGGCTCGCGCCCGAGCTGCTCACCGTCGCCAGGACCCAGCGGTGGAGCCCGGAAGAGTTCCTGCGCACCCTCATCGACGCGGAGATCACCTCCCGCGATGAGTCCAGCACCCGGACCCGGATGAAAGCCGCCGCGTTCCCGGTCGTCAAGACGATCGCCGAATTCGACGTCGC
>DATJZH010000273.1:0-3999 GCA_035499215.1 Streptosporangiaceae bacterium | reverse complement strand
ACGGCCACGATCACGACGGCGGTCACGACCACCGGCATGAGCACGATGATCAGCCAGGACTGGGGCTGCCGGGCTGGATTCGGTACCTGCTGCATCCGCACTCTCACGAGCCGGCCGACCAGGTCGACGCTGTCATGGAAGTCAGTGCAGCGGGCATGCGGACACTGTGGATCTCACTGGCGGTGCTGGCCGTCGCCGTGCTGATCCAGACGGCTGTCGTGGCGGTGTCCGGGTCAGTCGCGCTGCTCGGCGACACCCTGCGCAACGCGGCTGACGCGCTGACCGCGGCGCCGCTCGGCGTTGCTTTCGTTGTTGGCCGCCGCCCGCCGGCCCGCCGTTACACCTACGCCCCCCACCGGGCTGGCATCCGCCCGCTCGCAGCGGCGCCCGCGGTCCGTAGCCCGCCGGTCGCGGCCCGTCTGAGCGCGGGTGCTGGCCGAGGCCGAGCCCGAAGGGCCGGGTCGGCGGCCGTCGCCGGCTGCCAGCGCCGCTACGGCGGCAGCACCGCCCCGGCTAGGACGAGAATTATGCCCGCGGCGGCGGCGAGGAGCAGGGTGAGGACGACGCCGCGGTTGAGCGCCAGGAGGAGGATCGCGGCGCCGCCGAATATGGCGTACTGCCAGGGCTCGGTGAGGGCGCGGGCTAGCGGGATGGCTGAGCCGAGGATCGCGCCGATGGCGGCGGGTCCGGCGCCGTCGAGGAACGCGCGAGCGATCTGGTTGCCGCGGAGCCGGTCGAAGTGACGGGCGCCGAGCAGGATGAACGCAAACGAGGGCGAGAACGCGATAAGGGCGGCGAGGATGCCGCCAGGGAGGCCGGCAGCGGCGTAGCCGACGACGGCTACGGTCTGCACGACCGGGCCGGGGGTGATCTGGCCAAGGGCGACGGCGTTGAGGAACTGGCTGCCGGTCATCCAGTGGTAGTGACTGACGGCGTCGGTCTGCATGAGCGGGATGATGACGAACCCACCGCCGTAGGACAGTGCCCCGACCTTGAACGCCACCCACGCAAGCGACCCCAGGCCGCCGGTCGCGACGCCGCCGCCGGCGGCAAGCCAGATGTTGGCGATCCCCGGCGCGCCGGCCCTGTCGCGCGGAATCCGGGTGGTGATCTCGACAGCGCCGCAGGCGAGCAGCACCAGGACGAGCCAGGGCCCGAGGGCCGCGGCGGCCATGACACCGGCGGCGAGGTAGCCGATCCAGCGCAGCTGCCGGGCGCCGCCGTTCGCCTGTGCGGCGCGCCAGCTGGCCGGCGTCAGGCCGGTCGCGGCGTGAACGGCGACCGCGGCGACCGCGGCTCCGGCCCCAGCGCCGGCGGCGAGGATCCACCGGGGCGGGGCGCTGCTGAGGAATAGCGCGGCCAGGGCGAGGATGAGGATCAGGCCAGGGACGATGAACGCGGCCCCGCCGATGACCGCGCCGGGCCGCCCGCGCAGCCGCCAGGCGCAGAAGATCGCCAGCTGGGTGGAGGCCGGCCCGGGCAGCAGGTTGCAGGCGGCGACGGCGTCCTCGAACTCGGTCGGCTCGAGCCAGTGCTCACGCTCGACGCACAGCTCACGCAGCAGCCTGATGTGGGTGGGCGGACCCCCAAAGCCCATGCACCCGATCCGGCCCCACCCGCGCACGATCGTGAGCAAAGCCACCGGCCGCGCCGCGCTGTTGTCGGGCCGGCCGGGCGGCGTCATCCGGCAGCCGGGGTGAACTTGATGGCGGCTTGCATGCCGTCCGCCATGGACCGGACGCTGACCACGCGGTCATCCATGGCAGTCTCCCTCACCGGGGCGGCGCTGGCATGATCCGCTGGATCAGGAAGCCGATACGGGCCCGCAGGTCGGCGGCGGTGCGCCGGAACGCGGGGTAACCGGCGCGGCCGCTGCCCGCGGTGGCGGGGTCGGGGATGCTCCAGTGCAGCGGCTCCGGCCCGCCGGGGAACTTGGGGCAGATCTCCCGGACCCGGTCGCACAGAGTGATCAAGTAGTCGAAACGCTCCGTGCTGAACTCGCTCAGGTGCTTGCTGCGCCGACCGCCGAGGTCGATGCCGTACTCGCGCATCACCCGCACCGCGTCCGGATGCAGGTCCTTCGGGTGGCTGCCCGCGCTGCGCACCTGGACCCAGTCACCGGCGGCTTGCTGCAGCAGCGCCTCGGCGATCTGAGACCGGGCACTATTCCCGGTGCACAGGAACAGCACCCGCACCGGAGCCGAGGAACGGCGCTGCCGGGTCCCCGGCGCCGGCGGGAACCCGGGCAGCAGGCCGGGCTGCAGTGCCTGGGCAGCTGCGGCGAGCAGCTGACCGCACCTGGCCAGCTCGACCTGGTAGTAGCTATCGCGTCGGTCGGCTGAACTGCGGTGCGTCGACACCAGGCCGCCAGCGCGCAGCCGTCCCAGGTGATAGGAGACCGCGTTCTGCGTCCCGCCGACCACGGCTGTCAGCTCATGCACTCGCTGGTCGCTGCGCGCCAGCTCGCTGAGCAGTCGCCAGCGCACCGGATGCCCGGCCAGCTGCAGGAAAACCGCCGGCTGCGCGTCCGCCTGGACTGCTGCCACACGCCCACAATACATCGAACTGATTTGATGTAGTTGCCCAGATGTCCGATGTGCCGTAGGGACCCGGCGTGACCGATTCGGCCTGGTCGGGCTGACACAACTGGTGCTGCCAGGCATGCGCCGCCGCGGTGGCGACCGCATCCTCAACGCCGATGACGCCGCCGCAGGCAGGCTTTACGCTGATCTCATGGGTCACGACCTTACCCGCTGGCCCCGGCCGAGCGCTGGCGCTGAGCTCCTGGGCTGGCTCCGCGATCACGGGATGTAGCCCGCCCGCCTGGCAGAATGCCCTTCGTGCCTCGCCTCCGTCGCGGACCGTTCCGCGACCTGCCGCGCGAGGTGGCCATCCTGACCGCGGTCTCATTCACGGTCGCGCTCGGCTTCGGGATCGTCGCACCGGATATCCCGACATTCGCGCGCCATTTCGGGGTCAGCACCACTGCCGCCGCCGGCGTGATCAGTGCGTTCGCTCTGCTGCGGATAGCTGGCGCGCTCCCCGCCGGACGTCTGGTGGACCGGTTCGGCGAGCACGTGGTCATGGCGGTCGGCATCGCGATCGTCGCGGTGAGCAGCATACTCGCCGGATTCTCCGGGTCGTTCGCGCAGCTCATCGTCGCCCGCGGGGCCGGCGGGCTCGGCTCGGCGATGTTCAGCGTCAGCGCCCAGACGCTGCTGCTGGTCAGTGTACCCAGCGAGCACCGAGGCCGGGCCAGCGGCCTTTTCAGCGGCGGATTCCTGCTGGGCGGGATCACTGGCCCGGCGGTAGGCGGGCTCGTCGCCGCGTGGTCGCTGCGGGCACCGTTCATCATCTACGGCGGCATGCTCATCGTTCCCGCGATCATCGCCGCGGCTGTCTTGCGGGACGCGCCTCGCCCGCAGCAAGTCGCGGCTGATCCGCGGGCGACGCGGCCGTTCGCCGAGATTGGCCGCGCCCTGCGGAGCAGGGCATACCGCGCGGCTTCGGCCGCGAACCTGGCGGACGGCTTCGCCGCCATGGGGGTGCGCAGCGCCATCGTGCCGCTGTTCGTCCGCGACGTCCTGCATCGGTCGGCCGTCTGGACCGGCATCGGTTTCCTGGTAGTCGCCGCGCTGAACGCCGCGACCCTCGTGCCGGGCGGCCGGGCGGCCGACAGACTCGGCCGGCGGCCGGTCATCATCGCCGGGTGCCTCGCATCAGCGGGCGGGATGGTCATGCTGGCGCTCGTTCCCGGGCTCTGGGGTTACCTGGCCGCGCTGGCGATATTCGGCCTCGGATCGGGCCTGCTCGACGTCGCGCCTTCGGCAATGATCGGCGACATCCTGCGTAGCCGGGGCGGGATGGTGGTCGCCTCGTACCAGATGGCCGGTGATGTCGGCACCGTTACCGGACCAGTGACGGCCGGCTACCTCGTGGACACCGTCTCCTACGGCGCGGCCTTCGGGCTGGCCGCCGCTGTCCTCGGCCTCGCGGCGG
>DATJZH010000272.1:0-8225 GCA_035499215.1 Streptosporangiaceae bacterium | reverse complement strand
CATAGTACCGGACAGCAGTGCCTGGCGGCCTTCCCATGGCCTGGACGCGACGTGCTTCGCGCATTCGGCCGCCGCGTGCCCGTCGGTGGCTGAGCTGAACGTAGCGCGCGCGTCCTGCGCTCCGGCGCTGCTCGCCAGGACGTCCTCGAAGCCGGCCGACCAGGAGGAGGCCTGCGCGCGCATAATGAAGACCTGGCCCTGCGACAAACCCGGCGTGACGTTCCCGGCGGCCCGCCAGGAATGATGCCGCCGACGACCTGTTCCCCGCCCGACCGCGCCGGTCGGCCCGGAATCGACAGATCTGCTGTTGCCGTTCGCGGCGGCGGCCTGATCCGGCGCGCCAGAGGTTGCGACGCCGCTGTACTCGCTGACGGCACCCTGCAGGCAGGTCGCGCTGGTCGCCGGGATCGTGATCGCCAGGCCCGTAATCAGCGGGCACGACCTAGTCCGGCGGCCGCCGACTGCGCCTGCTCCGCCTCCGGCGCGTGCGGATGCTGTCCGCGGTAGTGCGCGCGGGCCCGGTAATCACGGTGCGACGCCACCATGACAGCCACCCTGACCGCGCAGCGGACCCTGGCCAGCCTGGTCGGCGAGGCCGACGGCCGGGCCCGGCCCCTGAGCCCGCATCTGCGCACTGTCGATCCTGCCGAACCGGTAGGTTGCCAGGGTGCTGCTCTCCGACCGGGACATCAAGGCGCAGATCGCGTCGGGCCGGGTCAAGCTCGAACCGTACGCGCCGGAGCTGATCCAGCCCGCGAGTATTGACGTCCGGCTTGACCGGTACTTCCGGGTGTTCGAGAACCATCGTTACCCCCACATCGACCCGGCTATCGAGCAGCCCGACCTGACCAGGCTGGTGGAGACCGCCGGCGACGAGCCATTCGTGCTGCATCCCGGCGAGTTCGTGCTTGCCTCCACCTACGAGGTGGTCACGCTCCCCGCCGATATCGCCGGCCGGCTCGAAGGGAAGTCCAGCCTCGGCCGGCTAGGCCTGCTGACGCATTCCACGGCCGGCTGGATCGACCCTGGATTCTCCGGCCACGTCACGCTGGAGCTCTCCAACGTGGCGACTCTGCCAATCAAGCTGTGGCCGGGCATGAAGATCGGCCAGCTGTGCTTGTTCCGGTGCAGCTCGCCGACCGAGCATCCTTACGGCTCGCCGGTCTACGGATCGCGATACCAGGATCAGCGCGGGCCTACCCCGTCAAGGTCCTACCTCAGCTTCTACCGGGCCGACGTTTGCACCGCGCCGCCTCCCGCCGCGGGTTAGCGCGTGACCAGCGGAAACTCGCCAGCGATGGAGGTCCCGGCTGAGCGTTCACGCCGTCGTTACGAACGCGAAGCAGTCCGGCAACGGGACAGCTGCATTGTGACAACAGTGAACACCTGACTTGCGAGGCCCGAATGTCTATGTGGAGAATCCGGCTGACCCTGTCCGACGATAAGCGCAGCCGCGCGCTATTTCACGAAGCCGTGGGTGACCAGCTGGTGAGCATCGTCCGGCTGGCGCCCCCCGGCATCGACACGGCCGAGATAACCGGTGAGGTGGTGGTGGAACTCGCCCACGATGAGGGCCTGGGCGCCATGCTCGGCGCGTTGCACAACATCAGCCCGCGGGTCTTCGTCAGCCGGGCAGATCCGCCGGCACCGCCCGCTGCAGGACCCGAACTCGCCGTCGGGCGCCCGGCACCGCGAGCCGAGCAGACCAGTTCGTGGCGCGCGTCGGCAGGGCGCAGGTTCTCCCGGAGCACCCTCGGCCGGTAACTGCCTGGGCCGACTCAGCCACCGGCTCTCAGCGCCGGCCCGTGAGCACCGCGACCCTCGGCGCTGCCGCCCGCGAGCACCGCGACCCTGGCCGCTGCCGGCTAGGCGCCGCCCGGTGAGCGCCCGCCGTGCTCGCGTCCGCCCAGCAGGGCGTCCCGCCGGGCGGCCGCCGCCCTGAGCTGATTCCGCTCCGAGCGCAGTTCTTCGTAGTGGCCGCGCAACTCATCCAGTTCTGCCTCAAGCTGCCTGACGTGCGCCTCAAGCGCCAGCACCCGGCGGACTGCGGCCAGTGTCATGCCGTCATCCACTAGCTCGAGCACGTACTGGACTATCGTGATCTCCCTGCGCGTGTAGCGGCGCTGCCCGCCCGATGACCGGGACGGCCGGACTACCCGATACTCGTCAAGGCGCCGCAGGAATGCCTGCTGAACCTCGAGCATCTGCGACACCTGGCCGACGGTGAACAGCGGAAGGTTCTCGTCGTCCAGCGGCAAGGACACCGGAACTCACCTCCGGGACTGACGCAGGGCCCGCGCAGACTCGTCCGCGCGGGCCCTAGCAGGGTACCTATCGCGGATCAGGCGGCGATTTCCGCCTTGGCCTCTGTCCTGACCTCGACCTTGCGCGGCAGCGCCTTCTCCGCGAGCGGAAGCCGGACCGTCAGGATGCCGCGGTCGTAACCAGCTTCGATCTTCTCGGAGTCGACGGCCTCGGACAGGCGGACCTGGCGCGTGAACGAGCCCATGACCCGCTCCCGGATAAAGGGCTTCTCGCCCTCGGCGTACTCCTCGCCCCGGTGTGCGCTGACGGTCAGCAGGCCGCGGTCCACGGTCACGTCGATACTGTCGGTGTCGATGCCCGGCAGGTCGAAGCGGAGCTCGACGGCGTCCTCGCGCCGGATCCCGTCCATCCGCATCACGGGCCTGGCTGCACCGACCGGGCCGAAAGCGCGCTGAACCAGGCGGTCGAACTCAGCACTGATCGGGTCGAACGATGTGAGCAGCATTGTGGTTCACCTTCTCTGCGGTGCCTAGATCTTTCGGTCTAGCTAAATTAGACCTCCCGTAGGCAATAACTTCCAACTTGAGTTGGATATTTCTTCCTCGGCCCGCGCCGGCGCCAGATCGCTCCGGATGGCTGCGCAGCGGGCCCGCGCCGCCCGGCCCTGCCGCCGGCCTGCGCCGCCTGCTCCGAACCGGTCAGGCGGCGAGGCGCTCGATGATGGTGGCGTTGGCCTGTCCGCCGCCTTCGCACATGGTCTGCAGGCCATACCGGCCGCCGTGCCGCTCGAGCTCATGCAGGACCTTGATCAGCG
This sequence comes from Streptosporangiaceae bacterium, assembly GCA_035499215.1. Taxonomy (GTDB): domain Bacteria; phylum Actinomycetota; class Actinomycetes; order Streptosporangiales; family Streptosporangiaceae; genus DATJZH01. Next base: position 5,146 of record DATJZH010000272.1, on the reverse strand, counting down.
CGATCGTGCCAGTTGCGCCGAGCGGATGACCGAGCGCGATCGCGCCGCCGTTCGGGTTGGTCCTCTCCAGCGAGCCGCCGGTATCCGCCGACCAGGCAAGTACGGCGGGCGCGAAGGCCTCGTTGACCTCGAAGACGTCAATGTCGTCGATGCTCAGGTGTCCCCTGGCCAGGACCTGCTCGGTCGCCGGGATCGGCCCGGTCAGCATGAGCACCGGGTCGGAGCCGACAACCGACAGGGCGTGAATCCTGGCCCGCGGCGTGAAACCATGTCGCCGGACAGCCGTCGGGGATGCGATGAGCAGTGCCGCCGCGCCATCGGAGATCTGTGAGGCCGTCGCAGCGGTAATCTCCCAGCCCTCCCGCAAGGGCCTGAGCTGTGCCATCTTCGCCAGCGAGGTGTCCCGCCTCGGCCCCTCGTCGGCGGTCACCCCGCCCACCGGGGTGATCTCCCGGTCGAACCGGCCCTCGTCCATCGCCCGCACGGCCTTGCGGTGGCTGGCAAGTGCGTACTCATCGAGCTGCCAGCGCTTGAATCCCCACTTCTCGCAGACCAGCTGGGCTCCGCGGAACTGCGATATCTCCTGATTTCCATAGCGGTCATGCCAGCCCCGGCCATACGGCGGGCCCATGCCATTTTCGGCCGGGAGGCTGACCGGGGAGCCCATCGGCACCATGCTCATGCTCTCCACGCCCGCCGCCACCACCAGGTCCTGGGTTCCGGACAGCACCGCCTGCGCGGCAAAGTGCAGCGCCTGCTGGGAGGACCCGCACTGGCGGTCGATAGTGACGCCGGGAACGCTTTCCGGCAGGCCGGCGGACAGCCACGCGGTGCGCGCGATGTCGATGGACTGCGGCCCGATCTGCGATACGCAGCCCATGATCACATCGTCGACCGCCGACGGGTCAGCGCCCGTCCGCGCGATCAGCTCGGCCAGCACGTGCGCCGCCAGGTCAGCGGGATGGACCGCCGATAGGCCCCCGCCCCGTCTGCCGATAGGCGTGCGTACTGCACCGACAATGTAAGCGTCAGACAAAGCAACCTCCACGCAGCGGCCTGCTGACCGCGCCCGCTGCCTTCCCGGCCGGGCGGCACCTGGCGGATCTGGCCGGTCTGTTCCGACATTACCCGCAGGTCGCGAGTGCCTGACGGCCGTGGCCGTCGCCCGGCAGGACAGCCGAATGTCACTCGCTATAAGTTACAACGCAACTACTATCCGTGATGACAGGCCAGGGCGCGCACGAGATACCGGGGGCCGCAGCACCGTCGGGTAACGGTCGGGATAGGTCGTCAAGCCGCGGGGGGCACCCACATTCCCCGGCGCGCACATCACGGGGGTAGCAGCAAACATGACAAAGATCAGTGAGGATACGGCCGGCCTGGTCACTATCGGCCAGCTGGCCAGGGACGCCGGGGTGAGCAGCCGCACCATCAGGTACTACGAGGAACTCGGCATCTTGCCCGAGCCGCGCCGCTCGCCCGGCGGCACCCGCAGATACCCGCGCGAGTACCGCGGATATATCGCGACTGCGCTGGCGCTCAAAGAACTCGGCTTCGGGCTGGAGGAGATCAAGCCGCTGGCCAGGCTGGCGGCTGGCAGGTCGGTCAGCGCCGCTCAGCGTGCCGCGGCGGGACGCCTCGTGCAGGAGCGGATCGAGGCGCTGGTCCGCCAGCTGACGACGCTGCGCCGGCTGCAGGACTCGGTGCGCGGGCCAGCGGAGGCGGACGAGGTGCCCGCGATCATCCGGTCGTCCGGACTGGCTGTCGTCCCGCCGCTGCTCGGCGACGGGGCCGCCTGACCAGCCGCGCCGCACGACCAGCCGCGCCGCACGACCAGCCGCGGTCCCGGCGCGAGGCTGCTTGCGCGAGGCTCCCGGCACGCCCGGCCCCTTCCTCTATGCTCGAAGCAGCGGACTGCGGGAGGCGGCATGAGCCAGGGCCTGGTACTGCTCGGATTTCTCGCCGTCCTGGTCGCGCTTCTCGCGATGCGGCTGCGGCGCAGGATGGGGCTGCCGGTCACCGGGAAGATGCTGCTCACGGTTATGGCCGGTTTCGTGCTGGCGGCACTCACGCTCTGGGCCGCGTCGCACCGCTAACGGCTGCTAGCCGCAGGCCGGATCGTCCTTGATCGGTATCTCGAACCAGACGGCCTTGCCGTCGTTGGTCGGCCGCGAGCCCCACCGGGTGGCGAGCTGGTCGACCAGGTAGAGGCCGCGGCCGCCCTCGTCGGTTTCCGCCGCGCTGCGGATTCGGGGCAGCCGCAGGTCGGCGTCGAACACCTCGACCCAGACCGATTCGTGGCCGCGGCGCAGCCGGAGGGTGAAATCTGTGCCCGCCGAGCCGGCCGGCCCGCCGCTGGACGGCGCGCCATCCCACTCCTCGCCGATCTCCGGCCAGCCGGCCGCCGCGAACTCGGCGCCGAACTCGTGCCGCGGGCTGGGCGGGGCGGCTGCATGCAGCACGACGTTCGTCACCACCTCCGATACCAGCAGGCAGGCCAGGTCGGCCTGGGACGGTGCCATGCCCCAGGCCCGGAACGTCTCGTGCGCTGCCCGCCGTGCCTGCGAGACCTTGATCGGCTCGGCCGGGAACTGCCCTTCCCAGGAGGCCAGATCCACTGGTGACGTGCGCATGACCACGATGGCCATGTCGTCGTCGATCTCACCAGGCACCGCGTACTCGGCGGCCAGCGCGATCTCCTCGACGCTGCCGCCCGCCGCGCTGCCGATCGCCTGCCGGAGCATACGCTGCACCTCGGCGTCGGAGTAGTGCCCGGCACCGTCGATGCGCTGCCGCCGGTCCGTGAGGCCGTCGGTGTAGAGCACCAGCGTGGAACCGGGGGCGAGGTGCAGCGACTCCTCCCGGTAGGACGGGAGCCCCGCCATGCCGCGGCCGCGCACTCCCAGCAGCACGCCCTTGTACTTGATGTCGAGCTGGCACGCGCCGCGCTCGGTGACGAGCATCGGCGCGTCGTGACCGGCGTTAGCGAACGACAGCATCCGCGACCAGGCGTCGTAGACCAGGTACGTGCAGCTCACCGTCGGCGGGTAGGAGGCCGCGACACCCTGCGCCTCGGCCTGCGACGGGCCAAGCGAACGGCACCAGTCATCCAGCCTGCGCAGGATCTCTGCGGGCGGCTTATCGTCCTGGGCGAACGCGCGCAGGGCAGCCCTGAGCTGGCCCATGGCCGCAGCGGCCCGCGCACCGCGGCCCTCGACGTCGCCGATGACGATGCCGACGCGCCCTGCTGACAGCGAGATGATGTCGTACCAGTCGCCGCCCACCTGAGTCTGGATGCCCTGGCCGTGTGTCTCGAGCGGCTTGGCCGGCACGTACTTGTACGCGACTTCCAGACCGTCCAGCGGCGGCGGGTCCCGCGGCAGCAGGCTGGTCTGGAAGGCCAGCGCCGTGCGGCGCTCCTCCTCGAACAGCATCGCGTTGTCAATCGCGATGGCGACCCGGCCGGCGATGGCGGCGAGGAACTCGCGATCGTCGGCGGCATAATGCCGGTCCTCGCGGTCGGTCAGTCCGGACAATCCCAGGCTCATCACGCCGAGCAGCTCGCCGCGGGCTATCAGCGGGGAGGCGATGACCGACGTCAGCCCGATCTCGGTCCCTTCCCGGAGGCTCTCGTTGTGCGGCGCAGGAAAGTACTCCTCGCCCAGGTCCTCGACGACGACGGTGTCCATCCGCGCCATGGCCTGCTGGCAGAAATGCCCCAGCGGGTAGCTGATCTGCTCGCCCACCCGCGCCCAGGTACCGGGCGCGGGAGTCCAGCCCCGCGCGTGCCACTGGGCCCGGCGCACCAGCTTGTAGCCCTGGAAAAGGTCGATGAAGCAATGGTCGGCGAACTGCGGGACCAGCGTCTCGGCGACCTGCCGCATGGTGATGCTCAGCTCCAGCGAGCCAGCCAGCCGCTCGCCGATCCGGTCCAGCAGGCCGATCCGGTCGCTGGCACGCTGACCGCCGTGCCGCGTCGCCTCCCGGCCAATGATCACCACGCCGCTGATCGCGCCGGACGGATCGCGCAGCGGCGCCGCGTGCGCCCGGACGAAGACGCGCGACCCGTCAGTGCGCCGGCACGCGATCATCCCTTCCCAGGCCCGGCCGCGCAGCACCTGGTCCGCCAGGGACTGCGCCTTCTGCGCGTCGCCCTCCTCGAACCCGAGCGAGGCAAGCGGCCGGCCGATGAGATGCGCCCCGTCGTCGGGGAATCCGAACAGCATGACGGCACAGGAGTTCGCGTAGAGCAGCTTGCCCTGCGGGTCGATGACCACCACGCCCGCCTCGACCTGGCCAAGGACTGCATCGGCGTCGAGCTCGCCCCAGGTGGCGACGTCGTTATCGTGTTTCACCGGACGGCCCGCGGGGGCGTCGGCCAGCCGCCGGCTGGGCGGAGATCAGCTTCGGGCCGGACACGGCCCGCTCCCGGCCCTCGGCGCCAGGGCATAGCGGACCGCGACGACGTTCATGGCTTCGTGACAAACAGGTGCGCGGCGACGTGGCGGGGCAGCTCTGCCGTGAGCCCGCCAGCCTTGTCCGCACTTGTCACCCGCACACCGTCGTCACTGACCGCCAGCGTAACCTCACGTCCTGGTTGAATCCCAATGTCCTTGAGTTTACGCATCAGAACCGGATCGCTCTGCAGTTGTTCGCTGATTCGGCAAATCAGCACGGGCTCGGCTTGCAGCGAGGCGATCTTTGTCATGGCCACGTCGCGCTCCCGCCCGGCGTCGGCCGCGCGCTGGCTTGCCACAGCCGGAACCCCGAGTTCCGCGAGGCCGGGAATGACATTTCCGTGCGGGCACCGAACCGGGTATCCCAGCAGTTCCACCAGCCTTCGCTCGACGCTGTCGGAAATCACGTGCTCCCATCGGCAGGCCTCGACGTGAACGTCTTCCCAAGGCAGCCCGATCACGCTGACCAGCAGGCATTCGGCGAGCCTGTGCTTGCGCATGACGCGCATCGCCAGCGCGCGGCCGGCCGCGGTCAGCGCCAGCTGCCGGTCGCCCTCGATCCGCAGCAGCCCGTCGCGCTGCATCCGGGCCACCGTCTGACTCACGGTCGGGCCGCTCTGCGACAGGCGCTCGGCGATACGCGCGCGCAGCGGAACGATGCCCTCTTCCTCGAGCTCGAAGACCGTGCG
>DATJZH010000271.1:0-3731 GCA_035499215.1 Streptosporangiaceae bacterium | reverse complement strand
CGCCCCGCTGCTGCGGACCGGCAGGCAGGAAAGCCCGCAGGCGTTCCCATTCCTCATCGGACAGGTCATGGCGATTCAGTCGATCAGGCACCGTACAGATCTACACGACACAAGCGCTGAGATCCACGGGACACGCCCTAGCCCTGACCGCTGGCGGCCCCGTCCGAGATGGCCTGCTCGTACAGCCGCTGAATGTCGTTGCTCAGGTATGCGCTGTAGGAGATGGACGGGGTATCGCCGCCCTGCTGGTAGCCGCCAAGCACGCCCACGATCGCGCCGGTCCGCGACCGCGTGTCGAAGTCGGTCACCCAGGGGCTGCCGCTGGTGCCGCCGGTGTACCCGCCGCACTCGAATCGCAGCTGGGTCGCGCTCTGCCGCGAAGTCCAGTTTATGCAGGTGACGGGGGCGCTGGCGCTGTCCGGGTAGCCGGTCACCCGCGCCAGGTGCCGGTATCCGGAGTCGACGCCGAATCGGTTGGCACCCAGCACCTGCTGGATGTTCTCACCGTCATGCGGCTGGAGCACGACGAAGCCGACATCAAAGTCGGGATCCGAGGAGTTCGCCCACTGCGACGCGACCAGCAGGCGCTGGGGCGTCCAAACACCGAACGGCGCGTCGCCATCCCGGTAGTCGGGGATGAACACGATGTCATTGCGGTAGCCGCTGCCCTTGCCGCCGTTGATGCAGTGCGCGGCGGTGACCAGCAGGTCCTTGCCGGGGCTTGCCACCACGCTCGCCGTGCAGAAATGCTCACCGCTGGCATCACGTTCGAACAGCGCCCCGACGCGCAGCGCGACCACCGCCGTATGTGAGTTCGCGGATTGCCGCGGCAGCGGGACTAGCCGCTGCCCGCCCCGCAAGGGCCGGGCGCCGAGGAGCCGGGAACGGGTCCAGAAGCCAATCGGCCCGCCGACGCCGAGGTGCCGGGGGCCAGCGGTCGGTGCCGCAAAACAGCCGCTGACCAAGATCACCGCGATGGCGGAGGCCAGCGCACCATGCCTCATCCCGCCGAGCGTCATCACCGATCCCCACCGCGCTTCGTCTCTGCGATCCGACTCTCGGCCTACCGGTCATCTCTTAGCCCGCCGACGGGAATAGCCTACTTTCTGGGCCCGCCGACGGGAATAGCCTACTTTCTGGCTTGTACCGCTCGAACCTGCGATTCGGTTCGGTCATCGGCAGGTCCAGTGCGGGAGCGCGTGGCTCCCGCGCAGCCAGATGCCGAACCCGCCCTGCTATGCGCGCCCTGACCGTTGTGCGAGACGAACAGCTCGCTGGCGTGCCGGACGGAGTCCAGGTCGTGCCGGGCGCGGATGATGGCGTCGGCGGTGTGGTGGGGCGCGGCCAGCACGGCGACGTGCCGGGGGAGCCGGCCAGGTCTGCGAGGTCGCGGAGCCGGCCGGCGTCCGGTCCTGCCAAGCGCGCCGGCGCTTCGTGACCCGCAGCGGCCCGCCCGCCCTGCCTGGGCAAGTGTTCCTGGCTTCGAGCGCCAGGCCTTGCCGCCGCCGGCGCCCGGTCCCTGGGGAAGACTTCCCGCCGATGGGAATAGCGTCCTCCCACGGTCAGTTGACCGATATATCGTCGACAGTCGACGACAGTACTAAGAGGAGAAAATCATGGACCAGCATCAGCATCATCACATCGCTTCCCGATCGTCCGGCCGCCACCACGCATGGCACGCAGCCGCTCATCACACCGGCCGTCGGCCGCCGTGGGCGGGCCGGGCTGAGGCTGACAAGAGCGGGCAGCGCCCTCATCCTGGCGGCCAGCATCCTGGCGGCCAGCCGCGTCACACTGGCGGTTACGCAGCCAGTCCCGGCGGCACGTCACCTCGTAAGCGATCCTGCGGACGTATCCGCGCGCGGCGCCCGGCCGATCACTGAGCCGGTGCGCGATGCCCACCGATCACGCAGCCGCTACGGAACCGGTGGGTGTCTGCCGCTTCGCCCGGATCTCCGGGCGGAAGCGGCCGCATGAGCAGGCCGCGCACGGGCGTGCGCGGCCTCCGCGAGGCCGCCGTGACGCGTAGCTGGACCACCTTCGGCATGCCGCCGCCAGATTTGGCGGTGTTGCCTGTGAAAGTGCCGCCGGTCACTGTCAACCCCGCGTGAATTGGCTTGAAGTTATCGATGCCGCCGCCATCTCCTTCGGCGGTGTTGCCTGTGAAGGTGCCGCCGGTCACTGTCAAGGTCTGCCCGTTGTTAAATGGGGCCGCCATATCCAGCGGTGTTGCGGGTGAAGGTCACGAGAAGCCGCCATGCGATAAAATACGTCGCTGGAACCGGCGATGGCGCCGCCTTCTCGCCCGGCGGTGTTGCCGATCAAGCACGGTGCCCAGCTGGCCTGGCGGCGGGGAACTGTGCCGTCAGCCGGGCCACGGTGCCCAGCTAGCTGGACGTCGCCTCGACAGTCGCCACCGAGCCGCTGCTGGCAAGCAATGCCAGGTTGTCCCGGGCCAGCGGATCATCGGGAAGATCCCCTGCGGGGGGCCGCCCGCCCGGACGATTCCGCCACCGGGCGGATCCGGGCGCTGCGAATGAGCGGCCGCTGACGACAGCGCAGATCGGCGAACCCTGCCGACCTCGGATCACCCAATGTGACCATCGCGATGACCGGCGGCGTCTCGTCCTGCTGTCGGCCGACTCAGTCTGCCGCGGCCAGCGGATCCGCTGCTCCCGCGTCCGGCCAGATCACTCCGCGCACGTCATAGCCCGACGTTTCCCGCCGGTAGTCGGACAGGGTGTAGCTATCGCGGAGGCTGTCGTAATCGCCGAGCATGTCTCGGACAACGGTGCGATCCGAGCGCCGGAACACCGGGTTGTGGCGCTGATCCCACAAATGCACGTTGCAGTCAACGATCGGGCCGATGCCCTGCCCGGTTTACGCAGCCACCCCAGAACCTATCGCGGCGTGGGACTCCACCCATCCGCGCTGCGAGGCACGCCTGCAAGATTCCCGGTCGGCGCGGGCATCGGGTTGGCCCGCGTGCCGCGTTCGGCGTGATCCTCCGGGCGCCGGACTAAATGCCGCCCGCCTATTGTCGGCTAGTGCATGCGCGGTTACGTTCCGGTCATGAGCGACAAACGCTGCCTAGTCAGCAATCGGGTGGTCAGTTTCCATGACCGCGAGTGCGTGTCGCCAGCCGGGTTCCGCGTGCGCCCCCCGCCGCACTCCCGTCTGCGCGAGCGTGGCTGGTCGGCCTGCGCGCACCACCTGGTCAACGTGATCAGACAGTTAGAGGGCGAGTACCGAGTGTCGGGCATGCAGGTCACCGTTACCAGGTTCGGCGGATGACCAGGCAGTCTCAGCTGCCGTGCGGGGTGACCTACTCGGGCGCCTCGACACGATGCTCACGCGCTGCCGCGTTCCGCGTCATCGCCCCGGCGGTCAGCTACCGCCCCGAGCTGGCCCGTGAATCATGCGGGCCGCACCTGGCTATTGTCATCGGCCAGATGGAGGCCATCCAACGCTCCAGGACTCCGCTCCGCCTGACCGTGGTCAGATTGCCGGGTTAGCCGTACCGCCTCTGGCGCAGGGACCGATCCTGCTTTATCCGCGAGTGCTTGTGGAAGGCGTTGACGACGACTCCGCTAGTGTGCCCCGCCTGAAATTTGTTAGTTAAGTCAGTAGCCTGTATGCATGTCGCAGAGTGCTGCGCCGTTGGCGCTGACCGACGATGATCGTGCTGAGCTTGCGCGCTGGTCGCAGGGCAGTTCGCCGATGCTGGCCGA
>DATJZH010000270.1:0-18351 GCA_035499215.1 Streptosporangiaceae bacterium | reverse complement strand
AGCGGCAGCGCTCCGGGCGCGGCGATCCTCGCCTTGGCACTGCGCACCTGATGGCGCCATCGACGCAGGTCGAAGGAGACGGCGGCGTCGGGCGACATGCCCCCCGCGCCGGTTTCCATCGACCGGATGCGATACGACCAGGCCAGGCCGCCGGCGGCCAGGCCGAGGGGGATCGCCGCGGGCGCGATGACCGCGGCGGCGGCCGGGACAGATCCGGCCGCGGCGAGGCTCCACATGGCGAGCCAGCCGCGGTAGGGAGCCTGCGCCGCCTGCCAGCCGGCCCGGTCCTCGACGGCGGAAGCGGCGAGCCATACGGCGACCATCGGCCCGCACCACAGGGCGGCGAGATGCAGCTGGCGCGGCGGTAAGCCTCGCAGCCAGGCCGCCGCCGCTGCCGCCGCCGCGACCAGGGACACCGGCAGCGCCGCCACGATGAGCACGGCCGCCGCGGCACCGGCGAGGATGCGGAGGGCAACGCGGCCGGCGGTCCTGGTCGCGGCCAGGGCCGCCCAGCGGCCGGTCACGCCCGGGTCCACCGCTGACCGGCCGGGTCCAGGCAGGCGCCGGCCGGCAGGCTGCGGATCTCAATCCTGGCCGCGTCGCTGCCCAGGGTCGCGCGCGCCCGCGTCACCGTGGCGCGGGCAGCGGGCGCGCAGACGTACAGCACGCGAGCGTGCCGCGGCGGCTGGCCCGGTATCCGTGCCTGCGCGGCGGCGCAGCCGTAGTCTCCGGTCCGGCTCAGCAGCTCGCGCATGATCGCGGCCGTCCGCCCGACGGTCTTGGGCGTCAGCTCCGCCTCGATAGCCCAGCACTCGCCCGCCCAGCCGGCCGGCGCGGTGTCCGGCCAGTGCACCTCCCCGTCCGGGAAGTGCTCCCGCAGGCCCACCCGGCCGCCGGTCCGTGCCCGCAGCCGGCGTTCGCTGCGCCAGTAAGCGCTCGCCGCCGAACATGCCGTTGCGGACTCCAGCGCGAGGCGGACTGCCACGACCGCCCGGATGTGCGCGAGCCTCGCTAACGCGGGCGCAGCAGCGGCATACGGCAGGCCGCAGCTGGCCAGGCCCGGCCGGGCCAGCCAGATCCACGGGACGCCGGGGCCCAGCCGGGCTGACTCAGCGAGCTGCCTGGCGCGCCAGCGGGCAGCTACAGCGCGGGCGCGCGCGTCTGATACCCCCAGCACGACGGCGAGCTGGTCGAGCTGGAGGCCGTACATCTCCCCGGCGAACAGCAGCCCCCTGACGTCGCCGCCGGACATGTTCGGGCGGGCGGTGCGCGGGGCAGGGGCGGTGGCCGCCGCGCCGGGCCGGCGCGCGGCGGGCTGGCGGCTGGCAGGCTCCGGACCGTGCGCGGCCGCTGCGGGCGATGTCCTATCTGCCGGGATCACACGCTTAATCACATCACGCTGCCGGTAGGTTGCGGCCTCATCCGCGCCAGAACACCGGCGCGGCGGAGGCGGCGATGTTGGTGTCGTCATGCACCCTGGTGCACAATGTGACGCGGAGCGCTGCGGCACCCGCAGTGCGCCGGGCACCTGCAGGCGCGAGGTCCGTTGGGGAAGGCGAATCTCGTCTGCTGGCAGGGAGGTCTGGTGACCGTTCGTGGCGTGCTGTACGTCCATTCCGCGCCCCCGGCGCTGAGCCCGCACCTTGAGTGGGCGGTGGCGGGGGTTATCGGGGTGCCCGTGACCCTCCCCTGGGTTGACCAGCCAGCCTCGCCGGGAACGCTGCGGGCCGAGCTCGTCTGGCAGTGCCGCCAGGGGACTGCCGGGGCGATAACCTCGGCGCTGGCCGGCTGGAACCGCCTTCGCTTCGAGGTCACGGAGGAGGCAAGCCCGGGCTGCGATGCCGTGCGGTACAGCTACACCCCGGCGCTTGGCACGTTCTCGGCGGTCACGTCAGCGAACGGGGACATCCTCATCCCGGAGGGCCGGCTGCGCGCCGCCATGACCCTGGCGGCGGCATCGCGTCGGCACCAGGATGAGGCCGGCGAGGCCGCGGAGGCCGGCGCCGACGACGGCATGGGCGGCATGCGCGAGCTGCACAGCCCGCGCCATCCGGCCCTCGGCGGCTCGCTCGAGGCCGAGCTGGCACTGCTCCTGGGCCAGCCGTGGGACGACGAGCTTGAGCCCTTCCGCCATGCGGGCGCGGGCGCCCCGGTTCGCTGGCTGAACGCCACCGGCTGACGCATTCCGGCCGTCCGCCGGGGAGCCGCGCAGCTTGCCGAAGATGGCAGTTATTGCTCGGTTATGCGCGGTTTACTGGAGCTTGACAGCCGTTAGAATCGCTGTTTAGATCATTGAATTACGGTTCAGCCTGCTGGCTATGAGCGGGCCGCGGGCCGCCGTGAGGTCTGTGTCTCACTGAGCGGACAGCACACCAGCAGCCAAGCTTGTGCAAACGATTGTAACTGCATCGCAAAAAGGGCGGACCAAAAGGCATCAGCAGGGCCGCGAAGGGAGGATGGTGATTAAACGATGAGTGTAGTTGCGAATACCTTGGATCGACATAGGTCATTCGAGCAGGAGGTCATTCCGCTGCGCAGCCAGCTTTACCCGGCGGCGCTGCGGATGACGCGGAACCGTGCCGACGCCGAGGATTTGGTCCAGGAGACTTTCGCTCGGGCTTACGCCGCCTTCGGCCAGTTCGCGCCCGGTACTAATCTGCGTGCGTGGCTGCACCGGATCCTGGCGAATGCCTTCATCAATACCTGCCGCAAACGCGGGCGCGAGCCGGTGCAGGCGCCCTGGGGCGACGCCCTGGACATGCCCGCGTCACCCCGCCTGCTGACCCGCCTGGCCAGGTCGGCTGAGGACGAGGCCCTGGAGCAGCTGACGGACTCCGACGCGATGCGGGCACTGCGCGGCCTGCCCGCCGAATTCAGCGCGGCCATCTACCTGGCTGACGTTGAGGGCTATCCCTATCGGGAGATTGCCGAGATCCTGGGCACGCCAATCGGCACCGTGATGTCGCGGCTGCACCGTGGCCGCAGGAAGCTGCGCGAGGTGCTGGCCGCATAGCCGCCGGGGGTGCCGCCCGGCTGGCCGTCGGCAGCCCCGGCCGGGCTGGCCGTGGTCTGCCCGGGGCAGGCTGCGGGCCGGGCGGCCGGGGCCCTGGTCAGAGCGGGATGTTGCCGTGCTGGCCGCGGCTGGCGGGTGCGGTGGCGATCGCGGTAGCGATGGCGGCGGCAATGGCCTGGCGGGTGCCGGCAGGCTGGATGATCTTGTCGATGACGCCGAGCTCGATGGCGCGGGGGAGGCCGCCCGCCAGCTGCTGGTGCTGGGCGGCCAGTTCGGTTTCGGTCTGCTGCCGCTGCCGGGCGGGTATGCCGGCGAGGGTGCGGCGGTGCAGGATCCGGACTGCGGCCACCGCGCCCATGACGGCGACCTCGGCGCCGGGCCAGGCCAGGACGGTGGTGGCGCCGAGTGCGCGAGAGTTCATGGCGATGTAGGCACCGCCGTAGGCCTTGCGGGTGACCAGGGTGACCCGCGGGACGGTGGCCTCGGCGAACGCGTGCAGGAGCTTGGCGCCACGGCGGACTACGCCGTCCCATTCCTGGCCCATGCCGGGCAGGTAGCCGGGCACGTCGACCAGGACGACGAGGGGCACGGCGAGGGAGTCGCACATCCGGACGAAGCGCGCGGCCTTCTCGGCGGATGTGGCGTCCAGGCAGCCGCCAAGCCGGAGCGGGTTGTTGGCGATCACGCCGACGGCCTGGCCGGCCAGCCGGCCGAGGGTGGTGACGATGTTGGGCGCCCACCGGGGGTGCAGCTCGACGCCGGGGTCATCCAGCAGCCCGCTGACGAGCGGGTGGACGTCGTAGGCGCGCCGCGGTGACTCGGGCAGCAGCGCGGCGAGGTCGGTGCCGGGGACGGCCGGGGCGGGCTGGCCGGCCGGTGCCGGCGCGCCGAGCAGCAGCGCGATGTCGCGGGCCCGGCTGATGGCTTCGGCGTCGGTCGCGGTGACCACGTGCACGACGCCGGAGCGGCGGCTGTGCGGTTCGGGGCCGCCGAGCCGCTCGGAATCGACGTCTTCCCCGGTGACGCTGCGGACGACGTCGGGGCCGGTGACGAAGATGCGGCCGCGGTCGGAGAGGATCACCACGTCGGTCAGGGCCGGGCCGTAGGCTGCGCCGCCGGCTGCGGCGCCGAGCACCACCGAGATCTGCGGGACCTTGCCGGAGGCTCTGGTCATCGCGGCGAATACGGTGCCGACGGCGTGCAGGCTCTCGACGCCTTCCTGCAGGCGCGCGCCGCCGGAGTGCCACAGGCCGATGATCGGCACGCCGGCCTGGATCGCGTGGTCGTAGGCGGCGACGGTGGCGGTGCACCCGGCGCTGCCCAGGGCGCCGCCCTGAACGCGCGGGTCGCTGGCGAAGGCCACGGCGGGCATGCCGTCGATGCTGCCGGTGCCGGCGGCGACGCCGCTGTCGCCGGCGGGCAGCAGCAGCCGCAGGGTGCCCGGATCGAATAGTGATCCGAGCCGGGCGACCGGGTCCCTGGCCGCGCCGGGGTCGGGCCTGGGCGCGGCCGGGCGGGCAGCCTGCGGCCCGGCCGCAGCCGCCGGGCGGGCGGCTGAGATGCGGTTGTCCGCGACGGTCACGTCAGGCTCCTCGGGGCGGGCAGGGCCGACTTCGCGGGCTGGGCGGGCCGGGCCGGTTTCGCGGGCCGGGCCGGCCTGACGGGCCGGGCGGGGCCGGCTTCGCGGGCCGGGCCGGCCTGGCGTACTGGACCGGCCGGGCGGACAGAGCGGTCCGGGCGGTCTTGAGTCAGCGGGCCTGCCCGGTCAGGCGGCGGTAAAGGCAAGCGTGACATTGTGCCCGCCGAATCCGAACGAGTTGTTCAGCACGGCCATCGGCGCGTTCCCGCGGGCGTGCAGCTCCCTTGGCTCAGTCGCTATGTCGACTCCTGCCTCGTCGTCAGGGTCTTCGAGGTTGATCGTCGGCGGTGCGATCCGGTCACGCAGGGCCAGGATCGCCGCGACGGACTCCATGGCGCCGGCCCCGCCGAGCAAGTGCCCCGTCATCGATTTCGTTGCCGAGACCACCACGCCGCTCCCCGCCAGGCCGAGGGCAGCGGCGATCGCCTGGCCTTCCACGACATCGCCCGCCGGGGTCGAGGTGGCATGCGCGTTGACATGCACGACCTGGTCGGGCTCGACGCTGCCGTCGGCGAGCGCCCGGCCGATGGCGCGCACCGCGCCGGTGCCCGCCGGGTCGGGCTGCGCGATGTGATGGGCGTCGGCGGAGTAGCCGACGCCTGCGGCGACCGCGTACACGGTCGCGCCCCGGCGGGCAGCGTGCTCGGCGGACTCGAGCACGACCATCCCGGCGCCCTCGCCGAGCACGAAGCCGTCCCGGCCCTTGTCGAAGGGCCTGGACGCGCGCTGCGGTTCGTCGTTGCGCGTGGACAGGGCCCGCATCGCGGCGAACGCGGCGATATTCAGCTGCATGATCGCGGCCTCGGTACCGCCCGCCAGCACCACGTCGGCGCGCCCCAGCCTGATCATGTCCATGCCGTAGCCGATGGCCTCGGCGCCCGACGCGCAGGCGCTCACGGTCGTGTGCACCCCAGCGCGCGCGCCGAGCTCGAGGCTGATCCAGCCGGCTGAGCCGTTCGGCATGAGCATCGGGACAGTGAACGGGGAGACCCGCTGCCAGCCCTGCTCCCGCAGCGTGTCGTAGGCCGACAGGGTCGATGCGATACCCCCGATGCCACTGGAGACGACTACCCCGAGCCGCTCAGGATCAATGTCCGGGGTGCCCGCATCCGCCCATGCCTCGCGGGCGGCGACGATCGCCAGCTGCTCGCACCGGTCCAGCCGCCTGGCCTGCACCCGGTCCAGCAGCGATGCCGGGTCGGCGGCCGCCCACGCCGCGATCCGGGCTGGCAGTTCCTGCGCCCAGGCGTCGGTCAGCGGGACCACGCCGCTGCGCCCGGCCAGCAGCGACTCCCAGGTGCTCGCGACGTCCGCGCCGACCGGCGAGATCGTGCCGAGCCCTGTGACAACTACCCGCGTCCGGTCTGTGCCCACTGTGCTTGTGCTCCTCAGCTTGGGTTAACGCGGCGCCGCGGCCTGCCCGGCAGGGCGGCGTCGCGTCATCGCGTGCGCGGTCAGGCGGTTACGGCGGACCGCTGGACGTAGTCGATGACGTCCTGGACGGTCTTCAGGTCCTTGAGGTGGTCGTCGGGAATCTCGACCCCGAACTTGTCCTGCGCGGCAACGGCGATCTCGACCATCGACAGCGAGTCGATGTCGAGGTCGTCGACGAACGTCTTCTCCGGAGTAACCTGGTCGGCGGGAACGCCCGCGACCTCATCGACGATCTCGCCGAGACCGGTCAGGATCTCCTGTTCCGTCAGAGCCATGGGTGATGCACTCTCCTTCGTGCTCGGGTGGTGTTCGGAAACGAGCGGCCCGCGGACGGGCCGCGGTCAGGGCAGCGTGATCACCTGGGCGGCGTAGCAGATGCCCGCGCCGAAGCCGATCAGCAGCGCCGGGGTGCCGGAGGATATCTCGCCGCGCTCGAGCATCCGGGACACCGCCAGCGGGATCGACGCCGAGGACGTATTGCCCGCAGTGACGATGTCGTCGGCCACCTTGGCCTGCGGCGCGCCGAGCCTGCGTGCGATCGCCTCGATGATCCGCAGGTTCGCCTGATGCGGCACGAAGACGGCGAGCTCGGCCGGATCCACCCCGGCGCGCTCGCAGGCCTGCCGCGCGACCGGGTGCAGCGCCGTCGTCGCCCACCGGAAGACGGCCTGGCCCTCCTGGACGATGAACGAGTCACGGTCCTTGATGAAGATCTTGTCGGCCAGTTCGCCGGCGCTGCCCCAGACCACCGGGCCGATGCCGGGCGCGGCGTCTGGCTCGGTGACCGGGCCGACGACGGCAGCACCCGCGCCGTCGGCGAAGATGATGCAGGTCGAGCGGTCGGTCCAGTCGATCCACTGAGAGAGCTTCTCGGCCCCGATGACCAGCACATGCCGCGCGGAGCCAGCGCGCACCGCGTCGCTGGCACTGGCCAGCGCGTAGCAGAAGCCGGCGCACGCGGCGTTCAGGTCGTACGCGCCGGGCGCGACGATGCCCAGCCTGCGCGCGACGGTCGCGGCCACATTGGGGATCATCACCTCCGGCGTGCAGGTGGCGACGATCACCAGGTCGATGTCGGCTGGCGACAGCCCGCTGCCGGCCAGGGCCTTCCCGCCCGCCGCGACTGCCATGTCAGCGACGGTCTCGTCTGGTGCGGCGATCCGGCGGCTGGCGACGCCGACCCGGCTGCGGATCCACGCGTCCTCGGTGTCGACCGCAGCGGCGAGCTCGTCGTTGGTGACGACCCTGGCAGGCTGGTACCCGCCGAACGCGAGGATCCGCGCGCCCGGTGAGCCTTCGGTGAGCCGCATCCTGATGTCGCCCTTCACTCGCTGCCGTCTGGCTGCAGCCGCACCAGCGGCTGGCCCGCGCTGACCGGATCACCATCCTCGACAAGCCACTCGATGATCGTCGCCGCGAAGGCCGGGACCACCAGATGGCTGCCGCCGCGCATCTCGACGCGGCCGAGCTCGGCTCCGGTGCTCACCGCGGCGCCCGGTGCCACGGCCGGGCCGCCAGCTGCCGGGACCCTGAACGTGCCGGCCAGCGGCGCGACCAGCAGCCGCCATTCGGGCGCGTCGCAGTCGGCCGGGCTGTCCGCATGTTCGGTGATGATGGCCCTGGCCGCGTCAAGCTCGCCGGGGGACTTCAGCGCGAGCAGCTGGACGCCGGGCAGGCCGCGGCGGGCCAGCCCGGTCAGGGTGCCAGCCGGGGGCAGCTCGATCATCGCGGTGACGCCGAGGCGCGACATCGTCTGCGTGCACAGATCCCACCGGACCGGCGCGCTGACCTGGCTGACAATGCGCTCGAGCCAGTCCGCGCCGCTGCGGACAACGGCGCCGTCCATATTGGACAAGAGCGTGAGCACCGGATCGGCAGTCGCCACTGCTTCGGCTGCCGAGCGCAGGGCGTCCACCGCGGGCGCCATGTGGCGGGTATGGAAGGCGCCGGCGACCGAGAGCGGGCGCAGCCTGGCACCGGCCGGCGGATCGGCCGCGAAGGCCGCCAGCTGCGCCATCGTGCCTGCGGCGACGATCTGCCCGGCGCCGTTGACATTGGCAGGCTGGAGCCCGAACGCTTCGATCGACGTCAGGACGGCGCGCTCGTCACCGCCGACCACCGCCGTCATGCCGGTCGGCTCGGCCTCGGCCGCGCGGGCCATCGCCCGGCCGCGGACGCCGACCAGCCGCAGCGCGTCCTCGGCAGTAATGACGCCGGCGATCGGGCCGGCCGCGAGCTCGCCGACGCTGTGGCCGGCGGCCGCGGCGGTCAGCCGCCCGGCCTGGCCCGGGCCGCCCAGAAGTACTTCGGCCGCGGCGAGACCGGCGGCGACCAGCAGCGGCTGCGCGACCGCGGTATCCCGGATCTCCTCGGCGCCCGCCGCAGTTCCGCACCTGATCAGATCGCATCCGGCGAGCGGCGACCACGCGGCGAGCCGGTCGGCGAAACCGGGCAGGTCCAGCCAGGGGGAGAGGAAGCCGGGAGCCTGGGCACCCTGACCGGGTGCCGCGATGAGGAGCATCCCCCCAGCCTGCACTGTAGGAGTCCGCCATACCCATGCCGAAGCGCACGAATTTCTCTGGGACCGCTATGTAGGAACTCTACAACTTGTTCTTATTCTTGCGCCAGACGCCCGTACACCGCCGCTACCCAGAGTGAGATTCCGCCGCGGCCGTCGCCAGGAAAGATGCCGGTGAGCTCACTGACCCGGCGCAGCCGGTAGCGGACCGTGTTGGGATGCACGAACAGCAGCCGGGCCGTGGCCTCCAGCGAGTTCCCCTGCTCAAGGTAGGTCATCACGGTGTCGAGCAGCACGGTGCCGCCGCGCTGCAGCGGCTTGTAGACCTCGCTGATCAGCTCGGCGCGGGCGGATTCGTCACCGTCGAGGGCGCGCTCAGGCAGCAGGTCCGCGGCCAGCACCGGCCGCGGCGCATCGGGCCACGCGGGCGCCGCCCGCAGGCCGGCCAGCGCGGCGCTCGCGGACCAGGCTGCCGACTGGAGGTCGGCGACCGGGTGGCCGACGACAACCGGTCCCGTGCCGAAGCGCCCGGCGATCCGGCTGGCGGCCTGCAGCGGGTCTGACGTGCCGCCCAGCACGACGACCAGCCGGTGGCCGTGCACCCCGGCCATGAGATCGAGCCGGGACCTGCGGACGAGCATGCGCAGCTCGTCGATCAGGCCCTCGGGCTCGCTGTCGTCGGCGTTGCCGGCGATGACCGCCACCGGCGCGGATGACCAGTTCAGCGCGGACGCCCAGGACTGCAGGCCCTGGTCCACCTCGCCGCGGACCAGCGAGTCGACGACCAGCGCCTCAAGGCGGGCATCCCAGGCGCCGCGGGCCTCGGCGGTGCGGGCGTACACCTGCGCGGCGCCGAACGCGATCTCCCTGGTGTAGCGGAGCACTGCATCGCGCAGCTCCGCCTCGCCGCCCGGCTCGGCCAGCTCGTCAACCTGCGCCTCGACGACGTCGATGATGACGCGGACCATCTCGACGGCCTGCTGCAGGCTGACAGCCCTGGCGAGTTCGCGCGGCGCGGTGCCGAAGACCTCGCCTGCCACTGCCGGGCGCCCGCGCTCCGGATGCTTGACCCAGTCCACGAAAGCGGCCACTCCAGCCTGGGCGACCAGGCCAAGCCAGGACCGATGCTCGGCCGACATCTTCCCGAACCAGGGCAGCCGGCGATCCATCGACGACATGGCCGCGGTGCCGAGCGCGCCCATCGACTGCTCCAGCCTGCGGATGGTCCCCGCGCGGACCCGGCCGCCCGCAGCGCGTCCTGCCTCTCCCGTCCGCTGGCCTGCCGTCATGTGACCAGCCTGCCACGCTGGCCGCAGCCAGGCACAGACGTGCCGCGGCGCATCGCGGGGCTGGTCCTGTCAGCCCGCTACCCGCTCCAGTGCGCCGGTTGCGAAGACCAGCCCGTGCCCCGGGCCGGTCTGCGCGCGCAGGCAGTCGCCGGTGACGCTGACTCCGCTCGGGCGGGCCAGCGCGCCGAGCGCGGCGAAGGATCCCTCGTCGATATCCTCGATCATGGGCGGCAGCGGCAGGCACATTGCCAGCTGGCCGGAGATGTCCGGCAGCAGGTGGGGCATGACCGGGATGCCGAAGAGGCGGGCGAGCCGGGCTATGCGCAGAAACGGGGTGATTCCGCCGACCCGGCACACGTTCGGCTGGACGAAGTCGACGGCACCCGCCAGCAGCAGGTCGCGAAACTGCGCTTCGGTGTACAGGCTCTCGCCGGCCGCCAGCGGGATCTCGATGGCGGCGCGCAGTCGCGCATAGCCGCCGAAGTCCTCGGCAGGCAGCGGTTCCTCCAGCCAGAAGATGTCAAACACTGCCAGCTCTTTCGCGGCGCGGCGAGCAGTCGGCAGGTCCCACAGCTGGTTCGCGTCGACCATCAGCAGCCGCCGCGGCCCGATAATCTGCCGGACCGCGGCCACCCGCTCAAGGTCGGCGTCCAGGCTCGGCAGCCCGACTTTGATCTTGACTCGGGTATGGCCGGCCGCGATCCCCCGGCTGACCTGCTCCTTGAGTTCGTCCAGCGGCAGGTGCCGGTTGACGCCGCTGGCGTAGACCGGCACCTGTTCGCGCTGTCGGCCGAGCAAGTCGGCCAGGCTCAGCCGGGCGGTCCTGGCCTGCATGTCCCAGAGGCCGATGTCGATAGCTGCCATCGCCAGCGTGGTGACGCCGCCGCCCGCCTCGCGCAGGTGCCACCACATCCGGTCCCACGCGGCCCCCGGTACCACCGGGCCGCCCTCGGCTGCCGGGGCGCAGTCCGCGTCGACCATGGCCTGGATCGCCTGCGCGCCGGCCTGGACAGCCCAGCTGAAGCCCTGTCCGGTGCTGCCGTCGCTGCTCTCGACCGTGCTGGCGATCAGGTACTGGCACGTCACCTTCGGGCCCCACGGCCGGGGCATCGGCAGCCGGTAGGTCCTGGTGGTGACCCGTGCGACCCGCGCGGTCACGACAGTGCCCGCACGAACAGTGCCTTCACGACAGGCGGTCGGCGTCGAGGTCCGGCAGGCAGAACTCGCCGCCCAGGTGAGCCAGGACGGGGTCACCGGGATCGGGCTCGCCGTGCCCGGCGATCACCTCCGCAGCGAAGTCCTCCGCGTCATCGCGCGGCTCGTAGCCCAGCGCGCGCGCCTCGTCGAGGCTGACCCAGCCGCCCCTGGTATTGCGGGACACTCCGTAGATGACGCGGAACCCGGGCTTGTCGGCGGCCAGGCACGCCTCGAACAGGCGTGCGGCATCATCGGGGGACAGCCAGGTGAACAGCGATCGCACCGACCGCGGGCGCTCGGCGCACGTCAGGATCCGCACGCAGATCGCGTCCATTCGGTACCTGTGATGATACAGCGCGGCGATCGCCTCGCCGGCTGCCTTGGACACGCCGTAGTAGGTGTCCGGGGCCGGGAAGGCATAGTCGGCGACAGGGAAGTCCGCGGCGGGAGTGAAGCCGACCGCATGGTTCGACGAGGCGTACAGCACCCGGCCGACGCCCGCGCGGCGGGCCGCCTCGAACACCACGTACGTGCCGTGAATGTTGACCTCGGCGATGCGGTCCCACGGCTCCTCGCCCGACAGACCGCCCAGGTGAATGACGGCGTCCGCGCCGGCGGAAGCCTCGGTCAGTGCCGACATATCCGTGACCGAGGCCTCGATGACCTCCTCTCCGGCTCGGGCCTGCAGCGGCGCCACGTCGAGTAGCCGCAGCGTCCGGCCGGGCCCGGCGAGCCTGGCGCGGAGCATTCCGCCGATGCGCCCGGCGGCTCCGGTGATGAGGATGATGGGCATCGGCGAATGAGCCTCCGTTGCTGTGCCGGCCCGGGCAGCAGCGCCGGGACGGGAACCGCCGTCCCCGGGACGGGAACCGCCGTCCCGGGAACTGCCCGGCGGTCGATGCGCTCGGGGCCTGATCGCCGCTGCCGTCGTCAGAGTGCCTCGCTGACGTCGAGGTCCAGCCGGTACCTGGCGATCGCCTGGCCGACTATCTCCGGCTTGACCTCGCCAAGTCGGGCCAGCTGACCCAGCACGGCCACCGTGATCGACTCGGCGTCGACGTGGAAGAACCTGCGGGCTGCCGGCCGCGTGTCGGAGAAGCCCCAGCCGTCGGTGCCGAGCGAGGTGAACGGAGCAGGCACCCAGCGGGCGATCTGGTCAGGCACGGCTCGGAGCCAGTCGCTGACGGCGACGACGGGGTCCGGCCGGCCCGCCAGCGCCTGAGTCACGTACGGCATCCGGTCCTCGTCGTCGGGGTACAGCATGTTCCACTGCGCGCAGGCCAGCGCGTCGCGCCGCAGCTCCGTCCACGAGGTGGCCGACCATGCCTCCGCCGACACGCCCCAGTCATCGGCCAGCAACTGCTGCGCGGCAAGCGCCCAGCGCAGTGCCACGCCCGAGGCGAGGATCCGGGCCCTTGGCGGCTCGCGGCCGGTTGCCTCGCCCGCCTGGCCGGGAAGCAGCGGCGCCGCCGCGTACCGGTACAGCCCGCGCACGATCGCCTGGTAGAGGGCCGCGGCGCCGCCCTCGTAGTCGCCGGGCTCGCCGGGCTGCACGTAGGGCTCGTTGTAGAGGGTCAGGTAATAGAAGATGTTCTCGCCGTCCGGGTGCTCGGCTGTGGACCCGTACATCCGGCGCAGCCCGTCCCGCAGGACGTGCGAGATCTCGTATGCCCACGCGCAGTCGTAGGTCACGCAAGCCGGGCTGACCGAGGACAGCAGCACCGACTGCCCGTCGTTGTGCTGCAAGCCCTCGCCGGCCAGCGTGGTCCGGCCGGCCGTAGCGCCCAGCAGGAAGCCCCGGCCGAGCTGGTCACCCAGCGACCACATCTGGTCGCCGGTGCGCTGGAACCCGAACATCGAGTAGAAGATGTAGACGGGGATCATCGGCGTGCCGTGCGTAGCGTAGGCCGTGCCGGCGGCGGCGACCGAGGCCATCGCGCCCGCCTCGCTGATCCCCTCGTGCAGGATCTGGCCCTTGACTGATTCCTTGTAGGACAACAGCAGGTTACGGTCCACCGGCTCGTAGGTCTGCCCGAAAGGCGAGTAGATCTTCGCGGTCGGGAACAGCGAGTCCATCCCGAATGTCCGTGCCTCGTCCGGGATGATCGGCGCGAACCTGAACCCGATCTGCGGGTCCTTCATCAGGTCCTTGAGCAGCCGGACAAAGGCCATCGTGGTTGCCACGGCCTGCTTGCCCGATCCGTGCCGCAGCTCGCTGAAAGCCTGGTCGCCGGGTAGCGCCAGCGGCCTGGCCCGCACGATGCGGCGCGGCAGGTAGCCGCCGAGCGCGGCCCGCCGCTCACGCATGTACTGAATCTCGTCCGACTTCTCGCCGGGATGATAGTAGGGCGGGAGCTCCGCCTCGAGCGCCGCGTCGGGGATCTCCAGGTAGAGGCGGTCACGGAACTCTTTCAGCTCGGCGACCGTGAGCTTCTTCATCTGGTGGGTGGCGTTGCGGCCTTCGAAGTCAGGACCGAGCGTCCAGCCCTTGATCGTGTGGGCGAGGATCACAGTCGGCTGGCCCACGTGCTCCTGCGCCGCCTTGAACGCCGCGTAGACCTTGCGGTAGTCGTGCCCGCCGCGGGACAGGTTGCGCAGCTCGTCGTCGGACAGATGGGAGACCATCGCGCGCAGCCGCGGGTCGGTGCCGAAGAAGTGCTCCCTGATGTAGGCGCCGGATTCGGCGGCGTATGTCTGAGACTGGCCATCGGGGGTGGTGTTCATCAGGTTGACCAGCACGCCGTCGGTGTCCTTGGCCAGCAGGGGGTCCCAGTCGCGGCCCCAGATGACCTTGATGACGTTCCAGCCCGCCCCGCGGAACTGCGCCTCGAGCTCCTGGATGATCTTGCCGTTGCCGCGGACCGGGCCGTCCAGCCGCTGTAGGTTGCAGTTGATCACGAAGGTCAGATTGTCGAGCTCCTCACGCGCCGCCACGCCGATCGCGCCGAGCACCTCGGGCTCATCGGTCTCGCCGTCGCCGAGGAAGGCCCAGACGTGCGACCGGCTGGTGTCCTTCATCTCCCTGGCGAGCAGGTACCGGTTGAACCGGGCCTGGTAGACCGCATTGATGGCGCCCAGGCCCATGGAGACAGTCGGAAACTCCCAGAAACCCGGCATGAGCCGGGGGTGCGGATAGGAGGGGAGACCCCCGCCTGGGTGCGACAGCTCCTGGCGAAACCCGTTGAGCTGATGTTCTGTAAGACGGCCCTCCAGGAAGGCCCTGGCGTAGATGCCGGGAGCAGCATGGCCCTGGATGAAAACCTGATCGCCGGACTCGCCGTGATCCTTGCCGCGGAAGAAATGGTTGAAGCCGACCTCGTAGAGGCTGGCTGCCGATGCGTAGGTCGCGATGTGCCCGCCTACTCCCAGACCCGGCCGGTTGGCCCGCGATACCATGACGGCGGCATTCCACCGAATGTAGGCGCGGACACGCCGTTCTACATACTCGTCGCCGGGGAACCACGGCTCACGCTCGGGCGGGATCGTGTTGATGAAATCCGTGCTGCGCAGGCCGGGGACGCCGACTGACTGCTCCCTGGCACGTTCCAGCAGGCGCAGCATGATGTAGCGGGCGCGGGCGCGGCCCCGGGTGCGGACGACTGTGTCGAACGACTCGACCCATTCCCTGGTCTCGTCGGAGTCGATATCCGGCAGCTGCGTGGGCAGACCGTCGCTGATGATGGAAAAGCGCTGGCGTCCGGAGGCCACGGGGTGTTCCTCGCCTTCCACGGCGGCAGGCACAGCCTGCGGCCGCGCTATCAGGTGTTCGCGACAGGCCCGCCGCGTCGTGTCGTGCTCTGACTTCTCATCCTCGTACGTGCCCGCGCCGGATGCATCTCTACTGGCTGGTAACCGGCGGCCAGCGGCCGGCTTGCGCTGTGACGGGCAGGTTCTGCCCGGCTCTTCGGTCGCCTGTCCCCGATTCGCCTGGGCCCGGATGCTTTTGCCGGTCGTTTTGGGTACACCAGGACCATGCAGACGGAAGGGCGCAGGGCAGGCTGAGCGCGGTGGAGGGGAGCCAGGCCAGTCTCGTGCCCGAGCAGCAGGATAAGGGTGATAAAAGGTACAATATGGGATAGTCGGTGCTCGACGGGCCGCAGCCCGGCACCAGGGATTTCGAGTTCTATGCGAATTGTGACTTGCGCGCCGCGCCGACCCAGTGTGGACTGTCCGATCAAGGAGAAGCCGACGCCGCGCAGCGGCCGTCCAGCTGCAGGTCCCGTGCCGCGGAGCCGGACAGCCAGCAGCGTGAGGCGAGAAAGGATCCAGGAGGATTTCAGTGAGCGCGACCGCAGGCCAGGCGCAAGATCAGCGTGACCTGGCCGAGCGGCTCGGCGTCAAGCCGGGCCACGTGGTGCAGGAGATCGGCTACGACGACGACTGCGATGAGCAGCTTCGCGAGTCGGTCGCGAACCTGCAGGGCGTCGAGCTTGTCGACGAGGACTACGACGATGTTGTGGACGGGGTTCTGCTGTGGTGGCGGGACGGCGACGGTGATCTCGTCGATGCACTGGTAGATGCGAAGACGCCGCTAGCCGATGGCGGCTACATCTTGCTGCTCACGCCCAAATCCGGCCGGGACGGCCACGTCGAGCCGAGCGAGATCGGGGAGTCGGCGCCCACGGCCGGCCTGTCGCAGACCTCCACGGTCAGCGCCGGGCGGAACTGGTCAGGGACCCGGCTCGTCGCGCCGAAGGCGCGCCGGTAGCGCGCTGTGCGCCGAGCGCGCGGCGGCGGCCCTGGGCTCCCGAGGGCGCGCCGGCAACGTGATGAGCCCGGCGGGCGAGAAGGGGCTGCGCCGAGGCGTGCCGGCGACGCAAGACGTGGCGACGGCAGCCGGTGACGCGGCGGTCAGGGGCGCGCGGGCGATGCCGTGCGGTGCCCGCCGGCGTGGCGATCGGGCAGGTGCCCGGCCGGCCGACCCGGAATGGCACACTGAATCCGTCCGGTACCCACAGGCTGGGGAGCCGGCCATCAGTTCCCGGCGGTCCCGTTTGCGACCGCACACCTTTCCCAATGTCGAAAGGACCATTCATGACAGTGGAAGTCGGCGACCAAGCCCCGGACTTCGAGCTGAAGGACCAGCACGGCACGCCGGTGAGCCTGTCCGGCCTGCGCGGCAAGAAGAATGTCGTGCTGGTCTTTTACCCGCTGGCATTCAGCAGTGTGTGCACCGGCGAGCTGCGCGCCATGCGCGACGAGTTCGTCGAGGCGACCCGCGACGACGTCGAGCTGCTGACGGTGTCGGTAGACTCGGGTTTCGCGCTCCGGGCCTGGTCGGACGCCGAGCATTACAATTTCGCGCTACTGTCCGACTTCTGGCCGCACGGCAGCGTGGCCAGGTCCTACGGTGTCTTCGACGAGAACGGGGGCGTCGCCACGCGCGGGACCTTCATCATCGACAGGAACGGCGTCGTACGGTGGAAGGTGGTCAACCCGATCGCGCAGGCGCGAGACATCGCCGAATACCAGAAGGCCCTGGCTGCGCTGGATTAGCGCAGGCACGCGTTCTGGCGCAACGGCAGAATCGGAACAATCTGAATGCCCTGCTATCGGTGCGGCACCCGGCAGGTGGACCCGGACCGGGGGGAGAGTCCCTGGAAGCGCGGAGTCCGTGGCGACCGCCAGGTGCTGGTCTGCCCTGACTGCCAGGTCACCTTCGACTGGATGGCCGACCTGGACCGGTGCCCGGTCTGCACGAGCATCCGACTGGTCCGGCGACTCGGCGAGGTGGAGTGCCGGGATTGCGGATGCGTCGGCCAGCCGGTCACTCCATCTTCGTCCGGGGAGATGACTGGTCTGGCGCCGGGCGTTGCAGAGCATGGTGCCGGATCGGATGGCGGGCAGGCGCCTGGGCTGGCCGAGGAGGTCGAGCGGGCGCTGGCGCGGGTGCTCGGCCGGTCTGGACGCCCGGCCGGCATCGGCTAGCCCGGCCCGTCTCCGCCCGATCTGCACGGTGCGTCTTTCGCGAAGCCGCGTGCCCCCGTCGATGCGTGGGCGCGGGCGTCCCGGGCGGTACGCTGGGGCGCGGCCGTCTCGCCACGGATCAGCTGATTCGTGGCTGGCGGCACGGGTGCATAGCTCAGCGGTAGAGCACTCGCCTTACAAGCGAGGGGTCACTGGTTCGAACCCAGTTGCGCCCACCAGGCAAAACGCTCACGCTTCCACCTCCGGGTTCTGCCGATGGGAGCGCAGATGGGAGCTAGATTCTGCGCCGCGCTCCCGGAACGGGGCCAGCCACTCGTCGAGGGCGGGCAGTGCTGAGCGCGGCTCGGTGCCGCGGGCCTGGTCGATGCGTGCCCTGGCCGCGACTGCCGCCTGCCACCGCTGTGTCTGGCGGGCCAGCATTTCCTCGATCATCTCGTCGTCGATGTGGGTGTAGTGGTCGGCGATGTCACCCGAGGCGCCGTGGCCGAGGCGGTCACGGCGCAGGACTCGGGGGACCCGGTCGCGGCGCATCGCCGTCTGGTGGCCGTGCCGCAGGCCGTGCGGTGTCAGGCCGGGAGTGAGCGCCGCCCACGAGCATTCGGCCAGTTGTTCCGCCTGCGCCCGGTGCGTGCCCTTCATCGGCACCGGGATGCCGGGGAACGGCTCGCGCGAGCAGTGCACCCGCCAGCGCTCGGTGTGGTAGCCGCGGCGGCGTTTCTCCGCCGGGTAGACGCCATCGGCGGCGGGCCGGAAGATCCGGGTGGCGTAGTTCGACCGGCGGGCGTGGCCGGCCTCGGCCCCCAGGAACAGGAACGCCTCGCGCGATCCGCACGCGCTCGTGCCGTCGTCGCGGCGCGGGCACCGGCACCGGCGGCCATGAGCCCTGATCCGCTGCAGGAGAGCGAAAAGCCAGCCGGGAATATCGACGTCCCGCCGTGAGCCGTCCTTCGGCGGCGCGAGGTAGAACTTGCCATTCAGCTCGATCATCTGCCATTCGACGCGGACATAGAAATGATTCCGGCGGCGGTCCGGGCCGCGGACATAAGAGCCCTGCAGGCCGGTCACCTCCCCCCACCGCAGCCCGGTGAAGGCCATCAGCAGGACCCGGGTGAACTCGGCCTCGCCGCCCAGGAGCCCGCAGCGCTTGGCGAGCAGCAGCGCGGCGTCTTCGCTGGCCCAGATCTTCTCCGCGGTGCCCCGGGCCCGGTCCTGGCTGGCCTTGCGGCCCCGGCCGCGCTGGCGGCTGGCCGGGTTCACGTCAAGGTGCCCGGCGGTGACGGCGTCGGCCAGGATCGTGTGCAGGCGGCGCCGGGCGCCGCGGATGTACTCGACG
>DATJZH010000269.1:0-13827 GCA_035499215.1 Streptosporangiaceae bacterium | reverse complement strand
CGATGCCGTGACTGAAACGGCGCACACCGTGCGCTGACGGCGCACACCGTGCGCTGACGGCGGCTGCCCGTGCGATGAAATCGCAAAAGAGGTGATGTGTTTGATGTTTGTCGTTAGGCTGCGGCACACTGGAGCCGCGCGACCGGCCACGGCCGGGAAGCTGCAGCCCGAAGCATGATTACCAGATGTGCGGACTTCATCACAGGTGCCCGCGCACTGCACGGCCAGGCTATTGCTTATGGGGGGTGGCCGGATGGGCCATCCCATTCAGCTAGCCGATTGCGCCGGTCAGCCCAGCCGTACCGGGGAATGTGACGACGCGCTCTGCGAGCTTGCATTCGCGGCCGACCACAGCAGATCACCTAGCGCCCGGCTTCCCCGGTCCCAGGTCGCGGCTGCCGAGACCGAGGCGCCGGCCGCCACCATGCGTGCTGTTGCCGCGGCGTCATCCAGGACCCGCATCATCGCCGAGGCCCAGGAGGCGGGGTCGTCCGGCGGCACCAGAATCGCCGCCGAACCGCACGTCTCCGCCACCGCGGGAACTGCGCTTGCCACGACCGGGACACCCGCCGACATGGCCTCTAGCACAGGAAGGCCGTAACCTTCGACGAGCGACGGAAAGGCGAATACCGAGGCTGCCCGGTAGACGGCCGGCAGCGCTTCCTCGGTCACCGCGGGCACGAGCCTCACCCGGGACTGCAGGCCCAGGCGGCAGATCTGCCGGGGCAGCGAATCCCGGAAGCTGGGATCGAAGTAGCCCACCATGACGAGCGACACGGCTGCAGGCATTGCTGCCAGCGCTCGCAGCAGCACGCCGTGATTCTTGTGCGGCCGGTGCGCGCCGACGGTCAAGATGAACCGCTCCGGCAGGCTGTACTGCTGCCGGGCCGCGGCAACCGCGCGGTCGGTGACGCCAGCGAACGGGCGGGTGTCGATGCCGTTGGGAATCAGCGTCGGGTTGGGAGCAGCCGGATAGTGCCGCCGGATTTCGGCCAGGCTCGCCCGGGTGGGAGCGGTGACCGCAGCCGATCGGCGCAGGATCGCCTTGGTCGCTGCCTTGAGTCCGCGCTGGCGATGCCAGCCCCCGGCATGGCTGGCGCTGCTCTCGATGATGCAGTCATGGATGGTAACCACCATCGGGCAGGCGCAGATGAGGGGCGCGAACAGGGGATAGGGAGCGTAGAGGACGGCGGCGCCGACGTCGCGGATCAGCTGCCCGAGTTCGCGGCTGCGATGCACTGCACCCGGCCGGATGTCAGTGTCGATCAGCTCCGCCCGCTCGGACACCCCCGCCAGCGGAAACAACTGGGCCCGCGACCGGTTGACCAGGATCCGCAGGGCCAGCCCGTCCGGGTTCGGTCCCATATGCTCGGCCAGCTTCAGCACCGACCGGGCGAGACCGTGCGCCCCTGGCCTCCCATTAAGCCTCGCGTCGATCAGGATCGATCGCCGACCGCTGGTCATATCCGCTCCGATTTACCCGCCGTGGGCGCATCGGGCTCCGGCTGAGCCCGATGCGGCAGCCGGCACCATCGCCGACTCTGACAAGGAGACTATTGTGCAGCCCTCTCTGATGATCGAAGCCTGCGAGCTCAGCAAGTCGTTCGGCTCGGTGCCGGTCGTGACCGGACTCGACATGAATGTCCCCGCAGGTGACACGATCTGCCTGCTGGGACCGAACGGGGCCGGCAAGACTACCATCGTCCGGATGCTCACCACGTTGCTGCGGCCGGACGCGGGCTGGGCCAGGGTGGCGGGCCGCGATGTCGTGGCGGACGGTGCCGCGGTTCGCCGGGAAATCGGCCTGTCCGGCCAGTACGCATCAGTTGACGAGTGCATGACCGGCCGGGCCAATCTCGTCATGATCGGCGAGCTGGGCCGCCTGCGGCGACGGCAGGCAAAACAGCGGGCTGCTGAGCTGCTGGCGCAGTTCGACCTCGAGCACGCGGCCGGCCGGGCGGTCCGAACCTACTCCGGCGGAATGCGCCGTCGGCTGGACCTGGCCGCGAGCCTGATCGGCCAGCCCAGCGTCTTGTTCCTCGACGAGCCGACGACCGGGCTCGATCCGCGTAGCCGGCTGGTCATGTGGGACGTTATCCGCCGGCTAGCGGATGAGGGCGTCACCATCCTGCTGACCACCCAGTACCTGGAGGAAGCGGATCGGCTGGCGGACCGGATCGCGGTGATCGACCATGGCCGCGTCACCGCCGAAGGCAGCGCGGCCGAGCTCAAGGCGAGCGTGGGCGGTGACCGTCTCGAGGTGGCAGCTTCCGCAGGGTCCGACCGGGGCCAGGCCATGGCCCTGCTCGCGCGGCACGCCTGCGGTGAGGTCCGCTGGGCGGCCCGGCAGGGCTGCTTCGAGGTCCCGGTCGTGCCGCGCGCCGGGCTAGTCACCGATGTGGTGCGGGACCTGGACGCCAGGGGAATCGCGGTCGACGACATCGTGCTGCGGCGGCCGTCCCTCGACGATGTCTTCCTGGCGCTCACCGGCCTGGCGCCCCGGCGTGATCCGGCAGATCCCAGCCAGCCAGGACACCCCAAAGACCGCGAAGAGGCCGGGCAGACTGGCGGGGACGGCCGCGGACGGCGTGCCGCGTCGCGGACGCAGGGGCGCGCGGCATGACCCCGGGCATCACAGACGGCCGGCCAGCCCTTCGCCCTGGCGCCGCTTTGCGGCCGCGTCGCGCGCCCGGCCGCGGCGGTGCTCGGCGGCCGGCGGCGCGCAGCGCCCCGGCGGCCGCGCCGGGGCCGTCCCTCGCCTGGCCCCGGCAGCTGCGGTGGGCGCTCAACGACGTCTGGGTGCTGACCCGGCGCACCCTGACCCGGATGATCACCACCCCGGAGCAGCTGCTCAATGTGACGGTCCAGCCGCTCATGTTCGTCCTCGTCTTCAGTTACGTGTTCAACGGCGCGATCATGCTTCCCGGCCGCGGCGACTACCGCGAGTACCTTGTGGCTGGCATCTTCGCCATCAACATGGGAGGTACAGCCCAGGGCACGGCCATCGGGCTGGCTGTCGACCTGTCGACGGGGCTGATCGACAGGTTCCGGTCACTGCCGATGTCCCGCGCCTCGGTCCTGGCCGGCCGGACCCTGGCCGACCTCGTGATGACGCTGATTGCGACCGCGGTAACCGCGGCGAGCGGCCTCATCGTGGGGTGGCGGATCCACACCGGCATCGGCGCCGCCCTGCTGGCCCTCGGGCTGGCCTTGCTCTTCGCCTGCGCCGCTGGCTGGGCGGGTGCCTGCGTCGGGATGCTGGCCCGCGGCGCCGAAGCGGCCCAGGCGGTGGGCCTGATGGTCCTGCTGCCCCTGTCGCTTACCTCCAGCGCCTTCGTGTCCACCGCGCGGATGACGCCCTGGCTGCGGCATATCGCCGACTGGAACCCGGTCAGCGTGCTCGCGGCGGCCTGCCGGCAACTGCTGGGCAATCCGGACCCGGCCGGCGCGACCCCAAGCTGGCCGATGCAGCATCCCGAGCTTGCGTCCGCGTCGTGGTCGCTGACGTTGATCGCGACGCTTGCGCCGCTCGCCGTGCGCCTCTACACGCGCCGGGGCCAGCGATGATCCCGGCTGCCTCCCGGCAGCCGCGGCCCGCCGGGCGCCGCTGCCGGCACCGGGCCTGCCAGCACCGGGCCGGCGACCGCCGGCCGGGCCCGGAAGCGGACACGGCAGACCAGGATTCGCTGCTATGCGAATTCTGATCGTGACTGATCAGTACGCACCGATGGTAGGCGGCGTGCCAACTGTCACCAGGGCGCTTGCCGCCGGCCTGGCGGACCGCGGCCATGCTGTCGCTGTCATGGCCCCGAGCCGGCGTGTGCGCGGTGGCGACGGCGTGGACGGGCAGGTCCGGGTGCGCTGCCCCGGGTCGCTGCCGTGGCCCCCGTATCCGGGCATGCGGCTGGGCTCGCCCATCGGCGGACTGCGCACGCTGACTGCCGCCAGCCCGCCCGATGTGGTGCACATTCACTGCCCGCTTGTGCTCGGGGCCGCCGCCCTGATGCGGGCACGGCGGCTGGCCATACCAGTGGTGTACACGAATCACTACCTGCCGGTGAACGTGCACCCATCGCTGCGCCGAAGGCCAGGGGCTTTCGACGATTCCTTCTACTCCTACGTCCTTGCCTTCTCGAATCGGTGCAGCTACGTGACCGCGCCGAGCGCGACGGCACTGCAGTTGCTGCGCGACCGCGGGCTGCGCGCGCCGTCGCGGGTGATCTCTAACGGCGTGGACGCCAGGACCTACTCGCCCGGTCCCGCCGCCGAGCAGCTTCGCCAGCGCCACGGCCTGATGCGGGACCGGCCGATCATCATGTCGGTCGGCCGGCTCAGCCCGGAGAAGCGCGTCGATCTGCTCATCGACGCGACCGCGCGGCTGACTCGGCAGGTGCAGCTGGTCATCGTCGGCGCCGGGCCGGCGGAGGCCGGCCTGCGGGCCAGGGCCAGCCGGCTGGGACTGGCCGCGCAGGTCACTTTTCTCGGCTTCGTGCCCGATGCTGAGCTGCCTGCCCTGTACCGGCTGGCGGACATCTTCGCCATTGCTTCCGAGGCAGAGCTGCAGAGCCTCACGACGCTGGACGCGATGGCGACCGGCTTGCCCGTGGTGGCAGCGCGCGCCTGTGCTCTTCCTGAACTCGTCCGGCACGGACACAGCGGATTCGTATTCCGGCCGGGAGACGCGGACGAGATGGCGGTGTATCTGGAGATGCTGGCCGCGGACCCGGCCCTGCGCAGCGGCATGGCGGCAGCGGGCCGGCGGCTCAGCTGCGCGCACGACCGGCACGCCGCGCTGGCGCAATGGGAGCATCTTTACCGCTTCCTCCGGACAGAACGGCCGCGGAGGCAGCAGTGACAACCGCCGCGGAGACGGCGTCGCCAGGAGAACAAGCGGGGCTCCGGCGCTCCGCCAGCTGGGGTGCATTCGACAATGCGACGCGGGCTGCTGCCGCCAGCACCGTGCTTGCCCCCGCGCCGGTGCCGTTGCTCTTTCTCATCGCCGACACCGGCGGAGGGCACCGGAGCGCGGCCCTGGCGGTAAGCCAGGCGCTGGAGCTGGCCTATCCCGGCCGGTTCGCCCCGGTCCTGTGTGATCCGCTGGGCGGCCCGGACGCCTTCGCTCCGCTGCGGTGGATCACCGGGCTCTACGGCCCGTCGATCCGGCTGACGCCGTGGATATGGGGGGCCATCTACTACGGCTTCCAGACCCGGCCCGCCATGAGGTGGCTGCGCCGCACGGTGTCCCCCATCGTCGCCCGCCCGGTTGCCGCTGCCGTGGCCGCCCATCAGCCCGCGGCTATCGTGTCCTTCCACCCGCTGACCGGCGGCGCGGCGGTCAGCGCCCTGGGCGACGGCGCGGCGGTCGGTGCCGCGGACGACGGCGCGGACCGGCCGCCCGTCGTTACCGTGGTCACCGACCTGGCCACCACTCACCGGACCTGGCACTGCGCGGAAGTAGACCGGATCGTCGTGCCGCTGGCCGCGGCGAGCGGGGACCGCGACCGCAGTGCCGCCGCGCCTGGCCGGTACGTGGAGATCGGGCTGCCCGTCACCCCGGAGTTCCTGCGCGGCCCGCTGCGGGCCCGCGAACGCCGGGCGCTGCGCCAGTCGCTGGGCCTGAGCAGGCGCAGGTTTCTCGTCGTGCTGACTGGCGGGGCCGAGGGCTCGGGCCGCATCTACCGGCGTACGGCCGCGATCGTCAGGCGGTTCGATGATGTCGCCGTGGTCGTCATCTGCGGCCGCAACCGCCGCCTGCAGCGCAGGCTGACCCGCCTGGCGGCCAGGGCCGGCGGCCGCCTGGCGGTGAAAGGATTCGTCGACAACATGGCGGAGTGGCTGCGCTGCGCCGACGTGGTTGTCACCAAGGCAGGTCCCGGCACGATTGCCGAGGCGACCTGCTGCGGTGCCCCGCTCGTGCTCACCTCGCACGTGCCTGGCCAGGAAGAAGGCAACGCCGAATTCGTGGTCGCCGCCGGGGCCGGCCGTCATGCGCCGCGGGTGCGGCAGTTGGTCAGCGAGATCGCCTGGCTTCGCCGGGACCCCGCTGCCATTGCCGCGATGCGGGCTGCCTCAGCCCGGCTCAGCCGGCCTGAGGCAGCCGCGGACATCGCCGCCTTGGTAGCAGGCCTGACGGTCGGCCCGATGCGATGATGATGGGACTGCTGCCAGGCTGGCCGGCCCCGGCGAGGCCGGGTCCCTGCCAGGCCCGTCACGGCGAGGCCGGTCCCTGCCGGGCCGGCCCTGCCGGGCCCGCCCGGCCAGGCGGGAAGTTCGGGCTCGGTCAGGCCCTGGCAGTCTCCCGGCGGAGCATCACGATGACCGAGCGCCCCGCCAGGGGCAGGGCCTGACCGCTTTCGAAACGCCGTCCCTCCCGCCGCGGATCCGAGGTGTCGATGGTCGGCTCCCAGCGCTCTCCCCACTGCTTGGGCAGCGTCCAG
Source organism: Streptosporangiaceae bacterium (assembly GCA_035499215.1). Classification (GTDB taxonomy): domain Bacteria; phylum Actinomycetota; class Actinomycetes; order Streptosporangiales; family Streptosporangiaceae; genus DATJZH01. The sequence continues at coordinate 7,390 of DATJZH010000269.1, read as the reverse complement.
TCGATGGGCTCGTGGTGAGCGTTGAAGAGCAGCAGGAAGGAATCATCGGTTACCCGCTGGCCGCGGCGATCACGATCGGTAATCGCCTGGCCGTTGAGGAAAAGGCCCACGGAGGCGGCCGCGCCCGCGTCCCAGTCCTGATCGCTCATCTCAGTGCCGTCTGGCTTGCACCAGCCGAGATCCACCGAGCCGCGAATGGGCAGGCCCTGGAACCAGCGCCGCCGCCGCAGCACCGGATGCTCGCGCCGCAGCGCGATCAGCCGCCTGGTGAAGTCGATCAGATCATTGTCGACATGCTCCCAGTCCTGCCAGGAGATCTCGTTGTCCTGGCAGTAGGCGTTGTTGTTGCCGCCCTGGGTGCGCCCGGATTCGTCGCCGCCGAGGAGCATCGTGACACCCTGGGAGAGCAGCAGCGTGGCGAGGAAGTTGCGCTGCTGCCGACGTCGCAGTGCCAGGACGCCTTTCTTGCTGGTCTCGCCTTCGGCCCCGCAGTTCCAGGATCGGTTGTAGCTCTCGCCGTCGGCCCCGTCCTCGCCGTTGGCCTGGTTGTGCTTCTCGTTGTAGGAGACGAGGTCGCGCAGGGTGAAGCCGTCATGGGCGGTGACGAAGTTGACGCTGGCGCCAGGATGGCGGGCGTCGGCCTGATAGAGGTCGGAGCTGCCGGTGAGGCGGGAGGCGAACTCGCCGAGAGTGGCGGGCTCGCCCCGCCAGAAGTCCCGCACGGTGTCGCGATAGCGGCCGTTCCACTCCGACCACAGCGCCGGAAAGTTGCCCACCTGGTAGCCGCCCTCGCCGATGTCCCATGGCTCGGCGATGAGCTTGACCTGGGAGACGACCGGGTCCTGCTGGATCAGGTCGAAGAAAACCGACAGGCGGTCCACCTCGTGAAACTGGCGGGCAAGACTGGCGGCCAGGTCGAACCTGAACCCGTCGACATGCATGTCAGTGACCCAGTAGCGCAGCGAGTCCATGATCAGCTGGAGGGTATGCGGGTTGCCCACGTTGAGGCTGTTCCCCGTCCCGGTGGTGTCGTAGTAGAACCCGCGGTTATCCGGCACAAGGCGGTAATAGGCCGCGTTGTCGATCCCCTTCATCGACAGGACCGGGCCCAGGTGGTTGCCCTCGGCCGTGTGGTTGTAGACGACATCGAGGATCACCTCGATCCCGGCCTCATGCAGCGCACGCACCATCGCCTTGAACTCCGCGACCTGCTCGCCGCGCTGCCCGCCGGCCGAGTACTCATTGTGCGGGGCCAGGAAGCCGATCGAGTTGTAGCCCCAGTAGTTCCTCAGCCCCCGCCCGACGAGATGAGAGTCATGCACGAACTGGTGCACGGGGAGCAGCTCGACGGCGGTGACGCCCAGCCGGGTGAGGTACTCGACGGCGGCCGGGTGAGCCAGGCCGGCGTAGGTGCCCCGCTGCGCCGCCGGGATGTCCGGGTGCCGTACGGTGAAGCCCTTGACGTGGACCTCGTAGATGATCGACTCGTTGAGCGGAACGTCCGGCGGCCGGTCGTTGCCCCAGTCGAAGTACGGGTTATGCACGACTGACTTCGGCACGCGCGGTGCGCTGTCCTCGTCGTTGCGGGAGTTCTCGTCGCCGAAGTTGTAGGGAAAGCACGCCTGGCCCCAGTCGACCGCGCCATCGACGGCCTTGGCATACGGGTCGAGCAGCAGTTTCGCCGGGTTGCACCGCTGGCCGCCCGGCGGGTCCCACGGCCCGTGCACCCGGTAGCCGTAACGCTGCCCCGGCGTCACCGACGGGAGAAAGGCATGCCAGCACGAGGCGTCGATTTCCTCGAGCGGCACTCGCTGCTCGGTGCCGTCGTCGTCGAACAGGCACAGCTCGACGCAGTCAGCGACCACGGAGAACAGCGAGAAGTTGGTCCCGGCACCGTCGTAGGCGGCTCCCAGCGGGTAGGGCCGGCCCGGCCAGGTCTCAATGGGTTCGCTCATCTGTGCTGGAATCCTTTCTCAGCCTGGCTCGGGGCAGCGGCTGGCTCAGCCAGGATGGCGACGCTGTCGGGCGGAAGGGTCAGGCCCTGCTGGACTCGCTCGATCCGCGGATCGGACGCGGCGAGCAGCGTCGTCGACGGGTCGGTCGGCCAGATCCAGGTCTGGCTGCCGAGGTTCGCGGCCACGGCAATGGGTCCGCGGCGGAAGATGAGCCAGCCGACGATCTCATCGTATTCGGTCGCGACGCGGTCCAGGCGCGGGTCGCCGAGCGCCGGATGGCGCCGGCGCAGCGCGATTAGCTCCCGGTACCAGGCCAGGAGGTCGGCGTGCCCGTTCTTCGCTGGCTCGGTCCAGTCGAGCCTGGACCGCTCGAAGGTCGCCGGCTGCTGCGGATCGGGCACCTCGCCAGGGGCCCAGCCGAAGGCGGCGAACTCCTGCCGGCGTCCGGCGCTGACTGCCTGGCCGAGCTCGGGATCGGCGTGGTCGGTGAAGTACTGCCACGGCGTCGTTGCCCCCCACTCCTCGCCCTGGAACAGCAGCGGCACGAACGGCCCGGTGAGCAGCAGCGCGGCGGCCACCCGGAGCCGCCCGCAGCTCATCAGTGCGCTGGTGCGCTCCCCGGCCGCCCGGTTGCCGACCTGGTCGTGGTTCTGCGTGCAGACGACGAACTGGCTGCCGGTCAGCCCGGTCGGCGGCCGGCCGTGCACACGCCGGCGGTGCGGGGAGTAGCTGCCGTCATGCACCCACGCCTGGCGCAGCGCCTTGGCCAGCAGTTCCAGCGAGCCGAAGTCCTCGTAGTAACCGCTCACGTCCCCCGTCAGGGCGGCGTGCAGGGCGTGATGCCATTCGTCGGCCCAGGACGCCGCCAGGCCGTACCCGCCGGCCTCGCGGCTGCGGACGAAACGCGGGTCATTGAGGTCGCTTTCGGCGATGAGGAACAGCGGACGGTGCACCTGCGCGGCCAGTGCGTCCACCTCGACCGCGAGCGCCTCGAGAATGTGGGTGGCCGAGCCGTCGACGATCGCGTGCACGGCATCGATGCGCAGCCCGTCGACGTGATAGTCGCGCAGCCACGCCAGCGCGTTGTCGACGACGAAGCGCCGCACCTCGTCGCTGCCGGGGCCGTCGAAGTTGACGGCATCGCCCCAGTTGGTCTGGTGCCGAGGCGAGAAGTAGGGACCGAACTCCCGCAGGTAGTTCCCGGTCGGCCCGAGATGGTTGTAGACGACATCAAGCACGACGCCCAGGCCGCGCGAGTGCGCGGCGTCCACCAGCCTCCTGAGCCCGCCCGGCCCGCCGTAGGCGTGGTGCGGGGCGAACAGGTCGACGCCGTCGTAGCCCCAGCCCCGCCGCCCGGAGTACTCGGCGACCGGAAGCAGCTCGATGGCGTCGACGCCGAGGTCGACCAGGTGCCCTAGATGCTCGATCGCCCCGTCGAAAGTGCCCCGGGCGGAGAAGGTGCCGATATGGCACTCGTAGAGGACCGAGCCGGCCAGCGGCAGCCCCCGCCAGCCGCCGTCGGTCCAGGCGAACGCCGACGCGTCGACCAGCCGGGACGGGCCGTGGGCGCCCTGCGGCTGGCAGGCCGAGCGCGGGTCGGGACGCGGCGGGCCGCCGTCGAGGCTGAAGGCGTAATCGGTGCCGGGGCCCGCCCCGGCCACCGGGCACGTCCACCAGCCGCCCGCCGCCGGCCGCATCTGCGCCCTGTGCCCGCCGGACGCCCTGTGCCCGCCGAGGACGACCTCGACCCGCTGCGGGCGCGGGGCCCACACCCTGAACTCGTGCATCAGCTCTCCCTGCCCAGGATCGCGACAGGAAACCGCTCGAGCAGGCCGTCCAGGCGGGCGTCGCCGCCCGCCGCCGCCTCGCCGGTGAGCACGCTGGTCCATGCGCCGCCTGGCAGCGCGACGGTGGTGCCCCCCCAGCCCGCTGCGAGCCCGCTGACCAGCCGGGGCACGACGACGACGAGCCCCCCGGTGCGGGCGAAGGCCACCGCGCGGTCGGCCCGCGGGCCGGTGACGCACAGCGGCTGATAGCCGGAATCAGGGCCGTAGACGCCGGGGCTGCCGCGCCGGTGCGCCAGCAGCCGGTGGATCAGCCACAGCTTGGGCCCGCCTTCGTCAGCGCGGGCCAGTGCCGCGTCAGGCCCGGCGCCGGCCACGGCATCGAGGAGCGTGCGCCGGGCCGCGTAGTCGACCGGGCGGCGATTGTCGGGGTCGACCAGCGACAGGTCCCACACTTCGGTGCCCTGGTACAGGTCGGGCACGCCCGGGCAGGTCAGCAGCAGCGCGGTCTGGGCCAGCGAGCTGACCCGGCCGAGCTCGACCAGCCGGTGCTCGGCGAGGAACGCCTCCAGGTCAGCGACGAAGCCCTCGTCGGCCAGCACAGCGGTGACGAAGGCGGCCAGCGCGTCGTCATACCCGGCCTGCGGGTCGACCCACGAGGTGTGCACCCTGGCTTCCTTGGCGGCCTTGCGCATGTACGCGCGGACGCGCCCGGAATCGATCGGCCAGGCACCCACCAGGGTCTGGTAGAGCAGGTATTCGGCGTTGCGGTCGGGCCACCCGTTCTGCTTGTGCCGCCTGTTGCGCCTCGCCCAGCCGGTCACGGCGCGTCTCCAGGGCCGCGGCAGTTCCGACAGCAGGCTGATGCGGGCCCGCACGTCGGCGCTGCGCTTGGTGTCATGGGTCGAGAGGGTGAGCATCGCGTTCGGCCAGTGCCGCGCCGCCGCCGACATCGCCCCGTGGAAGTCCGCCACCGGGGTGCCGAAGGTGCCGGGATCACCGCCCACCTCGTTCAGCGAGGCCAGCGGCTGATAGCGGTAGAACGCGGTGTCTTCCACGCCCTTGGCCATGACCGGCGCGCTCACCTGGGCGAAGCGCACGGCGAAATCAACTTCGGGCCCGCCGGGATGGTCGAGCACAAGCAGCTCGCCGATGAAGCCGATGAGCTCGCTGTCGACGTCGGGCCGGCGCTTCCTGGCCCCGGCCACAGCGGCGGCCACCTGGGCCCGATCGGCCGGGCTGACCGGGCGGCCAGGCGCGGCGTAGGTACGGTAAACCGGAAACGCGGCGATCACCTCGCGCAGCGCGTCGCGCAGCTCGCGCCGGGTGTGGTCGCGCTGGCGGCGGTGCCGCTCGCAGACGTCGGCGAGGACGCCGGTGAGCCGCTCCACCTCGGCGGCGAGTTCCTCCCGCATGATCTGCAGCTTGGCGGCGTGCACGACCTCGGCGTAGTCCTGGCGGCAGCCGGTCGCGCGCGCGTAGCAGCTGCGGATGGCGGCCGCGTTGCCGGAGTCCACGAACAGCTGGTTGACCCGGTTCAGGAAGTCGTAGCCGGTGGTGCCCGCCACCGGCCAGGCACCCGGCAGTTCCTCGGCGGCCTCGAGAATCTTCTCCACCACCACGTAGGTGCCCCCGGTGCAATCGCGCAGCCGGACCAGGTAGCCCTCGGGATCGGCGAGGCCGTCGACGTGGTCGACCCGCAGCCCGTCGATGGTCCCGTCGGCGACCAGCCCGAGGATAAGCCGGTGGGTGTCGGCGAAGACGGCTTCGTCTTCCACCCGCAGCCCCGCGAGCGTCTGGATGTTGAAGAACCGCCGGTAGGAGATCTCCTCGGCCGCGGTGCCCCAGAAAGCCAGCCGGTAGTTCTGCCGGCTCAGCAGCTGGTCGAGGGAATCGGGGTCGCGGTTCAGCGCCGCGACCTCGGCGTCGATGGCGGCTGCCACCTGCGGCCGGGCCGCGCACAGTCCGGCCAGCCGCCCGCGGAGGTCTTCCTTGCCCCGGTGCCGCTCGGCGACGGCTGCCGGGTCAGTCAGCAGGGCGTGCGGGAGGCTGCCGTGTGCCGTGGCCAGCTCAGCCAGCTCTGCTGAGCCGGCCCTGGCTGCCGCCCGGCTCAGCAGCTCGTCGAGCGTGCGGGGCGATACGGGCGCCGCATGCCGGTAATAGCGGATAGTGAACGACCCGCCCTCCCGTTGCAGAGTCAGCTCGCCTTCTTCCAGGACCCGGCCGTAATGGTCGCCGAGAATCGGCATCAGCACGGTGGCGGTCAGCTTGCGCTGCGGCGGGTCCCAGTCGATGTCAAAATAGCTGGCGTACCGGCTCGACGGCCCGTTCTCGAGCACGTCCCACCACCAGGCGTTGGCCCGTCCGGCCAGCGCCATGTGGTTGGGCACGATGTCGAGCACCTGGCCAAGGCCGGTGCTGGCCAGCCGTTCGACCAGGCGCTGGTATGCCTGCGCGCCGCCGAGCTCGGTGTTCAGCTGTGCGTGGTCGGTGATGTCATAGCCGTGGGTGCTGCCAGGGGCGGCCTGCAGGTACGGCGAGCAGTACAGGTGGCTGACGCCGAGGGCAGCAAGATAGCCCGTGACGGCGGCGGCGTCGTCGAAGGTGAAGCCAGCGTGCAGCTGGACGCGGTACGTCGCGGCCCGAGGGCGGCGGCCCTCTGTTTTCGGGGTCGTGGCCATCAGCGGTGCGCCCCCATATCGTTTCTCCTCGTGCGCCGCCGCCCCCGCCGGGTCGCTGGCCTCGCTACGACCATAACCGCAGAATGGCGACGGAATTAGCCCAGCCCTGCCTCAGCGTGCCGCGGATCGGACGGCTCGGCGCTCCCGGCGGTCATCGTCGAAGATCAGGTTGAGCGCCCAGCCGACGACACCCACGATGATGGCGCCCCAGAAGGCGGCCCAGAAGCCGGTGACGTGGAACGGGAGCGAAAGCTTGCCGGCCGCCCAGCTGGTAAGCCAGAACAGCAGCGCGTTCACCACCAGGGCGAACAGCCCGAGGGTCAGAATATAGAAGAGGCAGCCGATCAGCTTGATGATCGGCTTCAGCACGGCATTGGCCACGCCGAAGATCAGCGCCACGACAATCAGCGTCCAGATTTGCGATGTCGTGCTGGCCGTGGTCAGCTCGATTCCGGGCACGAGGGCCGTCGCGGCGCCGACGGCGGCCGCCGTGATCAGCACCCGGATCAGGAACTTCATCCCGATACTCTGCCACAAGCCGCAGATCGGCGGCTATTGGCGGCACGGGAACGTGACCAGGCCGAACCACCGGTTCAGTTCCCCTGCCGCAAACGGGCGTCGCGGGGTGACAGCGGGTCATGGCGCCGCCCGCCACCCTACCGCCGCCCTGGCCGCTTCGGGGCGGACGAAATGACCGGCCATTAACCGCGCTTAACCGTCACCAGGAAGACACTTGCCTTTCCCGGCAGCGCGGAGCTGGACTGAGCGGGACTGACATGGAACCATCGGCCAGGGGAATTGATTACCGCCGCGAGCTGTTGTGGCGGGTTGCGCTCGGGGGAGCGGGGGATGGGTGTCACCTGGGTCTGCGCTGACGTCAGCTACTTCGCCGCATTCGACGCATGCCCGCCGCGCTCGCCGCGGCACCGCAAGCCGCCGCGGCTCGTCCGGGCGGCCCGGCTGACAGCAG
>DATJZH010000268.1:0-13586 GCA_035499215.1 Streptosporangiaceae bacterium | reverse complement strand
CTGTTAACCGGCAGGTTATAGGTTCGAGTCCTATCGCGGGAGCCGGCCCGTTCGCCGGCCCCGGCTGAGCAAGCTGCCGGGGCCGGCAGCTGACAGCGCCGGCCCGGCAGGAACTGCCGCAAGCCGGTCGGGCCCTGGTTCTATCCGACCACCGGGCCTTCGATACCGGCTAGGTCGGCGCGCTTAACCCGGATGGCAACGATCGTGATAATCAGGGCGATCAGCATGATCACGGCTGACACCTCGAACCCGCGGGAGAAGCCGACTGCCAGCGCGTTGTTGTAGATCGTCGTCTTGGCCTGCGCCTGATTGACGTGCACGGGATGGCCCGCCCTGGCGGCAGCTATTGCTGCGGTCCTGGCTGCTGCCACTGATTTCCTGGCGGTGTCGGCGACGACGGTCCAGGCTACGGTGCCGAGGATGGCCAGCCCGATCGAGCCGCCGACCTGCTGACCGGTGTTGACCAGGCTGGAGGCCAGGCCCGCATCCTTGTCGTCGACTCTGGACAGGGCAACGAGGGTGGCCGGCATGAAGAGCATGCCCAGGCCAGCCGCGGTCACCAGCATCGGGCCGAGCAGCCCTCCAGCGTAAGTGGAGTGCTCGTTGATCCGCGACAGCCAGAACATGCCGCCGCTGGCTATCGCCGAGGCGGCGAGCAGCAGCGGCCGCGCGCCGATCCGGGGAACCAGCTGGGAGCTGGCACCGGCCATCACCATGATGGTGGCCACCATCGGCAGGTAGGCCACGCCGGTCTTGAGCGCGCTGTAGTGCCAGACAGTCTGCACGAAGATCGTCAGGAAGAAGAACATCCCGAACATCGCGGTGCCGACGCAGAGCATGATCAGGTATGCCCCGGACCTGTTCCGGTTGCGGAAGATCCGCAGCGGCATCAGCGCGTGCTTGCTGCGCGACTCGATGATGACGAACGTGGCGAGCAGCACGACCGAGGCTGACAGCGAGAGCAGCACCCTGGCGTCGCCCCAGTGCGAGACGCCATTCGGGGTGGTCGCCGCGCTGGTCAGACCGTAGACCAGCGCCGCCAGGCCGAGGGTGGAGGTGATCGCGCCGGGCAGGTCGAACCGGCCAGGGCGCCGCTGGGACTCGGTGAGCGCCCGCCGTGCCATCAGCGCGACCACGATCCCGATCGGCACGTTGACGAACAGCACCCAGCGCCAGGACGCGTAGGTCGTCAGCAGGCCGCCCGCCATCAGGCCGACTGCAGCGCCGCCGATGCTCATCGCTGCGTAGACGCCCATCGCCCGGTTCCGCGGCGGGCCTTCCGGGAAGGTGGTTGTGACCAGGGACAGCGCCGTCGGAGCCACGATCGCCGCACCGACGCCCTGGATCGCGCGCGCCGTCAGCAGCCAGGCCTCCGAGGTGGCGAATCCGCCGGCCAGCGAGGCCACGGAGAACAGGATGATTCCCGCGATGAAGACACGCCGCCGGCCGAGAATGTCCCCGGCGCGGCCGCCGAGCAGGAGCAGGCCGCCGAAGGTCAGCGCGTAGGCGTTGACAACCCATTCCAGGCCGGAACCGGAAAATCCCAGCGCCCTCTGGATGTCGGGCAGCGCGACGTTCACTATCGTGGCGTCGAGCACCACCATCAGCTGGGCCGTGGCAATGACCACCAGAGCCAGGCCGAGATGCTTGCGAGCCGGGCGGCCGGGCGCGCCGGGCAGTCCGCTCGCGACAGCCGTGCTGCCGGGCGTAGCGCCCAGTCCGCGCGCGGACATATTGGCAGACATTGGAGTCTCCTAACAGGCGTTGGTTTAGTGCGGGCCGGGAGCTCAGGCGATGGCCCGGGCCGAGTCAGCGCGGGATGAGTGGTGGCGGGCCCGCAGGCCCTGCGCTAGGCAGATGCCGGAGAGGCGAAGCTCTGCGCCGGCGGTGCGCCGCGGCGCTGGCCGGTGCGCCGCGGGCCGGCCGTCAGGAGGTCATCCACCTCCCTGTGGGCGCCGGGCAGGGCGCCTGCGCAGTGTCTGGGCGCCCGGAATCCGCCTCCGCGAGCCCCGGCAGGCTCTCGGCCCTGAGCATCTTCCTGATCAGCGTGAGCAGCTGCGCGCGCTCGTCTTCGGTGAGCGCATGGCTCCAGGGCATGCGGGCGGCCACTTCGGTCTGGATCCGGTCCTTCAGCGCGAGGCCATCCCCGGTGAGCACCAGGTACTTGACCCGCCGGTCGTCCGGACAGGCCTCGCGCCGGGCCAGCCCGCGCTGTTCCAGCATGTCGGCGAGGACGGTGACGAAGGACGGATCGCAGTGCATCCGCTTGCCCAGGTCCTTCATCGCCATCGGGCACTCCAGCGTGGACAGCGCCTTGATGAAGGGTGCGGGGATGCTCAGGCGCTGGGCGATGCCCTCGCCGAGCGTGACGATGAGCTTGATGAACTCGATCACGCTGTCGAGGATCTCCGCGTCGAGCTGCTCGCCGCGCGGCTGCGCTTCCACACCGGCTCCCGTTCCGCGCCGCTGGCCATCCGTAACGGCGGCGGCAAGTTGCTGAGGTTTCTGAACGATTGACTGGGTCAAGGTTAGGGTAGCGGGTTGATCTTGTCAATCGTTGAGCGGCTCAACGTGTTTGCTGCCAGGCGCAGCGGCCGGGCACCCAGGATGCCTGCCGAGCACCGGGGAACGCCGGCGTCGCCCGGCGGGCCGCGGACGTCCGCCCGGGGGGGCACCGCGGACGTCCGCCCGGCGGGTCCGCGGACGTTCGCCCGGCTGGACCGCTGGCGTCGCTGAGGGTGATGCGGGCGACGGCGGAATGCTCAGTGATGCAGCAGCGCGCTGAATACCAGCAGCAGGGCGATGATCAGCGCCAGCGAGATCGCGCCGCTGCGCATCCTGGTGCGCCGGAAGCCCGGCAGCCTGTTCTTTGTGGTCCGCACATCGCTGTTTGCCGCGCGCGTGCGGTTCGCATGCCATCCCAGCACGCAGCCCACAGCCAGGAATACCAGCACCGCCAGGAAGGCGCCGGGGGTCATGACATCACCTTTCCTGCTGGCGCCCGCGGGCCGCGGCTCTATTCCGATCCTGTCGCATGCGTGCTGCCAGCTCCAGCGGAAACGCCGCTCCTGGCCGGCTGGCAGGATAGATAACGCGGCCGCAGAAATGAACCAGGAACCGAAAAGGACCAAGAAGGACCGAAAAGGAGAGCGTGCGCATGAAGGAAGCGCTGACTGCCGAGACCATCAGCATTACCGGTCACCGCGGCGACCAGATCGAGGCCTACCTCGCCCGCCCGCACGGCCCCGGCCCGTTCGGCGGCGTGGTGGTGATCCACCATATGCCCGGCTATGACTCGGCGACTAAGGAGATCACCAGGAAGTTCGCCGCCTACGGTTATGCGGCGCTGATGCCGAACCTCTATTACCGGGACGCGCCAGGAGCAAGCCCGGACGATGCCGCCGCCACGGCCCGCGCCAAGGGCGGCGTGCCCGACGAGCGCCTGGTCGGCGACGTCGGCGGCGCGGCCGGACACCTGCGGCGGCTGGACGGCTCGAACGGCATGGTCGGGGTCATCGGCTACTGCTCAGGCGGCCGCCAGTCGTTCCTTGCCGCCTGCAGCCTTCAGCTGGATGCGGCGGTTGACTGCTACGGCGCCGCCGTGATGAATCCGATGCCGCCAGGCGCCCCGCAGCGGGCGCCGGTCATCGACCTGGCCAAGGACCTGTCCTGTCCCTTGCTCGGCCTGTTCGGCGCGGACGACAAGTTCCCCGCGCCCGAGGAGACCGCTGAGATCGCGAAGGTGCTGACGAACCTCGGCAAGCCGCACGAGTTCCATACCTTCGAGAACGCGGGCCATGCATTCTTCGCCGTGGACCGGCCCGCCTACCGGGTGGAGGCGGCTAATGAGGGCTGGGAGAAGATCTGGGACTTCTACGGCCGTTACCTGGCGGGCTGAGGGGATTGGCATGTGCACCTACCGGACGGAGCAGATCGAAATCAGCGGCAGCGGAAAAGGGGCATCGGGCTGGTTCCCGCTCAGTGACGCCAGCGTCTACTTTGACCACCCCGTCCATGCCATGGCTGAGCACACCCTGAACATCGACTTCCGGAACCCGGCGAAGGGCCCGTCGGCGCGGGTCGCGGTCGAGCTGACGACCGCGTCCGCGCGCGAACTGGCCAGGGCGATCGAGGCCGCTCTCGCCAGCGCGCCCGCCGGCCTGCTGGAGTGATGTCGGAATTGTCGGAGGCAGGTGTCAGGATCGAGTGATGCCGGGTGCCGGGCCGGAGGCAGCAGCGCGGTAGAGGGCGGCAGCGCGGTAAAGGGGCAGCAGTGCAGTTAAGGGTCGGACGGGATTCGCTCGGCGACGCAGTGGGGTGGGTGGCGCGGGCGCTGCCGTCGCGACCGGTCGTGCCTGTGCTCTCGGGCCTGCTCCTGCAGGCCGGTGACGAAGGGCTGACACTGTCCTGCTTTGACTACGAGGTGTCGGCGCGCGTCCGTATCGATGCCGAGGTGGCGGAGCAGGGGGCGGCACTGGTGCCCGGCCGGCTGCTGGCGGAGATCACTCGCAGCCTGCCCGCGGCGCCCGCCGAGTTCTGCTCCGCCGCCGACACGGTCAGCCTGACGTGCGGCCGCGCGGAGTTCACGCTCGTCTCGCTGCCCGCCGATGAGTATCCAGCGCTGCCTGAGCCGCCGCAGGCCGCCGGGACGGTAGACGGCGGCGCCCTGGGCGCCGCGGCGGCGCAGGTCGTGCCGTCGGCAAGCAGGGACGACACGCTGCCGATGCTCACGGGAGTGTACCTGGACACCGACGGCGAGACGATGACGCTGGCCACGACTGACCGGTACCGGCTGGCGGTCAGCGAGATCGGCTGGAGACCCGCGGCAGCCGGGATTCGCAACGCCGCGCTGGTGCCGGCCAGGACGATCGCCGACGCTGCGCGGACGATGGCGGCGGGCGAGCCGGTGGCCGTATCGTTCGGCACCGCCGGGTCGGCACGGACGCCCGGCGAGGCAGATCGGGGCAGCATGGCTGGACGGCTTGCCGGCTCTGGCCAGCAGGCCGATGGCATGATCACCTTCGAGGATGGCAGGCGGCGGCTGACAGCCCGGCTGATCGCGGGCGAGTTCATCAGGTACCAGACCCGTTTCCCCGCCGGCTTCGGCTGCCAGGCTGTGCTTCCTGCCGGGCCTTTCATCGAGGCAGTCCGGCGGGTTTCACTCGTCGCCGAGCGCGCCAGCCCGGTGCGCCTGGAGTTCGGGCCGGGCAGGGTCGTCATCGAGGCTCATGCCGAGGGACGAGCGCGTGCCGTGGAGTCCGTGGCCGCCGAGTTCTCTGGCGACGAGCCGGTGATCTCGTTCAACCCCGGATACCTGCTCGATGGCGTTACCGCCGCGGCGCTGCCTGGCGCCGCGCGGCGATCGGGAAGCGCGGCCGAGCCGGGTGCGGGCCAAGCCCCCGAGTCCGGCCGGATCAGGCTCGAGTTCACCAGCCCGACGAAGCCAGCGTTGATCACCTGGGCGGGTCCGGCGGAGGACGCGGGAGAATCCGGGGAGACCGCCGCCGGTGCGGCGGCCGAAAGCCCGGCTTTTCGTTATCTGGTCGTCCCGCTGCGAGCCCCGCTCCGATCCTGACCGCGGCCCGGCCGGGTCCGATCCTGACCGCGGCCCGGCCGCGGCGGCATTACCGCCATGAACTGTCCTGGCCGCCCCAGCTGCTGTGCCGGCCGCATCCCCGGCGGGAGTATCCGCCCCGCCCGGCGCCCACGATCCGGCGGAAGAGGCCGCGCACCAGGCCGAAGATCAGCAGCAATACCGCGAACCGGCCCACCGCCGGGAAGCCCCTCAGCTCAGGGATCAGCAGGCTGGCGAAGACGAGCCAGGTCAGCAGGACAGCGGCGACGGCGGTCAGGAGCCGGAGCCTGGGGCGGCTTTGAGAGTAGCCGCGCCCAGCGTCATCCTGCGGCATGTGCCGGGTGGTGACCGGTCGCGGCGCCGCCGGCGCGGCCACGTGCGGCAGGTCGCTGGTGACGCGGCGCAGCTGGCCCTGGGTCGTGGCGGCGAAGACGGTATCGAGGCGCTCGTTGAATTCCTCGAGCGAGAGCCTGCCCTGGGCAAAGTGCTCGCGCAGGCTGGCGGCTGCCTGCTCGCGGTCGGCGTCTCCGATTCGCAGGTCGGGTCCGGTCGCCATGTCAGAACCTCCAAGTCTGCAGATGCGCCGCGTGCATGAGATATGCCGCACCGACATCAAGACGATATATCGCGAAGCGAGCCGCGACAACTCCCCGGACCATCCGCCGGCCCGCGTCGTCAGGCAAGCCAGCCAGCAGTGCAAACCGGCGGCGGCGGCAGGCGGGCAGCGGCGGTGTCCGGGCCGGGGCGGCATGCGCTCAGCGGCCGGCCGATGCGGACGGACGCCGCGGCAGCGGCGGTGGCGGGCGGGCGCCTAGTTGATGAAGTAGCTGCTGCCGCCGCTCTGCGGGTTGGTGACTTCGGCGGCCACACTGATCGGGCCGGCCCGGGCGAAAACGAGCGTCAAGGTGATCTCATGCCCGGCCTGCATCGGCCGCGCTCCGGTGATCAGCAAGTGAAAGCCGTTGGGCGCCAGCCGGGTGGTCTGGTCGGCTGGAATGCGGATGTCCGGCACGGTCTGCATGGCGGTGTCGCTGGCCGAGGCGGACAAGCGCGCTGCGGGGCCGCGCAACGCGACTCGGCCTCCCGCGCTGGTGCTGGCCGAGAGCAGGCGATCCGCTGAGCCGTTGTTCTCGATGACGAGATAGGCATCTGTGGTGCCGGCGGGATCCGGCTGCTGCACATAGGCCGTCCCGATCTGGATCGTCGGCCCCGATGAGGCCGGCTGCGCACAGCCGGCCAGCAGCGCGGCCGCGGCCGCGATCACGCAGGCGGCACCCGCGGTCCTGGCAGGCAGCCGCCCGGCGCTCGCGCGGCGGGGCCGCGCAGGCTGGCGGTCCTGGCGCAGGGTGCTGCCGCTGTTCGCTGCTCCGCGGCGGTGCGCCGCCGGGCGGTCAGTCTCCAACATGATCCTTGTGGCCTTGCGGCTGAATCCGCACGGTCATCGTCTCATGCGCGCCCGCCGGCCGGCCGGCCGGCCGTGGCCACGGTGCGGCCCGCCAGCTCCAGCCGCGAGCGCTGGCACGGCTTGGTCGCGGCGAGCCGCGCCTTGCTCCCGGTCAGCCGCGCTCGACGGCGGCGGCGAGCAGGCCGAGCGGCGGCGACCCCAGGCTGAGCATGGCAGAGTGGAACCGCTGCAGCGTCCAGCCGGCGCGCCACTCCCTTCTGGCCACCTCCCGCAGGGCCATGATCTCCAGCTTGCCCCAGGTGTAGCGGCCGTAGGTGGGATCGAAAGTGGCCCGGCGCGCCTCCGACCGCGCCGCCTGGCCGGACAGGTAAGTGCGGGCCTCGAACATGCGCGCCGCCTCGGCCACCGTCATTCCCTCGGCGTGCACGCCGATCGCGCAGGCCAGCCGGGCGACCCGGACCAGCGCCTCGAGCCAGACGCCGATGGCGAACCGCGGGTCACCGCCCTGGAAGCCTTCCTCGACGGACAGTTCTTCCGCATAATGCGCCCAGCCCTCGGTGAATGCCGTCGACTGCAGTGTGCGCCGGACCTCCGTCGCCGCCCGCCGCAGCGCCCTTCCATGCGAAAAATGACCCGGCGCGACCTCATGCACGGTAATGGCCGGCAGCGTGGTGTCGCTGAAGACTTCCAGCCATTCCTCGATCCCGTCCGCCGGCCAGGACGCCTCTGGCGGCGTGATGTGATACCAGGAGGGGCCGTCGGGCTCGCCGGGGGCAGCCGGCGACATCATGGCCGTCGCCCAGCAGCGCGACGGCGGTGCCGGCCCCACCAGGCACTCCCCGTCATGGTAAGGCACCAGGTTCTTCTCCCTGGTGAAGTCGATGGCCTGCCGGGCCCAGTGCCGGGCCGCGTCGATGACCCCGCTGGCATCCGGGTGCTCACGGATAAGCTCTCGCGCCACTGCCAGCGGCGGACGGGTTGGATCGATCCTGGCGCAGTCGTGGGCCAGCAGCGTTGTCAGCCGGTCCCGTTCGGCGTCGGCGCGCTCGGCCAGCCTGCCAAGGTCCAGCGGCATCCCCTCGGAGCCGCTCATCAGGGCGGTGAGCTGCCGGGCGCCCAGGGCCGGGTCAGGACTGCCGCTGGCGGCGGCCGCGTCCACGTGCGCGACCAGCCGTGCGTGCGCGGCCAGCGCGGCCGCGCGCAATGGCTCGGGGGCGGCGGCCGGAATGCCGGCCGCCAGGCCGCGGATCGCGTCGCCGAGCGCCTCGGCGACAGGCGCCGGCACCTGGTCGAGAGCGTCCACGGCGGCGTCGATTGCCTGCGGCCATGCCGCGAGGTGCTGGCGCCGCGCGCTGTCGCGCTGCTGCTGCGGCGCGTACTCCCGGTCGTAGCCGGACAGGTCCAGGTTCGCCAGGTGCGGCAGCGGATTGCGCCGGTGCAGCTCAAGACGGCCGAGCGCGATCCGCGCGCGCTGCTCGAAGATCGCCAGGTGCACCTCGTCGTGCGGGTCGGCAAGCCGTTCGCCCGCCGATGCCGCGGCAGCCAGCCGCGCAAGCCCGGCCTGGACTCCGGCGCGGGACAGGTCCTGGATCTTGCCGTCGTATTCATGGCGGCCGCCGAATTCGCGGATCTCGGCCATATCAAGGTCGCAGACAGCCCGCAGCCGCGGGTTGAGATCGTCCATGCCCGGAACGCTACCGGCCCGGCTAGCCGGTCGGGTGGCCTGGCGGCACGGCTACTGGCCGGTCCTGCCCGGCCGGACCGCC
The DNA here is from genome assembly GCA_035499215.1 of Streptosporangiaceae bacterium. Lineage (GTDB taxonomy): Bacteria > Actinomycetota > Actinomycetes > Streptosporangiales > Streptosporangiaceae > DATJZH01. Next base: position 4,840 of record DATJZH010000268.1, on the reverse strand, counting down.
TCGACGCTCAGGCTGTGCACCGAGCCTCCGGCAGCTGAGCAGGCCAGTGCGCTGAAGCTGTAATCGAGGGGCTGGGTCTGGCCCGGCGGGTACACCTGCAGCCAGCGCGCGGTCACTGGCTTGCAGCTGGCGGCCGGGTAGTTCTGCGCGTTGACCACCTGGAGCAGCGCGCTGGCGGTCGCGCCGGCCGCCAGCGTCACCAGCTGCCGCGGCCCGGCGGGATTCTCGGTGGCGGTTGCGCCGATCTGGCTGCCGCCCGGGGCGGTGACGAAGGAGACCCCGGGGTAGCCGTACAGCGTGCATGTGACCGAGGAGATGTTCGTGAGCTCGATCGGGTAATAGCTGCTGCCCGCCGCGCCGCCGGCGGTGCCCAGCGCCACCCGCAGCGACGCAGTCGGGCAGGCGGCAGGGCCGCCCGGCGACGGCGAGCCCGATGCCGATGTCGAGGCGCTCTGCTGGCCTGACGCCGAACTGGCCGACGGGGTGCTGGTAACGGTGGCCGCCGCCCTGGACGAGGCGGAGGAGGCGGTATGGCTGCCCGACGAGCTGCAGCCCGCAGCCAGAAAGCCGATGCTGGCGAGGAGCATGGCGGCGGGCAGCCGGACGGCGGCTGCCGCGGGTTTCGTCATCAGAGGTGTCCTTTCGCGGGCTGCGGCTCGGCGAGCCTGGTGACCGATACGACGCCTGCGGTTAGGCCGCCGCGGCTGGGTGATCCAAGTCTGGGGCGGGAACCGGGCGTTCTGCGGGAGAACTCGCAGCCCGGCCGAAAAGTCGGGCCGGGCCCGCGGGCCGCCCGCCCGGCCGGTAGCCCGGGGGCTGAGCCCCCGGCGACACCTGCCACCCTGACGTGGCTGACCGGTTCGGCAACGTGGTCACGGCCACGCCGAGCGGCGGCTGGCTGCAGAGCTCCCCGGTCATCCCGGCGCTCGGGTTCTGCCTGGGCACCAGAGCGCAGATGCTCTCCGCCCTGCTAGCTGACCTTCGCGGCTGCTTTCAGCTGCTTCTTGTGAGCCCGGACGGCGGCGAGCGAGGCGTCGTCGACGATGTCGGCGACCGAGCAGTGCGAGCTCTCCTCGCCGAAGTGGCCGGCGGCCTCGCGCCAGCCGCTGGGCCGCACCCCGAGCTGCTTGCCCAGCAGGGCCATGGTGATCTGCGCCTTGTAGGTGCCGAAACCGGGCAGCGCAGCCAGCCGCCGGCGCAGATCTTCGCCGTCGGCCGCGCCGGTCCATAGCGCTGCGGCGTCGCCGTCGTAACGCTCGACGATCATCCGGGCGAGCTCCTGGGTGCGGCCTGCCATCGCGCGCGGGAATCTGTGCAGGGCAGGCCGCTGGGCGAATACGGCGGCCAGTGCGCCGGGGTCATAGCCGGCCAGCTCGGCAGCCGCCGGCTCGTGCCCGAGGCGGCGCGCCAGCTGGTAGGGCGAGCCGAACGCCTTTTCAAGCGGTACCTGCTGGTCCAGCAGCATGGCGATCAGCAGCGCCAGCGGGCTGCGCGACAGCAGCTCGTTCGCCTCGGCCTCGATCGGCAGCGATAGCGTCATGGGCAGCCTCCGGGTAAATCGAGCACCCATCATCCTGCACTGACCCGCGCGACCTGTCATCCCCGCCGGCCCGCTGTGGCGTCCTGACGGCTGAGGCAACGGTGCGCGGAACTTCGCCGCCCGCGCGGTAGTTAACGTAGCGGCGGCCTAGGTGGTCTGGTTGGCTGGCCAGGACAGACTCTGGTTGGCTGGTCAGGACAGAGCGGGCCGCACGGTCCCGCGAGAGAAGGAGCCCGGTATGTCGCCCCACATGAAGTTCGGCATAGCCGGAGTGATCATAGGGCTCATCCTGTTCGCCATCAGCCCGTGGCTGGCTCTGGGTGTCATTGTTGCCGCCATCGCCATCCCGACGGCCCTGTATCTGATGCTCGACTCATCCCAGCGTCAGCGGCTGCGCCGGGCCCGCGGCCGCAAGCAGCTCGGCGGCTGACGGGCCGTCATTTCTGGTACCAGGACCGCTATCGGGGAGCTACGTCATGGCTGTGCGCCGCCTGAACCACGCCGTGCTGTATGTCCGCGACCTCGCCGCCGCCGTCGACTTCTACGCCGGCGCGCTCGGGTTCGAGATCAGGACCGAGATTCCGGGGCGGGCCGTGTTCCTGCGCGCCGCCGGATCGGCGAACGACCACGACCTCGGCCTGTTCGAGGTCGGCGACGCAGCACAGCCGCAGAGCCCCTATATCGGGCTTTACCACCTCGCCTGGGAGGTCGGCACCCTGCCCGAGCTCGCCGAAATCCGGGATCGCCTGGCCGCGCGCGGCGCCCTCGTCGGGGCCAGCGACCACCGGGTATCCAAGTCGCTTTACGCCAGGGACCCGAGCGGCATTGAGTTCGAGGTCATGTGGCGGGTCCCCGCCGAGGCCTGGGAGCAGGAGATACAGACCGGGCCGATGATCGCACCGCTCGACCTTGAGGAAGAGCTTGCCCGCTGGGGCGATCAGGCCACCGGAGCCGCGGCCGGCGCGATCACCTGACCACTGCCGTCAGCTGAACGATTGCTGCCGGCAAACCGGCCCTGGCCGCGCCGCCGGGCTACGAGCCGGGCGGCCTGGTGCTGGCCTCGATGGTGCCCCGGTAGGCGATGCCCCTGATGTGCACGACAGGAGCGTCACGGGTCAGCCGGCCCTCCCTGTCCTCATGCTCTGACCAGGCTTTGGAGACCCCGAGACCGCCTATCTCCAGCCGGACGCCCGGCGGGACCAGGACGTCGATCCGCGATTTGTACGCCACGGCGACGATGGTGGTCGTCGGCGCTGTCAGCTCGGCGGCGCGCAGATCCAGCCAGCCGCTTCCCTTGTAGACCACCGACGTGAAGCTGGCGGGGACGCGCCACCGGCCGCCGCGGCGGATCGAGCTCTTCAGAGCCACCGCGAACCGGCCAGGGACCTTTGCGCCGGGGGCCCGGCTGGCCGGAGCGGCTGGCCGCTCGGCCGCCGCCGGCAGATCGGCAGTCAGCCGGTCCAGTTCCGCAGCTGTGCGCGCGGTGAGCGCAGCGCGCATCCGCTCGTCGAATTCGCCATCGTCGAGCCTGCCATCGGCGAATGCCCCTTGCAGCCGCTGCGCCACCGCGTCGCGGTCCTGATCGGACACCCGGATCGTGACCGAGCGGGGCGGCTCGGGCTGCGCCGTTCCAGACGGCTCCATGTCGGCCTCCTCCGATCGAATCGAGATGTATCTTAACCTGCCGGGCGGCCGTGGAGCCTGGCGCGCTGAGCACGCAGGGCAGCCGCCTCGGGCCGCCCCCCGACGGCGCGGCTACGCCCCTCGGGCGTAGCGCAGCGGCTGCACAAGCTCAGCGTAGAGCTGAGCCGTCTGCTCGGCGATGGCGGCCCAGCTGAACTCGGACGCCGCCCGCTCGCGCCCCAGCTGGCCCATCGCGGCGGCCCGTGCCTCGTCGCTGAGCAGCGCGTTGATGGCATCGGCCAGCTCGGCCGGGTCACCGGGCCGGACGAGCAGTCCCGTCTCACCGTCGACGACCACCTCAGGGATCCCGCCGACCCGGGAGGCGACGACGGCCGTGCCGCACCCCATCGCCTCGAGGTTCACGATGCCGAGCGGCTCATACAGCGAAGGGCACGCGAAAACGGTGGCGTGCGTCAGGATCTGGATCACCTCGTGCTTGGCCAGCATCCCGGATACCCAGATCACGCCGGACCGCGTCGCCTGCAAATGCGACGCGAGCCCGGAGACCTCGGCTTCCAGCTCGAGCGTGTCCGCCTGCCCGGCGCAGATCACCAGCTGCGCGCCGAGTACGAGCTGCTGCGCGGCGCGCAGCAGGACCGGCACGCCCTTCTGCCGCGTTACCCGGCCGATGAACACCACCGACGGCAGCCCCGGATCGATGCCGTAACGGCTGAGCACATCGGTCTTCGGATCGGGCTGGTATTCGCCGGCGTCAATGCCGTTGCGGATGACCCGGACCCGGTCAGGCGGCACGGACGGGTATGTGGCCAGCACGTCGGCCCGCATGCCGTCGGAGACCGCGATGACCGCCGCGGCGGACTCCATGGCTACCCGCTCGCACCAGGACGACAGCGCGTAGCCGCCGCCGAGCTGCTCGGCCTTCCACGGCCGCAGCGGTTCCAGCGAGTGGGCGGTCATCACGTGCGGCGTGCTGTACAGGACGGAGGCGAGGTGACCGGCCAGGTTCGCATACCAGGTATGGGAGTGCACGACATCCGCCCCGGCCACCGCGGCGGTCATGGACAGGTCGGTGGACAGCGTCTGCAGCGCCCCGTTCGCGCCCGCGAGCTTGTCCCACGGCCGGTGCGCCACCGCGTCCGCCCGGTCCTGTCCCTGGCAGTGCACGGTCAGATCTACCAGCCGGTGCAGCTCGCGGGCGAGGTACTCAACGTGCACGCCCGCTCCGCCGTAGACCTCGGGCGGGTACTCCCTGGTCAGCAGCGCGACCCGGAGGCCACGATCCGGGCTGGCCATGGTCACGGTACCACTGCCTGTCCCTTGCCGACCACGGTGATGCCGCCGCCGGACACCGCGAACCCGCGGGCACGGTCATGCTCCTTGTCGACCCCGACCGTGGCGCCCTCCGGGACGACGACGTTCTTGTCCAGGATGGCGTCCTGCACGACGGCCTGGCGGCTGACGCGGGTGTTGTGCAGTATCACCGCCCGCTCGACCCTCGACCAGCTGTCGATCCGGGCTCCCGGCGACAGGACCGCGTTGCGCACCAGCCCGCCGGAGACGACGACGCCGTTGCTGACCACGCTGTTGATGGCCCGGCCCACCCGGTCGCCGTCGTCGTGCACGAACTTGGCCGGCGGCTGCGAGGGCACCTGGGTC
>DATJZH010000267.1:0-8502 GCA_035499215.1 Streptosporangiaceae bacterium | reverse complement strand
ACCGCCAGACGTCCGATGACGACGGCTGCGTTCAGCTCGCCGGAAATTGCCGCCCGCGGAATCAGCCCGCCGCGGGCGGCGGCTTCGACTGCCTGCGGCGCCTGGCGCTCGCTCGTCTCGACCAGCAGGTGGCCGCCGGGTGCCAGCCATTGCGACGCCGCTGCGGTCACCCGCCGCAGGATCTCCAGTCCGTCCGCGCCGCCGTCGAGGGCAGCCCTCGGCTCGTGTACGCGGGCCTCCGGCGGCAGCAGGCCGATCGCCTCGGTGGGTACGTAGGGCGGGTTGGCGACCAGGATGTCGACGCGGCCCCGGAGCGCAGCGGACAGCGGCTGGTAGAGGTCACCTTCGTATACCCGGCCGCCGCCGGCGGCGGCGTTACGGCGGGCGCACCGAACCGCGGCGGGGTCGATGTCGACCGCATGCAGCTCGACCGGGCCCAAGACCGCGACCAGCGCGGCGCCCACCGCGCCCGACCCGCAGCACAGGTCAACCACCACAGCCCGTGGCCGGTCGAGGGCGGCCTGACCGGCGGGGCCACCGGCCTGACCGGCGGGGCCAGCGGCCTGGCGGGCTAGCGCGGCGGCCTGGCGGACAAGGAACTCGGTTCGCAGGCGGGGTACGAAGACTCCGGGGTCCACCGTGATCCGCAGGCCGCAGAATTCCGCCCAGCCGATGACCTGTTCGAGGGGCAGGCCGGCGGCTCGCCGGTCAACCATGGCGGCGAGCTCCGCTCGCGTCCGTGCCGCGGATATGAGCAACCGCGCCTCGTCCTCGGCGAAGACACAGCCGGCCGCCCGAAGCCTGGTGACGATGACGGTCGGAGGGGGAGCAGATGGAAGATCCGACATGAGAGCGCCTTTCGGGTTGCCGATGGGCGCTCCCTCGCTCACTAGGCCGGCTTGACCGCACGGCCGCGAGGTGAGACCACCTGGCCTGATCTGGCGGTAATGGGTCTCACCTCCTCGGCACCAATGCTGGAGACAGCAACGTTACCTGAGCCGGACCGCGGGTCCGGCTGCGACCGGGGGCGCTGATTACCGGCCGTCCGGGGACCACGCCGAGGCTGCCGCTGAACCGCGCTGCTGGCTAGCTGGCTGCGGCGCTGCCGGCCTGGTCCGGCTGGCTGCCGTCTGGCTGGCTGGCTGCCGTCTGGCTGCCGTCCGGCTGGCTGGCTGCCGTCTGGCTGCCGTCTGGCTGGCCGCTGGCCTGCAGCTTCTCGGCAATGGCGCGGGCGCTCTGGTGAGCGGCCTGGGCCGCGGCCTTGCGCTCAGTCTCTGCGTTGATTTCGCCGCCCGCCAGGACCGCGAGCCCGGCCAGGTACAGCCAGAAGATCAGGATGACCACGCCGGCGAAGGCGCCGTAGGTCTTGCCGTAATTGCCGAACCTGGCGACGTAATAGGAGAAGCCGAGCGAGGCGAGCAGGAAGATGCCGGTGCCGACCAGGCCGCCGGTGCTCACCCACTGCCAGCGCGGGGATTCGCGATTGGGCCCGAAATAGTAGTAGAACGAAAACAGCAGCGAGAGGGCCACGATCGTGAGGACCCAGCGAAGGACCGTCCAGGCGATGACGAAGGCGGCCCCGGCGAACGGCGTACGCGTCTGGATCGCCGATCCTAGCGCTTGCCCGAAGACGATGAGCACGGAGGCGATCCCGCCGAGGAATACGGTGGCGAGCATGAGCGGGATGGCCCGCAGCCGCTTGGCGGCGAACTTGCGGTCGACGGGCACGTCGTAGGCCACATCCAGGCCGGTCTCCAGGGCGGCTATCCCGCTGGAAGCAGCCCAGATCGCTACCACGACGCCGATGATCAGCGCCGTGGTGCCCGCCGAGGCCCGGCTGGTCGCCGAGTGCACGGCCTGAGTGAACACCGTCGATGCACCTGGCGGCAGCGCCTTGTCCAGTCCGCTCACCAGCCGATGCACCGTGCTGGCCCCCGCGTGTATCAAGGTGACCAGGCCAAGCAGCGCGATGAGAGCCGGGAACAGGGCCAGGAACCAGTGGTAGGCCAGGCTGCCGGCCGTCATCGAACAGCGGTGCAGCACGAACTTCCTGCCGGTGCGCGTGACTGTATCGCGCCAGCCCGTCAGACCGGTCTCCAGCGGGATGCTCGGCCCGCCAGAGACCTCGTTCTGCGGCGGGACCGCTTCGCTGTCCGGACCAGTCATCGGTCCTCCTCACCGCGTGCTTTTTTCATGGCCGCCCGGGATCAGCCGCCACCATGCTGATTGGTGTCCGTCCGTTCCCGGCCTGTTTCTCGGGCGTGCTGAGCGAACGCAGGAGCCGGCCAGGCTCGACGGCTATGGGCTGCCCGGGTGCGCCGGGAGCAAACACCGCGTCGCCGCCGCGAGGCATGACACCGCAAGCATGCTGCTCGGCGTCGCCGCCCTCGGCTCAGCCTGTCGGCTGGGCGGAGATGGAGTCGCGTGGCAGACGGCTGCCCCGCGACGGGTGAAGGTCGCGGCTGCGCCGAGTAGGGTCCAAGCATGGCGGACGCGGCCGGGCAGGAACAGGAAGACCTCTTTCGCGCGGAAGCGGCTCGTCTGGTCCAGGTCATCCGTCATCATCTGCCCGCCGGGCACGTGCCAGCCGAGCTGGCACCCATCGCGGCGCGCGGGCGGCATTTAGCGGCGCTGCTGGAGACTGACGCGCCGACTGATCATCTGGAGGAGGCGGCGCTGGCGGTCGTGGACTCTTACGACTGGCCCAGCCCGGATGCCAGCGGCGGCGGCGAGGGCCCCGTCATCGACGCCGCGGTTCTCGCCGCCGTGGAGCGGCTCCGGGACGCGCTTGACGCATTGGACGACGCCTGCTGACGGCTACGCCTTCTCCGCCGGGGCACCGGCGGCGGGCCAGAGCGGTTCCGGCGGCAGGCCAGAGCGGCACCGGCGGCAGGTCAGCCCGGTTCCGGCCCCGCAGGCCACGCCCGCAGGGTGCCCTCCACTGATTTTCTGCGCACCTCAGCGCTGCGGACCCGGGTGCTGCGGGCGGCGGCCTCGGGCTGGGCTACGGCGGTTGCGATGCGGGACACCAGTGCATGGACTGTCGCGGTGGCCACCCGGTGCAGGATTCTCCTGTCCAGTTCTGCCCCCAGGGAGGCGAACGGCGGCCGGTAGGCACCGACCAGTGTCAGCCGGGTAGCGTACTGGCCGTCGGGGGCCAGGGTGATATCCGCATCCAGCGCCGGGAACATGCCGCCGCCGTGCCCGGTCGCTTCCCATCGCATTGTGAGCAGCGCGGTGCCGTCCCTGGCTACCACATCGCGAAAATGCACCTGGACCAGCTTGGAAATTCCTGGCACGTCGCCGAGCGGGCCGACTCGGAAGTAGCCGACGAGGCCCTCGTCGTAAGCATGTTCCGATGCGCTTGCCAGCCAGCCGCCGTTAGTCAGGTTCGCGAGCCTGGCCTGGGCAGCGGAAAAACTGACAGCCAACACGGCCTCGTCGCTGACGAACATCCCTTGAGCAGACCGGCATGCCTGGCCATCCTGTCAGGGCCGAAAGTCCCGACGTCAGTCCCTGCGGTCCTGGCGAGCTCCGGGGCGGGAATGGACGAAGATCAGCGCTGCGGGTTCCGGCGGAACGCGATGATCGCCGCCTCCAGGGCCCTGGCGGCCTGCTGCTGGAACCGGGTGGACGTCAGCATGGCGGCATCGGTGGCGTTGCGCATATTGCCGCACTCGATGAGGATCGTGGGAACCCGGCTGAGGTTGAGCCCCGCGAGGTCGTCCCGGTGGTTGATGCCGTTGACTCCGTCGTACGTGCTGACCGTCATCTTCGTGTCGCGCAGGAACGCCGACCTGACATCGCGGCCCAGCCGCTCCGATGATGCGATCACCTTGTCGTTCGGCCCGTCGGCGACGGGCTCGAGGACCGTGAAGCCGCGTCCCGATGGCGGGCCGCCGTCGGCGTGTATGTCGACGGCGGCGCTGGCGTGCCCGTGGTTGATGATCGCGGCGCGGCGGTTCACGCACGGCCCGACACCGTGGTTGCTCGTCCGTGTCATCACCACCCGCGCGCCGGCCCGCCGCAGGTCTGCGCGCAGGTAGCTGGCCACGTTGAAGTTGTACCGCGCCTCGGTGTACCCGCTGTCGGTCTCGGTGCCCGTCGTGTTGCAGGTCTCCCATTCCCGGCCGTTCCAGATCAGGTGGTTGATGTCAGCGGGGTCGTTCTTATTGCGGCCGTTATGGCCTGGATCGATCCCGACGACCTTCCCGGCGAGCGGCCCAGCCTCTGTGCCGCTCACCCCGCCGCGTGCGGTGCCGCGCACGGCGCCCTTCGCGGCAATGCTCGCGGTAGCTCGTGACTTCGCCGTCTGACCAGCCTGCGGTGCACCGGGAGATGCCGCCCGGGCACTGGTCGCGGCCGGGCCGGCGGATGCGGTACCGGCACCGCATGCCGATATCACCAGGCCGGCAGCGGCAAGCGTCAGCAGCCGGGCGCGGTGCGCAAGCCTGTGCCGCGGCGAATGCTGCTGACCGGTCACTGCGGTGCTCCTTCGCCGCGCAATCGGACCTGCGGCGCCGGCTGGACGACCTTGCCACGCAGGGTATCGGCTGGAAAGCGGGGCTGCCAGGACGGACGTCCTCGGTGCGCGTAGGGTGCGCGTGTGACTCATCATGTGCCAGGGCCGGCCCGTGACGCCCGCACGGCCAGGGCCGCATTCCATGAGGAACTGGACCCGGGCCAGCGGTCCGCCCTGCTGAGCTGGCTGGCCTTCACCGGGACGTTCGCCGTGGTGCGGGGCATCACCGTGAGCATCCGGGCAGGCAAGGGGCCGTTCCGGAACGTCAGCGCCGGGGGCGAGCACTTGCACCATTATCTGTGGGGGATCGGCCTGCTGGCCGGAGTGGGCGCCGTCGCCGTGCACGGCGACGACGCCAGGCGCAGGCACCCGGCTGTGGCGATCGGCTACGGATCCGGACTGGCTCTCATCGTGGACGAGTTCGCCCTGCTGCTGGACCTGAAGGATGTCTACTGGGCAGAGCAGGGCCGGGTATCGGTCGACCTGGCCGTTGGCGCCATCGCGGTTTCCGGCTGCTATTTCGCTGCCCTGCCCCTGCTGCGTGCGGTTTCGCGACGCCGCCACCGGCCGGGCGCAGCGTGAGCGCCGCGCTGTCGCGCGATCACTGCCGCCGGTTTCCGCTGCGCTCTCGAGCCACGCCGAGGCCCGGTACGCGGCGGGCCCGCCGCGAAGATGTGCCATGAAGAAGACCTCGGTCCGCCTTTCCGACGGCCGCGAGCTGATCTACTTCGGCGCCAGCCCCGAGCGGCCTGGCGACTATCCGGATCGCCGGAATCTGCCCAGCGTCGACGTCCTGTCCCAGCAGCGCTACGACCAGCTGCTCGGCGAGTGGGTGGTGATAGCCAGCCACCGGCAGGACCGGACCTTCCGGCCGGCCAGCGACCAGTGCCCGCTGTGTCCGTCCGCACCGGCCAGCCTCACCGAGATCCCGGCACCCTGCTACGACGTGGTGGTCTTCGAGAACCGCTTTCCCTCGCTCGGCGCCCGGCCACCCGAGCAGGTCGCCTCGGACGGCTCAGCCAGTCCGGCCGGCTCCGGCCCGCCCGGCTCCGGCCCGCCCGGCCCCGGCCCGCCCGGCTCCGGCCCGACGGCCGGCACCGCGACGGACGGCCGCGCCGGTCTGCTGGCGCGGCTGCCGGCCGTCGGCCGGTGCGAGGTCATCTGCTTCAGCCAGCACCACGAAGTCTCCGCCGCTGAGCTGACCCCGGCGCATACGGGGATCATCGTGTCGGCCTGGATCGACCGCACCAGCGAGCTGTCGTTGCTGCCCGGCGTCGAGCAGGTCTTCTGCTTCGAGAACCGCGGCCGGGACATCGGTGCCACGCTCTCGCACCCGCACGGCCAGATTTACGCATACCCCTATGTCACCCCCCGCACATCGCGCATGCTGTCGATGAGCACCGCCTACCGGCAGCGCACCGGGCTGAACCTGTTCGATGAGCTGCTGGCGGCCGAGCGGTCGGGCGGGTCGAGAGTTGTCGCGGCGGGAGAGCACTGGACGGCTTTCGTCCCGCATGCGGCGCACTGGCCGTACGAGGTCCATCTCTATCCGAACCGCCGGGTGCCGGGCCTGGCTGCACTGTCTGATGCCGCGAAAAATGAGTTCTGCGAGCTCTATCGCGATCTGCTGGGCAGGTTCGACCGGCTCTTCGATGCGCCGGCGCCTTACATCTCGGCCTGGCATCAGGCGCCGGTCCGGCAGGGCAGGGACGAGTTCGCCCTGCACCTGGAGCTCTTCTGCATCCGGCGGGCGCCGGGCAAGCTGAAGTACCTGGCCGGATCGGAATCCGGCATGGGCGCCTTTCTCAACGACGTGGGCCCGGAGACGGCCGCGGGCCAGCTGCGCCGGCTCGGCTGAGCCGCATCTCAGCGGAGCCGGCTGGCGCTGTCTGATGGCACCGCGTCGATGAACTGCGGCTCCCTCCAGCCATGCTCGGCGTAAATTCCGGCGACCGCGGCCCTGACCGGCTCGGCCCGGTCGGCGGGCACGAGGGCGATGACCGAGCCGCCGAAGCCGCCCCCGATCATCCGTGCGCCGAGCGCGCCCGCCTGCGCGGCCGTTTCGACCGTCGCGTCCGCCTCTGGCCAGGAGATCTCGAAGTCGTCCCGCAGCGAAACGTGCGACGCGGTCAGCAGTTCCCCCGTCTGGCGGAGCTGGCCCCGGCGGAGCAGCCCGGCAGTTTCCAGCACGCGGCCGTGCTCCGTCAGAACGTGCCTGGCCCGCCGCCGCAGCACGGGATCGGCAAGCTCATCCAGGGCGCCGCCGGCTTCGGAAATGTCCCGCAGCGACGAAACGCCCAGAGCACGTGCGGCCTCCTGGCATTCCTGGCGCCGGCCGGCATATCCGCCGTCGGTCAGCGCGTGCCGCGTCCGGGTATTGATCACCAGCAGGGCCAGGCCCGCGGCCGCCGGGTCGAGCGGCACGGCCGAGGCTGCACCGGTGCGGCAGTCGAGCAGCAGAGCGCGGCCCGCCTGGCACAGCAGCGCCGCAGACTGGTCCATGATCCCGGTCGGCGCGCCCACGAACTCGTTCTCCCCGCGGCGCGCTATCGCGGCGAGCTCGGGCCGCGGGATGGTCAGCTGGTGCAGTCCGGCCAGTGCGAGCGCGATCGCGCACTCCAGGGCCGCGGAGGAGGACAATCCCGCGCCGAGCGGCAGATCCGCGTCGACGGCAAGGCTTGCGCCGCCGACCGGATAGCCGGCTGACCGCAGCGCCCAGGCGACTCCGGCCGGGTAAGCGGCCCAGCCGTCCACCGAGCCGGGCTCGAGTGCTTCGAGCCGCACCGTCACGTCCGCGCCGCTGGCCTGGCGGGAGGACAGCGCGATCAGGCCCTGGTCGCGGCGGGCAGCCGCAACGGTCACTCCGGCGCCGAGCGCGAACGGCAGCACGAAGCCCTTGTTGTAGTCGGTGTGCTCGCCGATCAGGTTCACCCGTCCGGGAGCCCGCCAGATTCCCTCGGGCGCTGCGGCGTACCGCTCGGCGAACCAAGCGGCGGCCGTGTCGGGGCCGGCCCGGGGCTTGTGGGCCGCAGCTGCGCGACCGGCCCGCCGCGGCCCCCGCTCGCCCGTCACCGCGTGCCCGGCCCGGCCTGGCTGAAGGCCCACGCGTCCGCGACCATGTCCGTCAGATCCCGTTCTGCCCGCCAGCCGAGTTCGGCGCGGATGCGCTCGGACGAGGCGACCAGCACCGCGGGATCGCCCGGCCGCCGCTGCGCCATCCGCGCCGGGATGCCGCGGCCCGTTATCTCCCGGCACGCGGTCAGCACCTCGCGGTTGGAATAGCCGTTCCCGCTGCCCAGGTTGTAGACCTTGTGCTGGCCGGCGGCGCAGGCCGGCAATGCCAGCAAATGCGCGCGCGCCAGGTCGGACACGTGAATGTAGTCCCGCACGCAGGTTCCGTCCGGGGTCGGGTAATCCTCGCCGAAGACGCTGACCTCGCCGTCGCCCCGCAGCGCGACTGCCAGGACATTCGGGATCAGGTGGGTCTCCGGCGTGTGCCGCTCGCCGAGCCAGGTGCCGCCGGCCTGCTGGTGGGCGCCGGCCACGTTGAAGTACCGCAGGCTGACCGCGCCGAGGCCGCGTATCCGGGCAAACTCCGTCAGGACGGTGTCAACCGCTATTTTCGAGCCGCCGTACGGGCTGGTGGGCCGGGGCGGCGCCGTTTCCTCGATCGGGACGCTCTCCGGCTCGCCATATACGGCCGCGGTCGAGGAGAACACAATGCTCGGGACCTGCGCCTGGTGCATCGCCTCGAGCAGGGCAAGTGACCCGCCGAGGTTGTTGTCCCAGTACAGGGCGGGTCGCGCGGTTGACTCGCCGACCAGCGACCTGGCGGCGAAATGCAGCACGGCGTCGAAACCGGTCGCGAGCACCCGCCCGGCGTCGGTTCTCAGATTGCCGCGGGTGAACGCGGCGCCGGCGGGCACGGCGTCTGCGTGCCCGGTGGACAGGTCATCCAGCACGACCACCTCGTGGCCGTC
>DATJZH010000266.1:0-17554 GCA_035499215.1 Streptosporangiaceae bacterium | reverse complement strand
GCGGCCAGGCTGCTGAGCACCGGGTAGTCGGCGATCCCCGCGGCGGGCCAGGCGATCTGCCCGATCTGCCCGGCCGGCCGCTGCGCGCTGCCCAGCAGCTGCTGCGCGGTTGCCTGCCCGCTGCGGTAGGCCCGGGTTATGTCGTCACCCAGGCCGGCGTGGGTCAGCGCCGCGACGTCCACGTCGGCGTACGGGGTGGTGAAAAAGTCCTGCCGGGCGGTGACCGAGGACAGCTGCTTCAGCCAGGACCGCGCCGCCGCGCTGGCCTGCTTGCTGGCCGGGCCGGCACAGGCGGCCGTGCCGCCCACCTGGTAGCTGCGGGTCATGATTTTCGCGCTGGCCGCCAGGCTCGGGTCGATCGCCCAGGTCAGGTCCGCCCCGCTGGCCGCCGGGGCGCTGCCCTCGGCCAGCAGCCGGCCCAGCCGCCCAGCCGGGGCCAGGCTGCCAGCCAGCTGGTCGGTGAGCAGCGCGGTGCAGGACTGCTGTTGCGGCTGGCCGATCAGTGGCCAGACCCAAGCCAGCTTTTCCCGCTGGGCCAGCCCGGCCCGGTGCGCGGAACCGGGCCAGAACGGCAGGAACGTGCGCTGGTGATTCAGCGGCTGCCCGTTCGTGCTCACCTGGGCGGCCAGTGGGTACACGCCGAACCGCGTCAGATGCAGGTTCGCGGGCCGCGCGGTCACCGTCCACTGCTCGGTCGTGCCGGGGGCCAGGCTGCCCGGCAGCAGGGTTACCGCGCCGGTCACCGGCGCGTCCACCCGCAGGTTGAGGTCGTCCGCCGCGTAGCTGGCCATCTCAGCCCGGCTGGTGAACTGGGCGGTGGACGACCACAACGTCACGGCCAGGCCGGACACCGCGCTCCGGGTGGGATTGCTGACCGTGCCGGTGACCGTCACCGGCTGCCGTGGCCCGGCCACCTGCGGGCTGACCGACAGGATGGAGATGGTCACCTGGGACTGCGCCGCGGCTGCCGTGGCCGGGCCAGCCGCCAGCACGGGCCCGCCGGTACCCAGGCCCACTACCCCCAGTACAGCCAGGCACCGGCCGAGCCGCCCGCCGCGGGCGGGCCTGGCGTCGCGGTGCGTGGAGCGCTGACGCGGCATGCCGGAAATGGTATTGCCGTTCCCTGAGTACTCTTGCGGCGTGTCCTAATAAGTAGTTCTTGTCGCTGCGGGTGTCCGGGCTTCCCGGATTTCCCCCGGCCTCGACTAGGCCATACCCTCAATGCCCGTGCCGGATACCCCGCCGCTGCGTCCCGGTCAGCGCAAAGCTGCTGCTGCGCTGCTCCGCCAGGCCGCCGCGCCCGCCGCTGACCTGGGCCGCCAGTTCGCCCGGCATGGGCATGAGCTGGCCCTGGTCGGCGGCCCGGTGCGCGACGTCTTCCTCGGCCGCCCGCACAGCGACCTCGATCTGGCCACCGATGCCCGGCCGCAGCAGGTCCTGGACATCACCCGGGACTGGGCCGACAAGGTGTGGGAAACCGGGATCGAGTTCGGCACGGTCGGGCTGCGCAAGGACGGCACCATCTTCGAGATCACCACCTACCGGAGCGAGAGCTACCGGCGCGGGTCGCGCAAGCCGGCCACAGTCGAGTACGGCACGTCCCTGGACGAGGATCTGCGGCGGCGCGACTTCACGGTCAACGCCATGGCCGCCCGGCTGCCGTCGATGGAACTGGTCGACCCGTTCGGCGGGCTGGCGGACCTCAAAGACGGCGTGCTGCGCACCCCGGGGCGCCCGGCCGACTCGTTCGACGATGACGCGCTGCGCATCATGCGGGCGGCGCGGTTCGCCGCGCAGCTCCGCTTCACGGTGGCACCCGACGTGGCCGTGGCCATGCGGGAGCTGGCCCCCCGGCTCAGCGTGGTCTCGGCCGAGCGGATCCGCGACGAGCTGACCAAGCTCATGCTCGCGCCGGGACCGCGCGACCCGGGACGCGGCATCATGCTGCTGGTGGACACCGGCGTGGCCGACGTGGTGCTGCCCGAGGTGCCCCGGCTGCGGCTGGAGACCGACGAGCACATGCGGCACAAGGACGTCTACCAGCACTCGCTGACCGTGCTGGAGCAGTCCATCAGCCTGGAGCCGCGGTACGGGCTCCAGCCCGACCTGGTGCTCCGGCTGGCCGCGCTGCTGCACGACATCGGCAAGCCCAAGACCCGGCTGAAGCTGCCGGACGGCCGGGTGGCGTTCCACCATCACGAGGTGGTCGGCGCGGCCATGGCCCGGAGCCGGCTCAAGGCGCTGCGGTTCCCCTCGAACGTGGTGGCCGACGTGACCACGCTGATCGCGCTGCACTTGCGGTTCCACGGCTACGGCCCGGGGGAGTGGACGGACGCGGCGGTCCGCCGGTACGTCCGGGACGCTGGCCCGCTGCTGACCAGGCTGCACGCGCTCACCCGGGCCGACTGCACGACGCGCAACATGGCAAAGGCCGAGCTGCTCGACCGCAGCTACGACAACCTGGAGCGGCGCATCGCCGAGCTCGCTGAGCGCGAGGAGCTCGCCAGCCTCCGGCCGGACCTGGACGGGAACCAGATCATGCGGCTGCTCGGCATCCCGCCGGGTCCGCGGGTCGGCAAGGCCTATGCCCACCTGATGGAGCTGCGGCTCGAATACGGCCCGCTGGGCCCCGAGCGGGCCGCTCAGGAGCTGCTGCGCTGGGCCGAGGGCGAAGGGGGGCCCGGCGTGCCAGGGACGCCCCCGGCCGGTGCCTGACGGCTCAGCAGCCAGTAACCCGCCGCGGCCAGCGCGTACCCGGCCGCCACGACGCCGATGACTGCTGGCGACCTGCCAGTCACCGGCATGAAAGCCACACTCAGCGCGGCGCCAGCGACGAAGGTGAGGTTGAACATCATGTCGTAGAAGGAAAAGACGCGGCCGCGGTAGTCATCGCCAACCTCCTCCTGCAGGATCGTCGTGGTGCAGATCGCGACGCTCTGGCCTGCGAGGTTCAGACCGAACCCGATGACCAGGAAAGCGGCCTGGTCGAAGGCCTGGCCCAGCGGGCCCACCAGGACCGCGGCCGCGGTCAGCAGCACAGTGATCCAGGCAGGCTTGCCCAGCCGCCTGGTCGCGGGCGGGGTGACGAGCGCGGCGCAGGCGTAGCCGGCCGCCGAGACGACGACGAGGACAGTGAAGTGGCTGAGCGCGGCGTTGGCGCCGGCCGAGCGGTAGAAGTCGTTCCGGTAGAGCAGGATGGACATCAGGAACAAGATTCCGTACAGGAACCTGTTGCAGCCGGTGGCGGCGAGCGCAGCGGTCGGGCCGCGCCGCCGCCAGGCGTAGCGCGCGCCGTCAGCCAGGCCGACTGCCACAACGGCGAGCTCGCCAAGCACTCTGCCGCGTCCTGCCTCGCCCGCCCGGCGGGCAGGGCCCAGCAGGTCGCGTCGCATGGTGGCGGCTACCACGCCGGCCGCGACATAGCAGCAGCCGCCGGCCAGCAAGGTTATGGCGGAGCCGCCCTGACCGCCGCCGGTCGCCAGGTGGAAGCCGAGACCGACGATCCCCCCGACCGCGCTCATGATCCCGCCCGCCGTCGGCGACACGGAGTTCGCCATCACCAGCTTGTCGGCCGCGACCACGTGCGGCAGCGCTGCCGAGAGCGCGGACAGGAAGAACCTGTTGACCCCCAGCACCGCGAGCACGCTGGCATAGAGCGGGAACCCGAGGTTGCCGGAAGCGACCAGCGCGGCCGTCAGGGCCACGAAGCCAGCCCGAATGATCGCCGACCAGACCAGGATCTGGCGACGTGACCATCGGTCGATGAACACTCCGGCGAACGGGCCGATCAGCGAGTACGGGAGGTAGAGCACGGCGAATGCCGTCGCGGCGGACGCCGGGTTCGGGAACGTCGTACTGTTGAAGAACACGTACGATCCGAGCCCCGCGGTGAACACGCCGTCGCCGGTCTGGGAGATCAGCCGCGTCGTGAAGAGGCGCCGGAAATCGCGCTCGGCCAGTACTGTGCGCAGCTCGCGGACAAACGACGACCGCGGCATCCGCGGCGCGGGCCTTCCGCCAGCGGCGGCCCGCGATGAGCGACGATCCGCCGGGAAGGGCACGCTACCAGCGTAGGGCCTGGTTGCGGTCGGCGATGCCGGCTGTCAGGACGCTGGCCAGCGCAGGCAGCGGGCCGGGCGGTCCCGCCCCGCACCCGGCCGCCTCGCACCCGGCCGCCTCGCACCCGGCCGCCCCGCACCCGGCCGCCCCGCACCCGGCCGGGTGCGGTCAGCGGTCGCCCTCGCCGCTGATGAAGTTCTCCACGCTCTGCCGGGCCACCTCGTCGCTGTACTGCTCGGGCGGCGATTTCATGAAGTAGGAGGACGCCGAGACGACTGGTCCGCCGATGCCGCGGTCCTTGGCGATCTTGGCGGCCCGGACGGCGTCGATGATCACCCCGGCTGAGTTCGGCGAGTCCCAGACCTCGAGCTTGTACTCCATGCTCAGCGGGACATCACCAAATGATCGGCCCTCAAGCCGCACGTACGCCCATTTCCGGTCATCCAGCCAGGGCACGTGGTCGGATGGCCCGATGTGCACGGACGCCTTCTCCATCTCGTGCGGGATCTGGGAGGTTACCGACTGGGTCTTGGAGATCTTCTTGGACTGCAGCCGCTGGCGCTCCAGCATGTTCATGAAATCCATGTTCCCGCCGAAATTCAGCTGGTAGGTGCGCAGCAGCTCAACCCCGCGGTCCTCAAACAGCTTGGCCAGCACGCGATGCGTGATCGTGGCGCCGACCTGCGACTTGATGTCGTCACCGACAATCGGGACGCCCGCATCGGCGAACTTGCGCGCCCATTCCGGGTCGGAGGCGATGAACACGGGCAATGCGTTGACGAAGGCCACCCTGGCGTCGATGGCGCACTGTGCGTAAAAGCGGTCCGCCTCCTCCGAGCCGACGGGAAGATAGGAGACGAGCACATCCGCCCGTGCCTCCTTGAGCGCTGCCACAACGTCGACCGGCAGCTCGTCAGATTCGGTGATGATCTCCCGGTAGAACTCGCCGAGCCCGTCCAGAGTGGGACCGCGCTGCACGGTTACGCCGGTCGGCGGCACGTCGCAAATCTTGATGGTGTTGTTCTCGCTCGCGACGATCGCCTCGGCGATGTCCCGCCCGACCTTCTTGGCGTCCACGTCGAACGCGGCGACGAACTCGATATCCCGGACATGGTAGGGGCCGAACTGGACGTGCATCAGGCCCGGCACCCGGCCGGCCGGATCGGCGTCTTTGTAGTACTCCACTCCCTGGACCAGGGAACTGGCGCAGTTCCCGAGGCCCACGATGGCTACCCGTACCGAACCCATGAGGATTTGCTCCTTATCTTCTGCCGCGCGGCAGGCTGCCGGCCTAGCCTGCCGTCCCTGCCGCGCCGCCTTCTGTGTGGTCCCCTGCACTGCCGTCGGGCTCAGGGCCCGACAGCCGTTCCGAGGCGATCAGCTCGTTGAGCCAGCGGACTTCACGCTCGACGGACTCAAGGCCGTGCCGCTGCAGCTCGAGGGTGTAGCTGTCCACGCGCTCGCGAGTCCGGGCCAGCCCGGCCCGGAAGGCCTCAACCCGCTCCTCGAGCCTGCTGCGCCGTCCCTCCAGAATCCGCAGCCTGATGTCCGCCCTGGTCTGGCCGAAGAACGCGAAGCGCACGCCGAACCCGTCGTCTTCCCATGCCGCCGGCCCGGTCTGGGACAGCAGGTCCTGCAGTCTCTCCTTGCCGTCCGCAGTCAGCCGGTATACGATCTTCGACCGGCGCCCGGCGAGCGGCTTCGCGGCCGCCGGCGGGGTGTCGTCGGCGATCAGGCCGCGTGCCAGCAGTTCCTTCAGGCACGGGTACAGCGACCCGTAGCCGAAGGCGCGAAAGGCTCCCAGCAGCGAGTTAAGCCGCTTGCGGAGCTCATAACCGTGCATCGGAGTCTCGTGCAGCAGTCCGAGGACGGCGAGTTCGAGCACACCCGAGCGCTGGCTGCTCACGTCTGCTCGCACCTCCGTCCTGTCGCGGCTACCAGCCGGTCACGGCGAACCAGGATTCCCACTGTCTCAAGTCGATGTATCGAGTCGATACATCGACAAGATATGCGCTGCCCTGGCGCGGCGCAACTCCGCCACGCCGGGGCAGCTCGCGCGTATGCCCTGATCACGACCAGGACTCGGCCTGCGCGCGGTTCCGTCGTAACCTGTCGGGCATGAGGCGATCGGTGGTGGACTACGGACTGGCGCGGCGGGCAACGCTTGCGTCGGTGTTCGCTGGCCGCACGACGCTGACCGACGTCTGCGACGCCCACCCATACCTGCTCCGGGCTGCCAAGTTCCATGGCGAGCCGACGGACACCAGCTGCCCGATCTGCCGGAAGGCGAAGCTCACACACGTGACCTACGTGTACGGCGACGAGCTCGGCCGCTACGAAGGGCGGGTAAAGCAGGGCTCAGAACTGGACGAAATGGCCAGCGAATATACCGAGTTCCAGGTCTACGTGGTCGAGGTCTGTCAGAGTTGTGCCTGGAATCACCTTGCGTCGTCCTACGTCCTCGGCACGGGCGAGACGCCGACCCGCCGGACCCGGCGGGCGAGGGCCGGAGAGTAGGCGAGTCGGGCGGCTCGCCTGCCAACGGGCTTGCGCTGGTCCCGGCGCCATGCCTGCTGGGTGTAACTCATGAACCTGCCGGGACGGTAGGTACTTCCGGGTAACGTGGGCAGCCTGAGCCTGGGCGGACTGCCCGCTCGCTCGCGACCGCCTGATCCCCGACCAGCGAGGACGCGTGAGTAATCCAGAGCATGCCAGGCCGTACGCGGCCGCCAGCCTGCGGGACCGTTCCCGCGCCGATGTCGGGCGGCGGGTGCCTCGCCGTAGCGAAGGTGCTCGTGAGGGGGGTGGCGGTTACCGTGGCGGCCCTGGCGGTAACGGTCCATCAGGCGACGGCCGGGATTTCCGGAACCGGCTGCCGCACGGCAGCTGGTGGCGGCGGTGGACGTGGCGGAAAGCGATCGAGGTCTTAGCCGGCGCGTTCGTGGCCACGGTGGCGCTTATCGCGGCGGGCGTCCTGTACGCCTACGGCAAGACCGGCATTCCGACAGATGTGTCCGAGGCAGCGCTGACGCAGTCCTCGACGGTCTACTTCAGCAACGGCAAGACCCCGGTGGGCACGTTCAGCACCGGCCTGAACCGGCAGCTGCTGACCTCGACGCAGATCTCGCCAACGCTGAAGAATGCCGTGATCGCCGCAGAGGACCGGCATTTCTATACCGAAGGCGGCATTTCGATTCCCGGCACCGCGCGTGCTCTCTACGAGGATGTGTTCGGAAGCGGCGGCCTCCAGGGCGGGTCCACCATCACGCAGCAGTTCGTGCGGAACTACTACGCCACCATCGGGACCCGCCAGACGGTCAGCCGCAAGATCAAGGAAGTTTTCGTCGCGGTCAAGCTCGCGCATCAGGAGTCCAAGGACTGGATCCTGACCCAGTACCTGAACACCGTCTACTTCGGGTCTGACGCATACGGTGCCAGTGCCGCGGCGCAGACCTACTTCAGCAAGTCGGCCCTGAAGCTCAGCGTGGCGCAGTCCGCCATGCTGGCAGCGATGATCAACCAGCCGAGTTACCTCAGCCCGGACCCGCATGCCGGGCGGCGCTACGCAGCGCTGGTCGCGCGCTGGCATTACGTGCTGGCCAACATGGTCAGGGACGGCGCCATCACGCAGGCTCAGGCAGCTGCGCAGAAATTTCCCGGGATCATGTCCGGGCCGGTCGACGACGGCTGGACCGGCTACCGGGGCTACATCATGCAGGCCGTGCAGGACGAGCTGGAGAATACCTACGGCTACACGCGCGAGCAGATCGACGGCAGCGGCCTGAAGATCGTTACCACTTTCACCGAGTCCATGATGAACGCGCTCTACCGTTCGGTGGCCGCCGATGAGCACCTGATGCAGGCCGATGGCCAGGCGCTGCCCTGGTATGCGCACGTCGGCGCCGTGCTGGAGAAGCCGGGGAGCGGGGCGATACTGGCCATGTATGCCGGTCCTGGCTACAGCGCACGGGACTGCGCACGGATCAACTGCAAGTGGAACACGGCGCTGGCGGCAAGGAACCAGGTCGGATCATCCTTCAAGCCCTATGTGCTTGCTGCCGCGGTCGGCCAGGGAATGAACGTCCAGACAAGCGTGCTCGACGGCTACGCGTCGATCTGCTCGCCGTCCGATGCCTACCCGCGGAAACTGTCGGTCACAGTCAGCGGAACCACCTGCCCGAATACCCCTTATGGCTGGTACAACTTCCAGAGCTCCGGCGAGTCCAACGGCCCCGTCAGCGTGGCACAGGCCAGCGCCCTGTCGCTGAATACGGCCTACGGCGATCTCATCCACCGGGTCGGCACTCAGAACGTGATCGACATGGCCAGGAAGTTCGGGGTCAGCACGGCCAGGTACCCGGCAGGCTCCTCGCTCCAGGCGATGGTCGGCCAGTCCGGCATTGCCCTGGGGCAGGCATCCCTGACGGTCGAGGAGCAGGCGACAACGTTCGCGACGCTCGCCGATCACGGTACTTATTTCACGCCGCACGTGATCGCCCAGATCAGCCAGGGCACCAGCACAGTACCGCTGAAGGTAGCGCACCGTCAGGTCCTGACCCCCGCTCAGGCCGCCGATGTTGACTACGCCCTCTCGTTCGACACCGTCTACGGCACCGCATACCCGAACGCGGTCCTGAATCCCGTCCGGCCGACGATCGCCAAGACAGGGACAACGAATGTCGCCCAGGACGCGTTCTTCATCGGGGCCGTCCCGCAGTACTCACTGGCAGTCGGGATGTACACCAACAGCCAGAACCAGAAGCCGAATGGCCAGACACTTAACGTGCTGCCTGACATCAACGGCCCCGGCGGGTATGGCGGCGCCTGGCCGGCGACGATCTGGCGTACCTATCTGACCAGCGAGCTCTCCCGGCTGCCGATCGAGCAGCTGCCCGCGCCGGACTTCACCGGATTCGCCAGGTGGGTGCAGGCGAAGGCCCTGCCCGCGCCCAAGCATGGTCCGACGGCCGCCCACAGTCCGGCCTGCAGGCAGGGCAGCCGGCATCGGGGCCGGCGGCCGTGTGGATTGCCGTCGCTCCCGTCGTCGCCTGCGCCATCGCCGCGGGCCTCCTGCGGGCCATCCCATGGGCGGCTGCCCTGCACCTCGCCGACGCCGCCCGCGGTCTCGCCGTCGCCCAGCGCGACCGCGCCCCCGGTGACGGGTCCGGCGGCGGGGACCGCCGGCGTCGGCGCTGCGGTGCCTGGTCAGGCCGTCGGCGAGGGACCGGCCGGGTCAGCGCGCAGGCCCGGCGGCTAGCGCGGGAGCCGGGCGGCGAGCCAGCGGATGTCGGCGGCCGGGTCGGGCGTCTCGCAGATTACCGGCGCTCCGGCCGCTCGCACCACGTCGACGATGAGGTCCGGGTCGATCTGACCGGACTCAAGGCCCGCGTGCCGGTCGCGGCCCGAGCCGAACTCGTCCCGCGAGTTGTTGCAGTGCACCAGGTCGATCCGCCCGGTGACGGCCTTCAGCCGGTCGGCGATGCCGGCCAGGTCCTCGCCCGCAGCGTGCGCGTGGCAGGTGTCAAGGACAAACCCGACTTCCCCGCCGCTGCCCGCGGCTTCCATGACGACCTCCCAGAGCCTGGCGATGGCGTCGAGGCGGCGTGCCATCGCGCCCTCGCCGCCCGCGGTGTTCTCGATCAGCATGGGCAGCGGCCGGTCGATCCGCTCGATGGCCTTCCGCCAGCTGTCATAACCCTCCTGCGGGTCTGTCCTGGCCGTGACGTGGCCGCCATGCACAATCAGGCCCTTGGCGCCGATCGACGCTGCGGCGGTCAGCTGCTGCTCGAGGAGCTTGCGGCTGGGGATCCTGATCCGGTTGTTGGGCGAGGCAACGTTGATCACGTAGGGCGCATGAATGTAGGCGTCGACTCCCGCGGCGTCGAACGCCGCGCGAACCTCCGCCGGCTCGCCGGGAAACGTCGGAGCCTTCCAGCCCTGCGGGTCGCCGAGAAAGAACTGCACCGCGTCGGCGCTCATCGCGAGAGCCTCGGTCAGCGGGTCACCGTCGTGCAGATGGGCACCGATGCGAATCATTCCCCGAGCCTAGCGGGAACGCCGCGGCTGGCCGGGCCGCCCACGGGCTGCGGCGGCTGGCCGGGCCGTCCACGGGCACGCCGGGGCGGCGCCGACGGCGCGCCGGCGTCGCCGCTGGGGGCGGCAGGCAGGGTTAGTAGCCGCCGTGCGCGATGCCGAGGACCATTCCGACGAACGCGCCGACAACCCCGGTCATGATCAGGATCCGCTGCTCCCTGGTTGCGGAGATCATCTGCGCATACAGGCCGACCACGAAGGCGACCGCGCCCAGGATCGTGGCTACGGCGCGGTCAGCGACGATCAGGCCGGTCGCGAACGCGATCAGGCCGCCGACGAACGTGAACACTGTCAGGCTGTTCAGCACGGGATGCCGCCTGCCGTCACTGTTCAGCGTGATGCGCCGCGGCTGTGCCTGGGAAGGTGACCCGACCGCCTCGGGCATTGCTGCCACCTCCTAACGGTTGCGTCCGGCTGGCTGGCGCTGTCGCCTGCCTCCAGTCTCTTCCCGCTGGCATCGGAAGGGAAGCATGTACCGGGGTGCCGGTGCGGCTTGCTGCTGATGCGGCGGGGGCTCCCGTTGTGCACTATGGGGTTTTGGCGGCGGCCGGATTCGTCGGCGCTTGCTGGTAAGCTGGCGCGGCTGCGGTTGGCCGCCGTGATGGCGGCGCGCAGTTCCTCCTGTCACGGAGAGACCGTGACCGCGTGAGTCCAGAGGAGGCAGGTGAGCGTATGCGCCGCTACGAGATGATGATCATCCTCGATCCCTCGCTTGAGGAGCGCACCGTCCAGCCGTCGCTCGATCAGTTCCTGAAGGTCGTCTCGACGGCGGGCGGAACCGTGGACAAGGTCGACGTCTGGGGCCGCCGACGGCTCGCCTACGAGATCGACAAGAAGTCCGAGGGCATTTACACCGTCATCGACCTGACAGCCGAGCCGGACACCGTCAAGGAGCTCGACCGCCAGCTGAGCCTCAACGAGGCGGTCCTGCGGACGAAGATCCTGCGGCCCGACCTGCGTTGAGCGCGGTCACGACCGCCTGAGCCCACCACTGAACACAGCGACCGGGAGAACCGCCGATGGCAGCAGGCGACACCCAGATCACAATCGCCGGCAATCTCGTCGACGATCCGCAGCTCCGCTATACCCCGACCGGCCAGGCGGTGGCTAACTTCCGCGTGGCCTCCACGCCGAGGTTCATGGACCGGACAACCAACGAGTGGAAGGACGGCGACAGCCTCTTCCTCTCCTGCAACGTGTGGCGGCAGGCGGCCGAGAACGTGGCCGAGAGCCTGCAGCGCGGCATGCGCGTCATCGTGCAGGGCCGGCTGCGCCAGCGGTCATATGAGACGAAGGACGGCGAGAAGCGGACTGTCTACGAGATCGAGGTCGATGAGGTCGGCCCCTCGCTGCGGAACGCCTCGGCCAAGGTCACCAAGTCCAGCCGCGCCGGCGGCGGCTACGGCGGCGGCCAGTCCGGCTCGGGCGGCGGCTACGGCGGCGGCCAGTCCGGGTCGGGCGGCGGCGGGGGGTATGGTGGGGGATCCGCCGGACGTTCCGCCGACGACCCGTGGACGTCCGACGCGTCCGACGGCGGCTTCACCGACGAGCCGCCATTCTGAGGCAGGGCGGCCAGCCCGGCCTGACAACGACAAACCGACCATCCCCGCCGCCGGCGGGGCTCTGCCAAGGAGCACCACGATGGCCAAACCACCGATTCGCAAGCCGAAGAAGAAGGTCTGCCTGTTCTGCCAGGAGAAGATCACCCACGTGGACTACAAGGACACGGGGCTACTGCGGAAATTCATCTCCGACCGCGGGAAGATCCGGGCACGGCGGGTTTCCGGGAACTGCACCCAGCACCAGCGCGATGTCGCCACGGCGATCAAGAACGCCCGCGAGATGGCGCTGCTGCCCTACACCAGCACCGCACGCTGAGGCGCGGGGGAGGTAACGCACCGTGAGCAGTACGCCGATGAAGCTCATCCTGACCCAGGAGGTTTCTGGTCTGGGTGCCCCCGGCGACGTGGTCGAGGTGGCCGGCGGCTACGGCCGCAACTACCTGATCCCTGGCAAGCTGGCCATGCGCTGGACTCGCGGCGCGGAAAAGCAGATCGACCTGATCAAGCGGGCCCGATCGGCACGCGAGATCCGCGGCCTGGACGATGCCAGGGACGCGGCCGACAGGCTGGCGGCGCTGACTGTCCGGCTGCAGACCCGCGCGGGCGCCGGCGGGAGGCTGTTCGGCTCGGTGTCGCCGGCTGACATCGCCGCCGCCGTGAAGCGCGCCGGCGGCCCGGAACTGGACAAGAGGAAAATCGAGATCTCCAACCCGATCAAGACGATCGGCGCGCACCAGGTTTCGGTGCGGCTGCACCCGGAGGTGCGGGCGACTGTCGAGGTCGAGGTCATCGGAGCCTGAGCCCCTCGAGATGATCCCTGCCCTGGGCGCGCCGCTGGCCGGCGAGCCCGGGGCTTTTTCGTGCCTGGCGACTTCGCCGGCTGCCAGCAGCGCCCCGCTGGCTCGGCGCCGGGCGGTGCCGTCTGGCCGGACGGCCCGCCACCGCCCAGTACCACATCGAACGCATGCTCGAATTTTGTGTAAACGAGCTGCCCGCTGCTGCCCGGATCCGTGCGCCGGGGCTGCGGCCTGGGACTTCACCTCTGACGTCGGACGTCAAGTTCCTAATGTGGATAACTTTGTGCCATTGTGCATGCGCGAGGGAGCGGAGATATTTCTTGCGCACACAGCCGGTGGACCGCATTTCCGCTGGCAGGCAGCCTAGACCGAGCTGATCCCGAGGCGTATCCACAGTCCTGTCCCCATACTGCGCACAGCGTTGGCGGCGTGTCTGCACAGACTGTCCACAACCCTGTGCACAGCGCGAATCGGCGCTTCCGGCGAGGGACTGGGGACTGTCCGAGCGTTCCGGTAGAACAGACGTGCATTCCCGTGCGGGCAGCCGCGCAAGGGCAATGGTCCAGGGGGAGGAGCGGCCGGGTGAGCGTCGCTGAGATAGCGCCTCGCGGCGAGGGGTTCGAGCGGACGCCGCCGAATGACATCGCGGCCGAGCAGTGTGTGCTCGGCGGGATGCTGCTCTCCAAGGACGCCATTTCCGATGTGCTGGAGGTCATCCGGCCCGAGGATCACTACCGGCCGGCCCACCAGATCGTGCACGAGGTCATTCTCGACCTGTACGCCAGGGGAGAGCCAGCCGACGCGATCACCGTTGCGGCCGAGCTAACCAAGCGCGGCGATATCGGCCGGATGGGCGGGGCGCCCTACCTGCACACGCTGATCGCCTCGGTGCCGACCGCGGCGAATGCCGGCTATTACGCCCGCATCGTCAGGGAGCGGGCCATCCTGCGGCGCCTGGTCGAGGTCGGCACCCGGATCGTCCAGCTGGGCTACTCCGGCGATGCTGATGCCGATGACCTGGTTGACCGGGCCGAGGCCGAGGTCTACGGAGTCACCGAAAAGCGGGTCGGCGAGGACTACCTGCCGCTGTCGGAGATCATGCCCGGAGCGCTGGACGAGATCGAGGCGATCGGCAGCCGCGGCGGAGCGCTGACTGGCGTACCCACTGGTTTTGCCGATCTGGACGCGCTCACCAACGGCCTGCATCCCGGCCAGATGATCGTCATCGCCGCACGACCCGCCCTGGGCAAGGCCCTCGCCCTCGACACCCCGCTGCCGACGCCCGCCGGCTGGACGACGATGGGCGCCGTCCAGGTTGGCGACCGGCTCCTTGGAGCCGACGGCGCGCCGGTGAACGTGATCGCTGCAACGCACGTCATGCACGGCCGGCGCTGTTATGAGGTCGAGTTCTCCACCGGTGAGGTGATCGTTGCCGATGGTCGGCATCAGTGGGTGACCTGGGATCTGCGCACGCGCAAGGGGTCCGGCTGCCACCCGCGGCCAGGTTCGCCGTCCTGCCCAGACGACTGGCCGACCCGGGACTCGGCCCGGTCGGCCCGAATATCCTGCGGCCGGGGCACGAGAACGCAGACGCGGGAACCGCGCCCGGTCAGCCTGCCGCCGGCTCAGGTCGGCGCCAGGCGCGGCCGCGCCGCCGTCGCCGTGCAGCCGGATGGCAGCCATGCCGACGCCACCTCCGAGCACGCGGCAGGAGGCATTGCGCGCACCACTGAGGAGATAGCGGCGACGCTGCGCGTCCGGGGCCAGCGCAATCACGCCATTCCAGCCGCCAGGCCGCTCGTGCTGCCGGCTGCCGACCTGCCCATCGAGCCTTACGTTCTCGGCTACCTGCTCGGTGCGGGAGACACTCGCGCAGGCAGTCGGGTTGGCTGCGATCCGCGCGACCGGGAATGGCTGACCGATGAATTTCGGTCCGCTGGCTACCGGGTAACGGGTCCTGCCGACGGTGGCTTTCTTGACATTGCGGGTATCCGCCGGAAATGGGACGCGCTCGGCCTCGCGGCAGGAAAGCACATTCCCGACAGTTATCTGCGCAGTTCGTTCGCGCAGCGACTCGTGCTCGCGCAGGGCCTGGTCGACTCGAACGGATATGTCGACGGAAACGGGGCCTACCGATTCGCCAATGCGGAAAAAAGCTTGGCTGACGGATTTTCACAGCTTGTAGCCACTCTGGGCTGCGCTGCGATGATGAACCAGGTAAAGTGCCGTATCCGCGCCGGTCAGCCCGATGCGGACTCATGGGAAGTCGTCGTGCCGACCGCGCTGCCCTTGGCCCGGCTTCCCCGTAAGGCCCTCAGGGCGCGACGTGAATGGGACCGCGAGCAGGTCAGCCGCTTCATCGTGGACGTGCGCCAGGTGCCCTCGCGCCCCGTTCGGTGCGTTCAGGTGGACAGCCCGGACCAGCTCTACCTGGCAGGCCGGGGCATGATCCCGACGCATAACTCCACCCTCGCGCTGGACCTTGCGCGGGCCGCATCGGTCAAGAGCGGGCTCACTGCGGTGATCTTCAGCCTGGAGATGAGCCGCAACGAGATCACGATGCGGCTGCTGTCAGCTGAGGCCCGGGTTCCGCTGCACTCCATGCGGACGGGCCAGATGGGCGAGGAGGACTGGACGAGGCTGGCGCGGCGGATGAGTGAGGTCGTGAACGCCCCGCTGTTCATCGATGACTCGCCGAACATGTCGATGATGGAGATCCGGGCGAAATGCCGCCGCCTGAAACAGCGACAGGACCTGAGACTGGTTGTCATCGACTACCTGCAGCTGATGAGCTCACCGAGGCGGGTGGAGAACCGGCAGCAGGAAGTCTCAGATATGTCCCGGTCGCTGAAGCTGCTGGCCAAGGAGCTCGATGTCCCCGTCATCGCGGTCGCCCAGCTCAACCGAGGTCCCGAGCAGCGAACCGATAAGCGCCCGCTGCTCGCGGATCTGCGTGAAAGCGGATGTCTGACTGCAGATACGACCCTGCTGCGGGCCGACACGGGAGCGCCGGTCACCTTGCGGGAACTGCTCGACAACGGGCACCAGGGCGTGACCGTCTGGTCTGTCGATGATCGACACCGCGTTGTCGCCGCGCCGGTCACGCACGTGTTCGCGTCCGGGATCAAGGATGTCTACCGGCTGAGACTTGCGTCCGGACGCGAGGTCAAGGCATCCGGCAACCACCCCTTCCTCACCTTTGCCGGCTGGCTGCCGCTTGAGAACCTGGCCGCGGGCGACCGGGTTGCCATACCCCGGCGAGTCCCGGTGCCCTGCAGTGACGGGCTGGGCTGGACAGAAGGCCGGATAGGGTTGCTGGCCCACCTCATCGGGGACGGCTGCGTACTGCGCAGCCAGCCCGTTCACTGCACCTCGAACGACGAATCCAGCCTGGACTTCGTCGAGAGCGCTGCGGCCGCCGAATTCGGCATCACGCCCCGCCGGGTTGCGCGGAAGACCTGGCGGCGCAGCTACCTCCCGGTACCGGGCAAGCGAGCGGACGGATGCTGCAACCCCCTGCTTATCTGGTTCCGCGAGCTGGGCATCGAGAATCTGAGGTCCTGCGAGAAGCGCATTCCCGCCGTTCTGTACTCCGCAAGTGACCGGGAGATAGCCCTGTTCCTCCGGCATTTGTGGGCCACCGGCGGATCCAGCTGGGCTCCCGGCGGCGACTCGCCCCCGCAGGCCTGCTTCGCCTCGGCCAGCCGCCAGCTGGCAGACGGACTGGCGCTGCTGCTGGCACGGCTCGAGATCCTTGCCAGGATCCGGAAAGTCGAGAAAGCAGGCTGCAAGTCGTCCTACCACGTGACCATCGCCGATGGCCCGAGCCTGCGGGCATTCTGCAGCAGGGTGGGGGTACACGGCCACCGCGGTGCGGCGGCCCGGCAACTGCTCGCGGCCCTGCCGGTCCAGGAGTCCCCGCTCCTGCAGGCGACCGCCGCCAGCGACATTTACTGGGACCGGATCGAGAGCGTCGAGCCGCTCGGGCGGCGCCCGGTCTTTGATGCCACGGTCAAGGGAACCCATAATTTTGTTGCCGATGGCGTCTTCGCCCATAACAGCATCGAGCAGGACTCGGACGTGGTGATCCTGCTGCACCGCGAGGATGCTTACGAGCGCGAGTCGCCGCGCGCCGGGGAGGCGGACTTCATCGTTGCCAAGCACCGCAACGGTCCCACCGCGACCGTCACGGTCGCCTTCCAGGGGCATTACAGCCGCTTCGTGGACATGGCGCCCGTGTGATGATCGGCATCTGTAGGGTCTCACGCCGCGTGACGTAATCTCACAGTCAATGTCGTACGAATGTCGCATACGACATTTTCGTGAGACACGCCGGAGCGCTTCCCCGGAATTGTCAGACAGCTGTGGGACCTTAGTCACGGTGTCGGGCTGTAGTAGCGGACGTCGCGACCCAGGTGGCATCAGTGAGAAGGTGCCATGTCAGCCGAGTTGGCAACAGTGAGCTTCAGGACGGAGTCCGGCGTAGCCGAGGACGAGTCCTAAACAGTTGTCGGTAGCACCGTGCTGTCGAAAACTGTGCCTTGGCGGACGTTCCGCCTTCGTCGCGGGAGCGGGCGGTGCTATCGGCACCCGGCTCGTTCCGCAGCTCATCCAGCACGGGCACCAGGTGATCGGAACCCATAGGTCACCCAGGACTGGCGAGCGGGTCAGGGTGCTCGGCGCCGAGCTGATCACGCTCGGCCAGCAGCCGGCGCGGGTGTGGCGCCGCATCGCGGGCAGTTCCTGATGCCGACCGGACACTGGTTTCCCGGTCGCGCTCTATTCCCGGGGCGTAGTGTGCGCGCTCACCCGGTGGCGCAGGCTCGGCTCGTTCTCCGCCATCCCCGCGCTGCTCGCCAGCGAACTGCCGTTCATCGTGGGGTATCTGCTGGTCGCGTCGACCGTGCTCGCGCTCATCGACGGTGACCTCGGCTCGGCGGGCGGCGCTGCCGGCGCCGCGGTCGCACTGCTCGCCCTGGCCGGCCTCGGGGTCATAGTGCGCCGCGCGCTGCGCGCACACGCGGCGTTGCACAACGCCGGCCG
>DATJZH010000265.1:0-11958 GCA_035499215.1 Streptosporangiaceae bacterium | reverse complement strand
GGCGCATCGAGCAGTTCCGCGTCGCCGCGCCCGGCGAGCACGGCGGCGACGACATCGCGGGTCTCGGCCAGATGCGGCGAGCAGGTCACGTACGCGACCACGCCGCCAGCCCGGGCCGAGTCCACGGCCCGGGCGAGCAGCCTCCGCTGCAGTCCGGCAAGCTGAGCCACGTCCGCTGGCGAGCGACGCCACCGGGCATCCGGCCGGCGACGGAGCGCGCCGAGGCCAGAGCATGGCACGTCGGCCAGGACTCGGTCAAAGGCGGCCGACCGCCAGGCTGGGACGGTCCCGTCCGCCACCGCGACGCTGACGCGGCCAGCGCCGCCGCTGCCGGCGCCGCCGCTGCCGGCGCCGCCGCCTGCGCCACCGCCCGGGCCCGCGGATAGGGCGTTCCTGGCCAGCAGCGCCCGGTGAAAGCGCAGGTCTGCGGCCAGTACCCGGGCAGCGCGGGCAGCGGCCAGCCCGGCGAGCAGGCGCGCCTTGCCGCCCGGACCCGCGCACATGTCGAGCCAGCGGGCATCGCCGCCGCTGACCTGCACCCTCGCCAGGGCCAGTGCCGCGAGCTGGCTGGCCTCGTCCTGCACCCAGGCGCGGCGGTGCGCCACCGCGGCGATGTCCGCGGGATCCCCAGCCTTCAGGTAGACGCCGTAAGGCGACCACCGGGCGGGCCCGGCACCGGCGGCGATGAGCTCAGCCTGGTCAGCCAGGCCGGGAACGGCACACAGCGTCGCGGCAGGCGGGACGCCGTCGGCAGCCAGGGCCGCCTCGGTCTCGGTCATCGCCCCGGCCGCCGTTTCGCCGAGTGCCTGCTGCAGCGCCGTCACTATCCACCTCGGGTGGCTGTAGCGGATGGCGAGGTGCCCGCTGAGGTCTTCGGCGCGGCCCGGCGCGACGATCCCGAGCCACGCCTCAAGGTCGGCGCTGGCGACCCGGCGCAGCACCGCGTTGACGAAGCCCGCAGGCCGGTGGCCCGCCGCATACCTGGCCAGGTCGACCGACGTGGCGACTGCGGCGTGCGGCTGAATCCTGGTGGCGAGCAGCTGATGGGCGCCCAGCCGGAGCACCTCGCGCACCGGAATATCGATCGCTGCGAGGTCGCGGTCGAGACACGCCGTGAGGATGGCGTCATAGGTGCCCTGTCCGCGCAGGGTGCCGTAGGCCAGCTCGGTGGCCAGGGCCGCATCCCGGCCGGTGATCCCGCGCTCGGCCAGCAGTGCCGGGAGCATCAGGTTCGCATATGTGCCGCGCTCGGCCACCGCGCACAGTACATCGCACGCGGCGCGGCGCGCGGGGTCGGCCCGCTGGCTGCTGCCTGGCGGCTGCGCCCGGCGGCCTCGGGGCCGGCCACCGGGCCCCTGCGCTGCTCGCACGCCCGCCCCGGCGGGTGCTGCTCGCACGCCCGCCCCGGCGGGTGCTGCCCAGCGGCGGCCGTGTGCCTGCGCGCCTCCTGATCTCCTCGCCGGCGCGCCCATCTCAGCCGAGCACCGTCTCGCCGCCGCCCAGCCGCAGCCCTCGAGCCCAGTCGGCCGCAGGCATGCGGCGCTTGCCGTCCGGCTGAACTTCACCGAGCTCCACCGGCACCGAGCCAGTGCCGGCGAGCACCCGGTCGCGCAGTACGCAGACCGCGCCGGGAGCCAGGCCAGTGACCGGACCGGCGGCGGGCACGCCGGCCAGCGGCCCGAGCTTGAGCCGGGCACCGTTCAGCACGGTCCAGGCACCGGGCGCCGGGGTGCAGGCCCGGATCAGCCGGTCGATCGCGAGCGCGGCGCGGCTCCAGTTCACTTTCGCATCGGCCGCGGTGATCTTGGGCGCGAGGCTGACGCCCTCGGCGGGCTGCGGGCGCGCCTCCAGGGTGCCAGCTTCAATCCCGTCGAGAGTGGCAGCCAGCAGACCTGCCCCGGAGATGCTCAGCCGCCGGAGCAGATCGCCCGCCGTGTCAGACGGCCTGATCGGCTCGGTCAGCACGCCGAAGACGGGGCCCGCGTCGATCTCGGCAACGATGCCGAAAGTGGTCGCGCCGGTAATCTCATCACCGTGCAGGATGGCGTGCTGCACGGGGGCGGCGCCGCGCCACGCAGGCAAAACCGAGAAATGCAGGTTAATCCAGCCGTGCGGCGGAATATCCAGCGCGTCCCGCGGGATCAGCGCGCCGTAGGCGGTGACCGGGCAGCAGTCAGGACCGATTTCCGTCAGGCGCGCGAGGAAATCAGGCTCGCGCGGCCGCCTCGGCTTGAGTACCTCGACGCCAGCCTGCTCGGCCCGCAGGGCTACCGGGCTCTGGCTCACCCGCAGGCCCCGGCCGGCAGGCGCATCTGGCCTGGTCACGACGGCCACGACCTCGTGACGCGAATGCAGCAGCGCGTCCAGCGAGGGCACGGCCGCCTGCGGCGTGCCCGCGAAGACCACGCGCATTCTCTAGAAGGCCTTGCCCCGGGTCGGGTGCGGGGAAAGCTTGACGGCCGGCACCGGCTCTCCCCACCACTCAGCTGCACGGATCTCCTTCATGGCCAGCTTCCGCTGGGCAGCATCGAGCCTGTCGATGAACAGCACGCCGTCGAGGTGGTCGGTCTCGTGCTGAATGCAGCGCGCCAGCTGCCCGGTCCCGGCCAGGGTGACCGGCTCGCCGTGCATGTCGAAGCCCGCCGCCACGACCCCGTGCGAACGTCTGGTCGGATAACTGAGGCCCGGAAACGACAGGCACCCTTCGTCGTCGGTCTCCTCGGCCTCCGACAGCCGCAGCGACGGGTTGATCAGGTGGCCGAGCACGTCATCAATGCAGTAGGTGAACACTCGCAGGCCGACGCCGATCTGCGGCGCGGCCAGGCCGAGTCCCGGCGCCTCCACCATCGTGTCGGTCAGGTCCCTGACGAGCCTGCGCAGCTCGGCATCGAAGTCGGTGACCGGCTCCGCCGGGGTGCGCAGCACGGGATCACCGAACAGGCGTATCGGCTTGACGCTCACCTAATCCTCCGGTCGACGACGGCATGCGAGGCAGCTTCAGTCTATGAAATGGGCAGTCTAGGAAATCGGGCCATTGCCGGCGGGCGAGCGGGCCTTGAATGCGGCCTTGCGCGCGGCCCTGGCCACCGCCG
The DNA here is from genome assembly GCA_035499215.1 of Streptosporangiaceae bacterium. Classification (GTDB taxonomy): domain Bacteria; phylum Actinomycetota; class Actinomycetes; order Streptosporangiales; family Streptosporangiaceae; genus DATJZH01. The sequence goes on along the minus strand of DATJZH010000265.1, from coordinate 8,866 downwards.
GATCAGGATGATGATCGCTGAGCGCCGTCAGCAGATCCGTGACGCCGGGATGGCTTACCTGCCACAGCCGGGCGACGATCTCCGCCTGGGCATCCGCTGGCAGGTCGGGCAGGAGCTCCGCCACCACGTCGCGCGGATCGGCCTCCTCCAGCAGGCCGGCCCCCAGATCGACCAGCAGCCAGGTGCGGTCCTCGGGCCCCAGCTCGGCCTCCTCGCCGTGCTCATGCAGCCAGACCGCGGCATGCGCCCGCAGCACCGGCTCGGCCAGCGCAGCCCGGACAGCCTGAGCCGCGACAGCGCCGATCCGGTCCAGGACGGCGAAGGCCGCCCCGCGCAGCCCTGGTGACCCGCTGGCAGCCGCATCGATCAGCTCGGCCGCGGCCCGGGCCGGCTCCCGCTGCTCGAGCCAGGCCCCGATCTCCGCCTCGCCGTCCTCGGCGTCGCAGCTTGCCAGGGCCACCAGCAGCCCGGCCGCGCCGCCCGGGTCCGTGCCGCCAAGCACCGGCACATGCCATCCCTGGGCGCGGAGCCTGCGGTGTACTCCCCAGACTCCCAGCGGCGACAGCGCCACCGTCAGGCCCCCTGCAGACTCATCCGTGCCCAGCTCGACGACTGCCAGGTCGGCGAGCGTCTCCAGCGCATGCGATACTGCCGCGGCTTCGTCGGGCTCCCGGCCATGGCCAGCGCGGACATGCGCCGCCGCATCCCCGCGCCGCGCTGTGCCAGCCGCCGCAGCGTATGCATCGAAAAGGCCGTCCATCCGGACCGGGCCGCCCACGGTATACAGGGCAGTTGCCAGCCCGTCCAGATCCTCGGCCGTCAGGATGGCCGCCAGCGCACTGTCCCACGTCGCGAGGACTTCCTCGGCGTCGCCAGCGGCCAGCATCTCGGCGGGGTCGGCGGCCGGCCCCCGGCCACTGCCCGGCGCCGCCAGCATGCCGGTGGCCACTGCCACTGCGAGGGCTGCCTCGACCTCGCGCTGGGCCAGTTCAAGCGCCTCGGCGGCTGCGGCGGCCTCAGCAGCCGAAAGCTCTCCGGGCGAGGAGAGATTGCGCCCGCCCGCGGCCCAGCGGGTCAGGTCGCGTGCCGCGCGCAGCAACGGGGCCACCCGTGCCGCGGCGGCAAGCTCATCCCTGGGCGCCAGCCGGACCGGTGGCATGCGCAGCCGACCATCGCCGTCCGCACCGCCGCGAGCTTGCGCTCTGTCCGGTTGGCCAGCCCGGCCGGCCGCTGGTCCGGCGGCCGCGGTCTGGCTGACTCGCGTGCTCGTCGCTGGCATGGTGCTGGCTGGCGGCCCGGTGCTGGCTGGCGGCCCGGTGCTGCCGGGTGAGGCACCGGCGCCTGGCGGTCCGGTTAGGGAGCCACTGGCCGGCATCTGACCACTGGCCGGCCGCGCGCCCGGCTTTCGTCGTGAGCTAGCCACTCCAGCACCCTATGGCCTGAGCGCCGAGTAGTCAGATCAGCTCGGCCGGGTCAAGCTGCAGGCGGAGCGGGAGCGGGTCCTTGCGGCCGCTGCGCACCCGCTGCCCCGCCTGCAACGCCGCCGCCAGAGCGCTGCCAGCCGGCCTGGGCACCCTGATCAGGAAGCGCACGATGTCCGGATCGGGACTGGCGCCCCTGGTGCCGGCCGCGGGGACTGGCCCGAGCAGCTCGGCTTCCGGCGGCAGTCCGGCCTCGCGCGCCAGGTCATGAACCGCTTCGGCGGGCCCGGTCACCGATGCCATCCGAACGGCCGGGGGAAACCCGAGTTCCCGGCGCTCACCCAGCTCGCGCTCGGCGAAGGTCGCCGGATCCCAGCGGATCAGTGCCTGCACGACACGCAGCCCGGCGTCGGCTACCACGATCACCGTCCCGCCGTCCGGGCCCGGCCGCACAAGTGCCGCCGCGTTCATCCAGCGGCGCAGCGTCTCCTCGCCGGCGCGCAGGCTTGCCCGGCCGAGCAGGGCCCAGCTGTCGAGCAGTACCGCAGCCGCGTAGCCGCCCACGGCACGAGGTTCCGCTCCGGGCGTCGCCACGACCACGGCCGGAACGCAGGGCACCTGCGCGAGGATCTCGGCACGGCCCGAGGTCCGCACCGGCACGGCCGGGAATGCTCTGCCCAGCTCCTCGGCCGTCCGGCCCGCCCCGGTGATCAGCGCACGCATCCCGCCGTGACCGCACTGCGAGCATTTCCTGCTGGCTGGCGTCCCGCACCAGCCGCACTGGGGGGATGCGCCGGCGGCCGGCAGCGCTACCGGCCCTCCGCAGCGGCCGCAGCAGGCACGGGCGTGACACCGCTCGCAGGAGACCGCCGCCAGGTAGCCCCGCCTGGGCACCTGGAACAGTACGGGCCCGGACGTTAGCGCGGCGCGAGCGGCGCGGAGCGCGATGCTGGGCAGCCGTGCTGACCGGGCAGCCTCGTCGCGGGCCAGTTCCGCATCGGCTCCGGCAGCGCTGATCAGCGGGGCGCAGCGGCGGACTGCGTCGCGCCCGGCCGCCAGCCGACGGGCCCAGCCGCCGGAAATCAGCTGGGCAGCCTCGGCGGTCAGGGCGAAGCCGCCGATCAGCGCTGCGGCACCGCTGCGGTGCGCCCGGAGCGCGAGCACCTCTCTGGCATGCGGATAAGGCGCGCGCGGCTCCGCATGCAGATCGTCGCCGTCGTCCCAGAGCACTGTCAGGCCAAGGTCAGCGACCGGCGCGAACATCGCCGACCGGGTCCCGCAGACCACCCGCACCTGGCCGCGGGCCGCCGCCAGCCACCGCCGGTACCGCTCGGCCGGCCCGAGATCGGCTGACAGGCTCACATGCGCGCCGGGACCGAGAGCGGCGGCGAGCGCGGCGCTGACGAGCTGCAGGTCCCTGGCGTCGGGCACCACGATGACGGTGCCGCGTCCAGCCGCGGCCGTTGCCGCGGCTGCCAGGGCGATCTCCGCCGGCCAGCCGGAGCCGGGCAGCGCGGTCCAGACCGCGCGCGGCGCCCGGCCGGCGGCCAGCGCTGCCAGAAACGACGCGCCCGCGCAGTACCGGTGCCATGGGCCCGCGTCCGGCACGCCGGCCGGGGGCGGCCCTGTCGCACGCGGACCGGACTCGGCGCGCGCATGGCGCGGCGGAATCGCGAGCCGGAGCACATCCGCCATGGTGCCCGCATACCTGTCGGCCACGGCACGCGCCAGCCCGGCGATCTCCGCGGTCAGCACGGGCTCGGGCGAGACGACACGCTGCAGGTAAGCGAGGCCGCCCTCGTGCGCGCTGGCCGCCGCCCGCGCCAGCACATAGCCGTCAACGAGGCGTCCGGCGAACCGCACCCGGACCCGGCAGCCAGCGGCCGCCGACTCGGCGAGCGGCTCGGAGACCAGGTAGTCGAACGGCCGGTCGAGGTGCGGCAGCGAGACATCCACCGCCACCCGCGCCACCGGCAGACTGGCGGCGGGCACAGGCGCGTGACGCCGCCCGCGAGGTTTCTGCTCCGGCTGCCGCCCGCGTGCCCGACCCACCGGAACTGCCACGGTCCTGTCCTACCAGACAGGGCTGACGGTCGCCGGATGTCCGGCGGCGATGTGCCCAAGGGGCGCGCCGCTGCCGTGGGCGCGGTGCCGTAAGACATCGCGCCGAGCAGAACGGGCTGCGCGGGCCGATCAGCTCAGCCAGCGCGGCGGCGAAGCCAGCCAACACCGGCCGCGGTGCCTGCGCTCGGGCGTCAGGGGCACGGCCGGGATCTGCGCGCCCGCCTGCGGGCAGATGCCGGCCGCGCTCCTGAGTTCCCCCGCGCGGCCGGTCAGATGCCGGCGGCGCTCCTGAGTGCCTCCGCGCGGCCGGTCAGCTCCCAGGAGAAATCCGGCTCCTCGCGACCGAAGTGGCCGAACGCGGCGGTCTGTGAATAGATCGGCCGCAGCAGGTCCAGATCCCTGATGATCGCCGCAGGGCGCAGGTCGAAGACCTTCAGCACCGCGTCCTGGATGCGCTCAACCGGCACCTGCTCGGTGCCGAAGCATTCCACGAACAGGCCGACCGGCTTGGCCTTGCCGATCGCGTAGGCGACCTGGGTCTCGCAGCGGTCCGCCAGCCCGGCTGCGACGACGTTCTTGGCCACCCAGCGCATCGCGTAGGCGGCGCTGCGGTCGACCTTGGAGGGATCCTTGCCAGAGAACGCACCGCCGCCATGGCGTGCCATTCCGCCGTACGTGTCAATGATGATCTTGCGGCCGGTCAGGCCCGCGTCGCCCATCGGGCCGCCGATCTCGAATCTGCCGGTGGGATTGACCAGCAGCCGGTGATTGGCGGTGTCGATTTCCAGGCCGGCCAGCACTGGCTCGATGACATGCTCGCGGATATCCGGCTCGAGCAGCTGCTTCAGATCGATCGCGGGCGCATGCTGGGTGGAGACCACGATCGTGTCCAGGCGCACCGCCTCCGCGCCCGCGTACTCGATGGTGACCTGCGTCTTGCCGTCGGGGCGAATGTAGGGGATCGTACCGTCGCGGCGCACCCGGGAGAGCCTGCGGGCAAGCCGGTGCGCCAGGGTGATCGGCAGCGGCATGAGCTCGGGAGTGTCACGGCAGGCATAGCCGAACATCAGCCCCTGGTCCCCCGCGCCCTGGCGGTCCAGCTCGTCGGCGCCCTCGCCCTCCCGGTGCTCGAAAGCCTCGTGCACCCCCTGGGCGATATCGGGCGACTGCGAGCCGATCGACACCGACACTCCGCACGATGATCCGTCGAAGCCCTTGGCCGACGAGTCATAGCCGATCTCCAGGATCTTCTCCCTGATCAGCCCGGGTATGTCGACGTAGGTGTCCGTGGTCACTTCGCCGGCGACGTGTACCTGGCCAGTCGTGATCAGTGTCTCCACCGCCACCCTGCTGCGCGCGTCGCCCTTCAGCATCCCGTCGAGGATGGAGTCGCTGATCTGATCGGCCATCTTGTCGGGATGGCCTTCGGTGACCGATTCCGAGGTAAACAGACGACGAGCCACCCTGACAGCCCCCTTTTCCTAGCGGCAAGATCTATCCGGCCGCACTGTTTCCGGCCGCACTGTTTCCGACCGTCCGGCCGCACTGTTTCCGGCCGCACTGCTTCCGGCCGCACTGCTTCCGGCCTGGCTGTGACCGGCCGGCGCGGCCGCCGGCGCGTGACCTACCGTACTGGCTCCCCGGCGCTGACAGCGACCCACATGAGCAAAGCGACGACGAGACCTACTTGAGCAAGGCGGCGACGAGATCCCAGACCACATCGGCAAGCGCTTCCTTGGGGCCGCGCGGAACCCTCGTCTGCGACCCGTCGGCCGCCAGCACGACAGCCTCGTTGTCGCTGGTGCCGAAGGCCTTGCCGTTGCCTACCTGGTTCACTACCAGCAGGTCGCAGCCCTTGGCGGCGAGCTTGGCCTGGCCAGCCGCCAGCACGTCAGCAGTCTCCGCGCCGAATCCCACGATAACCTGCCCGGGCCGCGGTCTCGTCGTCACCAGCTCCCGCAGGATGTCAGGGTTCTCGACCAGGCGGATGGGCTCGGGTGCCGTGGCCGTCTTCTTGATCTTCCCGTCACTTCTGACCGCGGGCCGGTAGTCGGCAACCGCCGCGGCCATCACCGCGGCATCGGCGCCTGCAGCCGCGGCGAGCACCGCCTCGCGCAGTTGCAGGGCGGACGTCACCCGGACCACCCGGGCGCCTGCCGGATCGTCGAGCTCGGTGTTGGCCGCCACCAGGGTCACCTCGGCACCCCGGGCGGCCGCCGCCCTCGCTAGCGCGTAGCCTTGCCGGCCCGATGACCAGTTGCCGAGAAAGCGGACCGGATCAAGTTCCTCTCGGGTACCGCCCGCGGAGACGACCACGCGCCGTCCGGCCAGGTCAGCCGCCAGTCCCGCGGTCCCCCGCGCCAGCACCCGCAGCGCGACGGCGAAGAGTTCGGCGGGCTCGCTCAGGCGCCCTGAACCGCTGTCCGCACCAGTCAGGCGCCCCACGGCGGGCTCAAGCACGAGTGCGCCGCGGCCACGCAGGATAGCCACATTTGCCTGGGTCGCCGGGTGCTCCCACATCTCGGTGTGCATGGCCGGGGCGAAAATGACCGGGCACCGGGCAGTCAGCAGGATGGCGGTCAGCAGATCGGCTGACATCCCCGCGGCGGCCCGCGCCAGCAGGTTCGCTGTGGCCGGCGCGACGATGATCAGGTCGGCCTGCTGGCCAAGCCGCACATGCCGGACCTCATGCACCTCATCCCACGCGCTCGGACCAGCGGGCTGGCCGGACAGCGCGGCCCAGGTGGCCTCGCCGACAAAGCGCAGCGAATCCGGTGTCGGGACGACCCGGATGTCATGGCCGGACTCGGTCAGCAGCCGGAGCAGCTCGCATGCCTTGTAGGCAGCTATGCCCGCGCCCACCCCGAGAATGATGCGCATCACTGCGCCCGGCGACTGTCAGCCGGCTCAGGCCGACGGGGGCTCCGTCGTCTCCGTTGCGTCCGCGGTGATCAGCCGCTCGCTGATCTCGCGCAGCGCGATGGACAGCGGCTTCTCCTGGATGCGCGTCTCGACGAGCGGGCCGACGTACTCGAGCAGGCCCTCGCCAAGCTGGGCGTAGTAGGCGTTGATCTGACGAGCCCGCTTCGACGCCATGATCACGAGGCCGTACTTGCTGTCGACAACCTTGAGCAGATCGTCGATCGGCGGGTTGATGATGCCTGCTACGGCCGAAGTACCTGCCACCTTGTGCCTTCCGGGTAGAGCGCGCATGTCAGTTGGCCGGCTCGGCCGCCATCAAGGCTACCAGCTGGCGGCATACATCCTCGACGGACGTATTGACAAGCGTAATATCGAACTCGCTGCCCGCCGCCAGCTCCGCCCTGGCCGCCGCCAGCCGCCGGGCGATCATCGCGGGCGGCTCGGTCTCCCGGCCGGTCAGCCGCCGCACTAGCTCCTGCCACGATGGCGGGGCCAGGAAAATCAGGAGCGCGCCGGGTACCGCACGGCGGATCTGGCGGGCGCCCTGGACATCGATCTCGAGCAGCGCTGGCACCCCCGCGCTGAGCTTGCCCGCCACCGGCGAGCGGGGGGTCCCGTATTTATTCCCGGCGAACCGCGCCCACTCCAGCAACTCGCCGGAGTAAATCATATTGTCGAAATCGGGTTCGCTGACGAAATGGTATTCGCGGCCGTCGGCTTCCCCCGGCCGCGGCGCCCGGGTGGTCACCGAGACCGACTGCCAGATCTGCGGACACGCACGGCGCAAACTCGCGACGACCGTGCTCTTGCCCACACCTGACGGGCCCGAAAGCACCGTCAGGCGCGCAGGGACAGGGGCTCCGTCGGCCTGTCTGCGATGAGCTGGGGGATCTGCCACGGACACCGATTCCCCGCCCCCGCCCCTGGTATCTGTCGCGTCAGTCAGATTTCGCTGGCGAATTCGTTCTCCAGAGCGGTCCGCTGGTTGGCACCGAGACCGCGCACGCGCCGCGACTCCGCAATGCCCAGGCGCTCCATAATCTGCTTGGCCCGTACCTTGCCGACGCCTGGCATGGACTCCAGGAGGGCCGAGACCTTCATCTTTCCGACGACGTCGTCGGTCTGGCCCTCCTTGAGGACCTGGGGCAGGGTCGTCGAACCGTGCTTCAGCCGGTTCTTGACCTCCGCACGGTCTTTGCGCGCCTTGGCCGCCTTCTCAAGCGCCGCAGCCCGCTGATCGGGGGTGAGTGGGGGAAGAGCCACGCGAAGTCACCTCGGGTTTCGTATCGAAAAAGTCGCTCCGCGAGGGGAAACTAGCGAGTTCGGCTCGCAACGGCAATGCGAACCGGCGTTTGATGCAGCATAAATTATCCACTATTACCTAGCGAACATTTACGCCTACTCAGCGTAGCCAGTTCACGGTAACTCCAGGCTGCGCAGGCCGGAGCCGCCTGATCGCAATCCCGCTGCGGACGGATGCTCGTAGCCGTCAGGACATGGCCCGCCGGCAGATTGTCACGCTGCCACACTAACTGAGGGCACTGCGGCCAGCTGCGCCAGCCTCGGCGCGGCCGCTACCGGGGTACCGCCTCAGCGCGGCGCAGCGACGCGGCAACCGCGGCAGCGGCAGCGCCGGGGTCAGCCGCGCCGGTGATCGGGCGGCCGATGACCAGCAGGTCGGCACCGGCCCGCAGCGCTTCCTCGGGCGTGGCGATCCTGGCCTGGTCGTGGGCCTCGGCGCCGACCGGGCGCACGCCCGGCGTGATCAGGGTGATATCCGGACCCACCTCGCCCCGGACCTCGGCGACTTCCCGCGGCGAGCAGACCACGCCGCGCGCGCCAGCCGCCACCGACAGCGCCGCCAGCCGCCGGACAGCGGCGCTGACCGGGCCGGCCAGCCCGATACTGTCCAGATCCTCTTCGCCCAGCGACGTGAGCACCGTAACCGCGACGATCTTGGCGGTCGGGGCCGCCTCCGCGGCGGCGCTGATGGCCGCCCGGCCGGCGGCGGCATGGACGGTCAGCATGCTGGGCCGCAGGCGCGCGACCGCGCGGGCGGCGCCCGCCACGGTTGCGGGTATGTCGTGCAGCTTCAGGTCGAGGAATACCTGGACGCCGCTGGCGCCCCGAATCGAGGCGATAGCCTCCGGCCCGTACCGCAAGTACAGTTCCAGCCCGATTTTCACGGTGCTGACATGGGGTGTCACCAGGGCAGCCCAGCGCGCAGCGGTGTCCAGGTTGGGCGCATCGAGCGCCACAGCGATAGGCGCTGGCATGGTCATCATCCTCATTTCATTCCCGCGTTATTTCATTCCCGGGTTGCCGGTGAAACCGCGGCGGATGGCCGAGCGCGGCTCGTGCGCCAGCCCGACAGCTTCGCCGAGGCGCTCGAGGCCGCGGCTGGCCAGCTCCTCGTCCAGCTCGCGCAGGATGCGCATGCACGCGGACGGGTCATGAAA
>DATJZH010000264.1:0-6982 GCA_035499215.1 Streptosporangiaceae bacterium | reverse complement strand
CCGCCAGGTAGTGGTGATGTGCCGGTCCAGGCTGTGGCTCTTGTACTGGGTCAGCACGCAGATGCGCCGGCACCCGGCGTTGACGAGATTGGACAGCGCGAAATCCACCAGCCGGTACAGGCCGCCGACCGGAACAGCCGGCTTAGCCCGGTCCGCGGTCAGCGGCGCGAGGCGCTTGCCCGCCCCGCCCGCGAGAACGATGCCCAGGACCCGCTGTCCAGCCATCTTCCACCTCCCGGCCCTCGGCCTCGGGTACCTCTGGCGTCTGCAGTTCCGGGCAGAGCCGTGGCCGGCCGCAAGCCCTCTCAGGGCGAGTCCGTCCGGAGACTGCGCGTGCACCCTCTAGTGTTGTCCGCCTAGTTGCCCAAAGGTAGGCTCGGCAGGCATCCGATCGCCAAAGCCTAGGCATCGATCTCATTGCTCAGGTCTGGGAACTGGACCCGGGCCCGGGGCATCAGCCCAGGCCGGGGCGGACACGGCGCCGGCCGGCCGGCGCAAGCCAGTTTCTGCTCGGACTGCGGGCCGGGAACGGGCGCGGAGCCGCAGCTCGCGCTTCGCGGTGACGCACCTCCACGCGGGCGGGCATTCCGCCTGCCCGGAGAGAGACTTTCATTTCATGACCGCAGAAATGAACCTCTCAACCAGCCCCTCAGGCGTACTGTCATTATTTATCCAAGACACAGCGGTTCGATTCAGAAGCCGATGATAACGCTGTTCCTCGCGCTGTTCATCACCTGCTGTGGTTAGAATCAGGGACCCGTTGAAGAATGCCTCGTGGTGCGGAGAGCTTGCCGAGTCACCGCCGCTCATGAGCACCCTGTCGGTCTCGCGCTTCTGACGCGGCGGTGTCCAGCCCGGCGGCTTCCGAACGATCGCCGCCAGATGCTCCGTGACGGCAGTCGTGGGGTCCCAGCTCGTCCCGTATACTCCTTCTGGGGATACCAGAATCCGGGCGGTGCGGTCCGGCTCTGAAAGGTCATACGAATACAGATCTCGCGGCGCGCTGCTGAAAAAATCGGGGCGAAAGGCCAGTACGCTGCTGGACTTCATATGCAGCATCCTCTCTCCTGTGCTGACCGATTTACCTGAGCTCAGCGACACGGCGCCCCAATCATCGTTCATTACCGTCACCGGGAGCCCAGCATGCTTCAAGAGCCCCGCTACTAGCGTCGTCTTCCCTGCCCCGGAGCTTCCGGTGATAACCACGCCTCGCCTATAATTTCCCTTACCTAGGGTCAATGCGCATCCGTGCAAGAACAATATGTCGTCCCCGCTGACCGCTGAACAGATGCCGCGGATGCACACCTTAGCGAGCCGGTATGACCCGAACCCGAACACCACCATCAGCTTTCCTGCCGCCGACCACCATCGTGCCTCGTCCAAGGCGTCGTCAAGCCCGTAGCCGCGCGCGGAGTGAGTCAGTGCGTAGAGCGTGGCGTCCGGCTCCTGATCCGTCCCCGCGCGAGCCCAGTTGGCAGCGAACATACGGGTCAGCAGGGCACTATCAGAAACGAAAGCCACAACTATCCGGCCCGACGGCACAAAGACTGACGCAAGAGTCCGGTAGGGAAGCCGAAGATCCGCGATAATGCCCGCCTCATCATCACGGAACTCGCGTACAGGCAAAATCGCGTCGTAGTAGCCAGCGTTCATGCCGAAGCACCCGGGCAGTGCGCAGTCAGGGATGCGGCTAGGTCTGCGGCTCAGCTTCCCACACCGCCTTGATCCCGGGGCGGTGATCGCCCGGGTCTGCGGCCAGCACGGTGCCCCAGATCTTCGCGGTCCGGCTGACGACCGTGATCACCTCCTCTGCCGCGAAGCTCGTCGACGGGACAGCGGTCACCGTCAGGAACGAGCCGCCGTCCGGACTGGCGGGGGGAAGGTCCTGGACGTCGTAGAAGGTAGCGATGGCCCCATTGGCCTGGGTCGCGCTGCCGAATATTTCGACAGGCTCGCCTGCATCGAATCCGAAGATCTCCACGGTGAGGCTGATCCTGCCGTCGTCGCGCAGTTCGATCTCGGGCACCCTGGAAAGCGGCATGGATTGATACATCCTCTCAGACGTGTATGTATAGGGCAGATTTTCGAAGCAACCCCCGGGCTCCCGGGACGTTGCCTTTGCGCTGGTAGAGATGAAGAGCCTGGGCGGCCGCGGCGTGTGCTTCGGGGACGCGGCCTGTCACGGCGAGGACGTGAGCGAGATCGAGCAACGTGTCGGCCCGCTGGCTCAGCAGGTCCGTCTGCGCGGCAAGCGACGCCGCGGAGCGTGCGAGTTCCTCTGCCTCGGCGTGGTGGCCTCGGTCGGCGAGGATCCTGGCCGCCACTGCCTGGCCGATGATCTGGGCGGACAAGTCCTCGCCGGCACCGGCTTCCCGGCTTATCGCGATCAGGCGAGTGGCTTCGTCGTAGCGCCCGTGACCCTGCGCCGCGATGGCTCTCGCCAGGAGCGCTGCCGTGGTGGCCAGGACACCCCGCTCGCCCATCCGGTCGAGGGATTCGTATTCGCGGCGAAGGTGCGTCTCGGCGGTCGCGGGATCGCCGGCGAGCATCGCGATGAAGGCGGCGGGCTGGGTGATCGCCGCGGTCATCGTCGGGCCGAGGGTGTCCAGGAGGATTTTCGCACGGTTCAGTGTTGCGTCTGCCGTCGCGACGTGATCCTGCATCGCATGCAGGCCCGCCAGGTGGAGGAGGATCACGGCCTGCCCGCTGGGGTGGTTCCCGACCTCACCGAGATAGCCGTCGCAGCGCCGTATCCCTTCCGGTGCCGGTGTCGGACCCCAGAGCGCAGCTGAGGCGAGCCACCCCAGTATCTCGGTCAGCTGCCTGCGGTCGTTCACCTGACGTGCGTATCCGGCAGCGCGCTGCCAGGCGTCTTCGGCGGCGGCGGACCTCGCGTGGTTCCAGTGCATGGCAGCCTCGAGCTGCAGTGTCCGGCAGAGCCCCAGCTCGTCCCGGCTTCGGCTAAACTCGCGGCGCAATTCGGGAAGCGCGTGCGTGATCTCCAATGCCGCCCGATTCGGGTGCACCTCGAGGCCCAGCACGAGGGCCTGAACCCGAGCGTGGGCGCGCTGGCTCTCGTCGCCGCTGGCGGCGGCGATGCGCTGAGCATGGTCGAGCCTGGCTTGTGCTTTCTCCAGCTGCCCGGTCTCCGTCAAGGCTGTGCCGAGACTTGTGTAAAGCCGCGCGAGAGCTGGGTCCTCGGGGGACAGCAGCGTGGCCGCGCGGGCCAGCAGATTCACTGCGGCGACTGCGTCGCCTCGGTCATGCGCAGCACGACCGGCCGACTCGAGGTGTCCGGCCGCCCGGCGCGGCAGCTGACTCGACCGAGTCTCGGCAGGCCGCAGTTCCTCGCCATAGCGGACAGCCTGTTCGAGGTGATAACCGAGGATCTCCGCTCGCTGGGTGGCCGGTTCCCAGACAACATACTCGAGCCAGTCGGCAAACCGGTGGTGCAGCTCGGCGCGGAGCAACTTGGGGATCGCCCGGTAAGCCGCCTGCTGGATGAGGACGTGACGGAAGCTGTATTGCAGTTCGGGGCCTCTGTCGGGCGGCCCGGGCTGCACGAGCCCCTTCGCGACCAGAATCTGGAGGTTGCGGCTGAGCGGTCCGCGCGCCTGCGGCGGGAGAAGTTCTCGCACTGCCCGGACGCCGAAGTCCTTGCCGATGATGGCCCCGCGGGCAAGGACACTGCCTGGACCCGGTCCAAGGCGCTGCAGGCGCGCCGCCAGCAGAGCCTCGATCGTAGGCGGCAGCACCGGCTGGATCTCGGTCCCGGCCTGCTCGCTGAGCGAGACCGCCAATTGCTCAAGGTAGAGCGGATTGCCGGCGGCGGTCTCCAGAAGCCGTGCTCGAGTGGACGCCAGGATGGGCTGATCCCCTGCGAGTGCGTCCAGCAGCGCGGCGGCCGGGCCTTCGGCGAGCGGCGTGAGGTCGATGGAAACTGCCCGTGCTGCCCCGGCCACCCACGCGGGCCGCTGCTCCCGCAGTTCCGGGCGGGCGTTGCAGACCAGGACGAGCGGTGATCGCCCCGGCTGGACGGCGAGGGCTTCCACCAGGTCGAGGAAGGTCGGCTCGGCCCAGTGCAGGTCCTCGAAGACGACCAGCAACGGCCGGGGCTGCGCAAGTGTCTCAAGCAGCCGGCGGGCCGCCCAGAAAATCTCTGCGGCATCCGACCTGTCCTGGTTGCCGGGGCCCAGAGCGCTGCTCAGCCGCTCGGCGATGCCCGCCGCATCCGCCTCGCCAGCGAGGACGGCTTTGATCACCTCCGGCGAGTCGTGACCGCCGCATGCCTGGCGCACGATGTCACGCAGCGGCCCGAACGTGATGCCCTCGCCATAGGGCAGGCACCGGCCGGTGAGGACGCCCGCCTCACTGCCCAGTCGCCCCGCAAGCTCGTGGACAAGCCGGGTCTTCCCCAGGCCTGCCTCGCCGATCACCGTCACGAGCATCGTCGCCCGGTCACGACTGGCCCGGGCGCAGGCGGCCTCCAGCCGGTGCATCTCCTCCTCCCGGCCCACCAGCGGCGCGTCAAGACGCAGCGCCAGCGGACGCACGCCCGCGCGCGCGGATCGCAGGACGAATCTGTCGGGACCGGCGCTTTCCGCCTCGATTGCCGCCGCTGCGAGGCCTTGCGTCTGCCCGCTGATGAGGATCTGGCCAGGCTCGGCCGCCTCCGCGAGCATCGTCGCCCTGGTCCCGGCGTTCCCGGCCAGGCCAATCGGCCCAGATCCGCCCACCAGCGCCTCGCCGGTCGCAAGCCCGAAGCTGCATGTCAGGCTCGCGCCATGCCGCCGAGAGAGAATGCCCGCTTCGGTGGCGAGTGCGCTGCGCGCTTCCAGGCTCGCCCGCACCGCCCGCAGGGCATCATCCTCGTGCACGAAAGCAGCTCCGAAGACGCCCACCAGGCGCTCGCCGGCGCTTACCGCCAGCTTTCCTCCGTACCGCTCGAGGACAGCCGTCAGGGCAGAAACTGTGTGCTCGTTCACGACTTCGTGCGCCTCCGGGTCCAGCGGCGCACCCGAGCTGGACGTCACCTGCAGCAGGATGCACAGCACGGTTACGGGCCTGCGCGCCAGCGGCGCATCCGCCGCGGCCGGCGCCGGCGAAAGAACCGGGTCATGCCGCAGGATCGCCGCCTCGAGGTCACGCAGGCGCGGGGACATCTCCAGACCCAGCTCTTCCCGCAGCACGCTCCGGAACTGGCGGCAGACCTCGAGCGCTTCGGTCTGCCGGCCGCTGCGGTAGAGAGCGAGCATCAGCTGACCCCGAAGGCGCTCCCGCACCGGATGCTCGCTGACCAGCTGCTGCAGCTCGGCCGTGAGCCCGCCCGCCGAGCCGAGCGCCAGGTCCGCCTCGATCCGCTCCTCCAGGCAGGTCAGGCGCAGTTCCTCCAGCCGGGCGATCTCGGCCTGCGCGAACGGCTCGTAGCGAAAATCGGCCAGCGCCGGACCCCGCCACAAGGACAGCGCCTGTCCTAACGTCCGGGCAGCCTCCGCCGCGGCCCCGGCTGCCAGGGCATCGCGCCCCTCGTCGAGCAGCTGGCTGAACTGCCTGGCGTCGAGCTCGTCCGGGAAGATCCGCAGCGCGTAGCCCGGCGCCGCGGTGATGAGGCGACCCGGCGGGAGCACTCTGCGCAGTCGTGAGATCGCTGCCTGAAGAGCGTTCGCCGTATTGGGCGGGGAATCCTCACCCCACAGGTCCACGAGAAGCTGCTCGCTCGGCACAACCTCGTTCGCGTGCAGCAACAGCCTGGCAAGCACAGCACGCTGCCGGGCGCCGCCAATCGTGACCTGCTGGCCGCGGTCCTCGAACTGGAACGGGCCGAGGATGCGTACCTGCATCGCCCCTCCCGACCACGCTGTCAGCGGACTGTCAGCGCCCAGCATCCATCCTCGGACCATACAGCAGGAACAACAAGCCTCGGACGGGGAGCGAGAAAGAGCGCGTTACCTCCGGCTCAGGTGCCGAGGTCCCCGCCCGGCCGCCAGCCGATGAAGACAGCGGGCGAGGTGATGCAGATGCAGCCAGATGCCCGGTATCCGCCCCGCGTGCGTGAGAGGACGCGAAACGCGATGCACGATGACCTCACCGCCGTGGTGACACGCGCGAGAGACGGCGACAAGCAGGCGTGGGACGAACTGGTCGACCAGTACGCCCCGCTGATCTGGTCAATCTGCCGCCGATACCGGCTCGGCCGGGCCGATGCCGACGACGTCGGCCAGAGCGTCTGGCTGCAGCTGGTGGGCCATCTTGGGTCACTGCGCAACCCGGCCGCGCTGCCCGGCTGGCTCGCCACCACCACCCAGCGCGAATGCGGCCGGGTGCTGCGCGCAGCGCGGAAAGAGGCTCCCGGACCGTGGCCGGACGCCGCGTATATCGCGGCCACGGTGCCGGATGCGGTGGAGTCCGGGCTGCTCAGGGCCGAGCGCCACGCCGCGCTGCGCGAGGCGTTCGCGCATCTTCCCACTGGCTCCCGGCAGCTGATCTCCCTGCTCCTGCAGGACCCGCCGGTGCCGTACGCCGAGATCAGCGCCCGGCTGGGCATCCCGGTCGGGAGCATCGGGCCTACCCGCGCCCGCTGCCTGCGGCAGCTGCGCCGCCATCCGGCGATCGCTGCCCTGATCAACGCCGAGGCCCCGACCGCGGCACCTCACATCGGCCAGCCAGCGGCGGCCAGCTGACGGTCAGGTAGTCGCGGCGCACCCAGCCCCCCTGAGCTCGTTCGTGGCCTTCATCTCCAGTCCGGACGGACAACAGGACACCCCGGTTCCGCCATCGCCCGGGATGTGCTCCCGCCAGTGCCGGCACGCACCAGGAAGCGATTCCGGCTGCGGGAGGACGGTCACTTCTCGTGCGGGACGATCGCCACCGGGCATGCCGAGTGCTGGACAACTTCGCTGCTCACCGAGCCCATCAGGAGCCGGGCAAAACCGCTGCCGCCGCGTGCGCCGACGACTACCAGGTCGGCATCTCTCGAAGCATC
>DATJZH010000263.1:0-25599 GCA_035499215.1 Streptosporangiaceae bacterium | reverse complement strand
TGCTCCAGGAAACCCAGCTCCTGGGTGGCGTACCACATGAGGTCATGGCCCTCGGCGCAGTCCACCGTGAACTGGGCATCGTCGTCGCCCTCGGCTGCAGCATGCAGTGCCGCCACCGCGGCGGTGATGTCACCGGCCGCCAGCAGATCGTCGACATGACCAGACACCACGTCGCGCAACGTGACCGCCACCTTGATCTCGACCAGCGCCGGCTCATCGAATCCGGCGACGCTGACGATCTTGTCGTCCGGCACCTCGGCTGCGAGTACCACTCGCCGGCGCGGGGCGCCGGCGTCGGCAAGCAGCAGCCGCAATGACGCCCGTGCCGCCTGCATCAGCGCGACGTACTCGAGTTCCTCGATGTCCCCGCTGGAATACCACTCGCGCAGCGCTGGGGTAACGGCGAAGCCGCGTACCGGCGCCGGGCCAAACGACGCACCCTGCAGCAGCCCGGCCAGGGCTGACAGTGTGCTAGGCAGATAGACGCGCATTGGGCTCCCCGCAACAGCAGAGGTGATCACAGAGTGTGCCAGTCCGGGCCGCGTGGCGGACGGCAAATCGCCAGCTGAGGTCCCATTTTCGGTGTGCTAGGCCAGCGTTGCCGCAGCGCCTTCAGGTGCGGCCTGGCCCGCAGCCGCAGCCTGACCGGCTGCCGCGGCCATCTGGCCCGTAGGTGCGGCCTGGCCCGCGGCCGCCGCCCGGCGCCCTGCCGCCGCCCGGCGCCCTGCCGCGGCCCGGCGCGCTGCCGCGGCCATCCGGCCCGTCGGCTCGGCGGGGCCCGCAGCGTGGGTCCGGGCAATCGCCTCGATCACCGCTGCCACCGCGTTCTCGACTGTGTCGTGTTCCCAAATCCGGACGACTTCCCAGCCGGCCGCCGCGAGCGCGGCATCGGTGGCCCGGTCACGCTCCACGTTGCGTTTCAGCTTGGGCTGCCAGTACCAGGTATTGGACGCTGGCTGAGTGCCGTGCTGAGGGCAGGCATGCCAGAAGCAGCCATCCACGAACACCGCAACTCTGCGTGCCGTGAAGGCGATATCCGGGCGCACCCTGGCACCTGGTGCGAGATCCAGCCGGTAGTCCTTGCGGTACCGGTATCCCCTGCTGTGCAGGGCGCGCCGCAATGCCATCTCCGGCCCGGTGTCGGTTCGCCGGTTGGCGCGCATATTGGCCGACCGGCCTGCACTGGAGGACAACGGATAATCGGCCACGGCGTCCAAGGCTAGGCCAGCGGCGGCCCCGGAGTCACTAGGCTGAGCCGAGCTGAATGCCCAGCAGTTCCGACAGCCGCCGCGCGGTAGCCTGCGGCCCGAGGTGGTGCACCCCGATGAGGCCCGCGGCCTCTGCTGCGATCACGTTGGCCTGAATGTCGTCGACGAACACGCACTCGTCCGGCTCAAGCCCCAGCAGCTCGGCCGTGTGGCGGAAGATCCGTTCTTCCGGCTTTCGCATGCCGATCTCGCACGAGATCACCACCGCGTCGAACAGGTCAGCGAACTGATCGCGTGGATAGAAATTGCGCCCCCACGAGTTCGATAGCAGTGCGATCCGCACGCCGGCGGCGCGAAGTCCGCGCACCAGATTGCCCATGGCTGAGTCAGGGACCGCCCCGGCGAACATCCGGTTCAGCAGCCCTGCAGGCTCGACCAGCCCGCCGTCGAGCCGTGTCAGCCGCTCCGCGAGCGCATGTTCGAATTCCTCATCCGCGCACTCGCCGCATTCCAAAGCTTGCACGGGACTGCGGTCGTTATCCGTACCGTAGGCCTGCTGGATCCAGTGCCCCATGACCTCCAGGTAGCTCGACGGGTCGATACCGTCCGCCGCCAGCCAGGCATTGACCGCATCCAGGATCGGCGTGGTCATCACGCCGCCCCAGTCGATGATCACTCCGCGCACTGGCGGGCGCGCTTGCGGCTGCTGGTCATGCTGGCCCGCGGCTTCAGCCGTGATGGCATGGTCAGGCACACTTCCGATGGTAGGTGACCGGGCGCCCGGCCACGCTCCCCGGCGGCGCCGGGATTTGACCGGGGCCCCTGGCCGACCGGCGCCGGCCAGCTTCGCGGCCTTCGGCCTGGCAGAATCTCAGCATGCGACGCGTAGCCGTCATCACCGGCGCAAGCAGCGGAATCGGCGCAGCCACTGCCGTCCGGCTGGCCGAGGCCGACTATCAGGTAGTGATCGCGGCGCGCCGCGCCGACCGGCTGAAGGCCCTGGCCGGGCGGATCCGCGATAGCGGCGGCCATGCGGAGCCGCGCCAGCTCGATGTGACCAGCCGCGGCGACGTCGAAGCGCTCGCCGGCTCCCTGGAGCGGTGCGACGTCGTGGTGAGCAACGCCGGCGGCGCGGTCGGCACCGACGCAGTCGCCGACGGATCGGCCGACGACTGGCGAGCGATGTACGAGGTGAACGTTATCGGCACGCTGCACGTCGTCCAGGCGCTGCTGCCCAAGCTGATCGCAAGCGGAGCCGGAACCGTGGTGGTGATGGGCTCAACGGCCGGCTTCGCTGCCTACGAAGGCGGCGGCGGATACGTCGCTGCCAAGCATGCAGAACACTCAGTTGCCGCGACACTGCGGCTGGAGCTGTTCGACCAGCCAGTCCGCGTCATCGAGATCGCGCCCGGCATGGTGAAGACCGATGAGTTCTCGCTGAACAGGTTCCACGGCGATGCCGACAAAGCGGCCGCGGTCTATGCGGGCGTGGCGCATCCGCTGACCGCCGATGACGTGGCGGACGCGGTTGCCTGGGCAGTGACCCGGCCCGCGCACGTCAACGTCGACCTGATGGTACTGCGACCGCGCGCGCAGGCAGCGCAGCACAAAGTGCACCGGGAATTCAGTTCACCGGGAAAGCCGCAGTAGCCGGGCCGGTGACGTCACCAGCCGCCGACCCGGCTCATGCCCTCGGCTTGCCCCGGCCAGCTGAACCGGGGCAGAACCCGCGGCGGGACACAATCCCGCGAGCTGGCGCTCCAGCCTCACCGACCGGACTGATCGGACTGGCCGGAGTCCAACTGGTCGTCTAGCTTGCTGCCGGCCGCGTCGATCTGGCTGTCGAACTTGCCGCCGGTCTCCTTGTCGGCGAACTGCTCGGCGTCATCGGTGATGCTCTTGACCTCATCGGGGTTCTTGCTGGCAAGGTTCTCGGCGTCGTCGAGAAGACCCATCCGGATTACCCCCTCATAGCTGGACTTCGGACGCCAAAAGCCTATGCCCGCGCGCTGGGCTGACAAACGCCTCGAGCTGGACCTCGATCATCCACGCGCCGGGCGCAGGTAGCCGCACTGACCCCCAATCCAGGTGGCCCTGGTCATCAGGTCGTCATCCAGCCAGGCGAAATCCGCGGCGGCACCAGGGGCGATCCGGCCGAGTTCCGGGCGGCCGATGGCATCGGCGGGAACCCGGGTGGCCGCCCCGACCGCGTCGGTCAGGCTGACGCCGGCCCGGACCATATGTGCCACGCCAGCGTCCATCCGCAGCGCCGATCCCGCGAGCGTGCCGTCGGCTCGGGTCGGCGGCCGTCCTGCATGCGCAGGCAGATCGATCGGCTCACCGCCGAGCAGGTACCGGCCAGAGGGCATGCCGGCACAAGACGCGGCGTCCGTGACGATATGCACACGGCCCGGCGCCGCGGCAAAGGCAATCACGCATGCCTCAGCGCAAACGTGCTGCAGGTCCGCGATCAGTCCGCTGGTGAACCTGGAATCGGCCAGCGCCGTGCCGACCACGCCGGGCTCGCGGTGATGCAGCGGTCGCTGGGCGTTGAAGAGATGCGTGACCATCCGCGCACCGATATCGCCGGCCGCGCTCAGCTGGCGGCCCGTGGCATCGGAGTGGCCCACGCTGACGAGCACACCGGCGGCGGTGAACTGCCTGACAGCCGCCATCGCCCCCCGGCGCTCGGGCGCCACGGTGACGAGCCGCAGCAGCCCTGATCCAGCGACGACCAGCTTCTCGACAGCCGCCGGAGTTGGTTCCAGGATCCAAGCCGCATTGTGCGCACCCCGGCGGCCGGGTGCGATGAACGGGCCTTCCAGATGCACTCCGAGGATTCGCGCGCCCACGCGCAGCGCAGGCGCCAGATCCGCAGCGCCGCGCAGCGCCCGGCACAGTTCCGGCAGCGGCGCGGTGACCAACGTCGGCAAGAACGCGGTCGTGCCGGTCTCGGGCAGACGCCGGACGACCTTTTCCCACCCGCCCGCATCCGCGGTCATCAGGTCTTCGCCGAAATAGCCATTGACCTGCAGATCCACGAAACCTGGCACCAGCACGCCATCGGCAAGCTCGATCTCGGGGGCCCGCGGCGGCCGACCCTGGCCGACCGCGGTCACCAGACCGCCCGAGAACGTCACATAACCGGGCGCGAGTACCGTGGCCTGCGCAGCCGGGACGATCCGCGGGGCTGTGATGAGCGTTCCCTCGGCGCTGGCGGCAGTGCTCGCCGCCGCGCTGGCGGCAGTGCTCATCTCGGTGTTCGCCGCGGTGGGTGTATCGGCACGCGGGCGACTGAGGCCGGCCTCGCCGCCATCGGCCAGGTTCCCCGCGGTCACCCCGCCAATGCTACGGAAGAGCTGGCTGCGACAAGCTCGCGCATTTCCCTGGCCACCAGGTCGGGGCGTTCCATCATCGCCACATGTCCGACCTGCGGCAGTACCACGGCCCTGGCGTAACGGAAGACGCGTGCCGCCCGCGCCGACGTCGCCGGGTTCACCAGCTTGTCGTGGCTGCCGTGAATGACGAGCGCAGGCACAGCCACCCTGGCCGCGTCATGCCAGAGTGAGCCAGCACCCTTCTTCGCGTACTCGGCCACCATGCTTCGGGCAGAGGCGATCAATACCTCGTCCGCGTAAGCCAGCTCGTCCCGCCGGGCGAGTTCTGCAGTCTCCTCGGCCCGGCGCTGCGGGTGAATCAGGCGAGGGTACCGATAGACGTCCTGGATGGTCCTCGCGCACCGGGTCTCAGCCGGGAGCCGCCCGATCATGTGCATCATCCAGGTTCCGATGCCGGGCGTGCACAACACGGTCAACCGCAGCGGAAGCGCCCGCGGCCGCAGGTCCGGAAGCGCCGGCGAGATAAGCGTCAGCGTCCGCACCAGGTCCGGCCGCCGGGCAGCCACGCGCGTGCAGACCGCGCCGCCCAGCGAGTTACCCACCAGGTGCACCGGCCAGTTCCTGCGCCGCTCGATGAGCGCGATCACCGCGCCGGCGTGGGCGCCGATGGAATAACTACCGTCTGCCGCGACCGGCGAGTAGCCGAAGCCGGGCAGGTCGATGGCGTCGCACGCCAGCGCGGGCCCGGTCATGCCGCCCCATGATGGCTGCCGGAGCAGATCCATCAGGTCTGTCCAGTTGAGCGATGACCCGCCAAGTCCGTGGACGAAAAGGGCGGGTTCCGAGCCGGCGTCGGCCGGCGCGGTCCGGACGAAGACCTGGCCCACGCCGCAGTCGACGATCTCACCCGGCCACCTGGGGATCGGCTCGTTCATGCGCATTGATGATACTCGGCCCGGCCGCACGCTACTGGCCGGCACGTTGCTCGGTCAACGGTATTCTCCCTGGTCAGCTGGCCTTGCGCCGTGTCTTGCGCTGGACAGTCGGCTCAGCGTCAGCCCCGGCCGCAGTCGGCTCAGCAGGCGCCCCGGCCTTCTCCTTCCGCTGGCCGGCCGCCGGTGTTCCCTTCGCAGCACTGGCCGCCCTGCGCGGCTTCGCCGTCGTGCCCGACCCGGCAGCCGGCTCCGCGGCATTCCCCTGGCCGGTACCCGCCCGCCCGGTGGCTGACCTCCGCGCGGTGCCGGTGCTCGATGTGCTGGTGCTCGATGTGCTGGTGCTCGAGTTACCGGCCTTCGCGGCCCTCGTCGTGCCCGAGCTGGCCGTGCCCGAACTCGCGCCGCCGGACCTGGCGGTACCGGATCTGGAGCCGCCGGACTTGGCAGTGCCGGACTTGACCGCGCGGACGGGCCCCTCGCGAGCTGCCGCCAGGCTGGCCTTAAGCGCATCGGCAAGACTCGGCGTCTCGCCCCCGGCGCTCTCCGCCTCGTCAGGGACAACGACCTCCCGGCCCTCCGTCTTCGCGTTCACGAGTTCGGCGAGCGCCTCCCGGTAATGGTCCCGGTACTCACTCGCGTCAAAGTCCACCGTCATCGAGTCGATCAGCGAAGCTGCCATCTTCAGCTCCTGCGATCTGACGTCGACATCCTCGTCGAGGAACGGGAACGCAGCCGCTCGCACCTCGTCCGGCCAGAGCAAGGTCTCGAGCACGAGCACTCCGTCGCGCGACCGCAGCGTGGCAAGTGACTCCCGCTGCCGGAGCGCCACCTGGGCGATCGCCACCCTGCCCGAACGCTCCAGCGCGTCCCGCAGCAGCACGTATGCCCGGGTCCCTGAGGCGTCAGGTTCCACGTAATAGCTACGGTTATAGAGAATCGGGTCGAGCTGCTCGGCAGGAGTGAAATGCAGCACCTCAATGCTGCGGGTTGTCGGCAGCGGCAGTTCAGCCATGTCCTCGTCGGTCACGATGACCATCTCGCCGCTGGGCAGCTCGTAGCCCTTGGCCACGTCCTCGTAGGCAACCTCAGTTCCGTCGATGGAGCACACCCGGCGAAACCTGATCCGGCCGCCGTCAACGCGGTGAACCTGCCGGAAGGTGATGTCCTTCTGCTCGGTGGCCGCGTAGAGTCGCACCGGGATCATGACGAGGCCGAAGGAAATCGCACCCTTCCACATGCTGTGCATGAGTCCTCCTTACCCCGCCAGACAGGGTCCTGATACAAACAGTGTTGTCCGGATTCTCACGTTCGGCAATATTTTCGATGATGCAACGGACAAGGCGGCCGGAGAATGAGCGACATGGGGCTTGAGGAGCCACTCCCTGATTCCGTCGAGCAGCACCAGGATGCCATCCCCCGGGCGGAAGCGGACCGCAACGGCTCGCCAGCGGAGCAGTTGCCGCTGGAGGCAGACGAGGCTGATGCGGCGGAACAGGCCAGGGAGCTGGACCTCGATGATGACGACTACCGCTGAGCCTGCGGCTGCGTCGCCTGCTCGGACGTCCCCGCCCTAGCTGGCACTGCTGGCACTGCTGGCTGGCACGGTCCCAGATGGCACGGCGGTTCTCAGTTTCCGGCTCGCTAGAATGAACACGGAGAGTACCGAGCCGGGCGAATATATCCGGAGATCGCAGTGACCGTATCGCGGCAGGCCAGGCCGACTAGCACCCGGCTGCCGAGACCCGCCAGACGCCGGCAGCTGCTGGGAGCCGCTCGCGACGTCTTCGTTGCGCAGGGATATCACGCCGCGGCAATGGACGAGATAGCTGAGCGGGCAGGCGTCAGCAAGCCGGTCCTCTACCAGCATTTCCCCGGCAAGCTCGAACTGTACCTCGCGCTGCTTGAGGAGAGCGTGGACGAGCTCATGCGGATCGTCCGGGACGCGCTGGCGTCCACGACGGACAACAAGCAGCGCGTACCCGCCACGTTCAAAGCGTTCTTCGACTTTGTGGGCGGCGAGGGTGAGGCGTTTCGCCTGGTCTTCGAGTCTGATCTGAGCAACGAGCCGGCTGTGCGTGAGCGGCTGGACCGCACTATGGGCCAGTGCGCAGAGATGGTGAGCCAGTTCATCCGGGAGGATGCGGGCGTTGGCGACGACGAGGCCCACCTGCTCGGCATGGCGCTGGTCGGGATGGCGCAAGTCACTGCGAGGTACTGGCTGAGCGCCGATCAGGGCATACCCAAGGACGCGGCCGAACAGCTGATCGCCAGGCTTGCCTGGCGGGGTATCAGCGGCTGGCCGCGGATGGCGTGATGCGCCCGCTGCTACCCGGGGTTCTCCTGATCCAGCTGTTTCGCTCGGGGCGTAGCAGGTTCTGGCCTCCGGCGACAGCCTGCCGGCGGCCAGCGAGCTAGCCTCGGTGGGCGAGAGGAGTACCGTGGAAGTCAAGATCGGAATACAGTCCGTGCCGCGTGAGCTCATCCTGGAAACCACGTCCTCCTACGAGGAGGTCGAGCAGGCCGTCAGGACAGCCGTCGAGGACGACACCGTCTTCGTGCTGCAGGATGAGAAGGGCGGCAAGGTCGTGGTGCCCGCCGACAAGCTTGCTTACGTCGAGCTGGGCGGGACTGAGCCCCGCCGAATTGGTTTCGGCAGCTGACGCGAGTCAGCGCCCGGTCAGCCATGCCGCCGGGCCGGGCCGCCAGTCCAGGTCGGCGAGTCCAGGTCCGCAGCTATTCAGCCAGGCCAAGGGCCGCCATCCGCTGGGCGTGCGCATCGGTGAGCCGGGCGAACAGACGGCCGACCTCGCCGAGCCGGCTGGCAGTTCCGTCCGCTAGCAGCTGGGCCAGCGGTTCCCGCTGGGCAGCCACTCGCCGCGCCTCGCCGACCGCCTCGCCCATCAGTCGGCGGGCCCACAGCCCGAGCCGGCCGGCGACCCTGGGATCGGCGGCTATGGCCTCGCGCACCTGTGCGATGGCGAACTCCGAACGTCGGGTGTCGGCCAGAACATCTAGCACTAGCGCTCGCGTCGGCTTGTCCAGGCGGTCGGCGGCCACGCGGTAGAAGTCCGCGGCGATGCCGTCGCCGACGTAGGCCTTCACGAGGCCCTCAAGCCAGTCGGCCGGCACGGTCCTGGCGTGGTAATCATCGACCGCCGAGACGAAGGGCACCATGGCGTCGTTCGGATCGACCGTCAGGTCCTCCAGCCTGCGCCGCAGCAGCTGGAAATGCCCGAATTCCGCAACTGCCATCTCGGCCAGCGCAGTCTTGTCCGCCAGCGCCACGGCGAGGGCTGCGTCGTCGGCGAGGCGGAAGAATCCGGTCAGCGAGGCGTAAGCCAGCAGGCCCAGCAGGTCGACGCCGCCGCACCCGGGCGAAGAGGCAGCCAGCGCGGGCGCCTCGGGCGCGGGCGCTTGCGGCGCGGGCTCCTCGGGCGCGGGCGCTTGCGGCGCTGGCCTGGCCGGTTCCGGGCCCGCCGGGAGTGCCGGGCCGGCTGCCGCTTCCTCGGTCACAACGGCAGCGTAACAACCGGCCTGACCCGGCACGTGATGCCGCCGCTGCTTGCCGCGGCGGGGATTGCTAGACTGTCTCACGATTCGCATCAGGAATGTGGCGGCCCCGGCCGTTGTTACACCCACCGTGAAGCGCGGCGATTGCCGAGAGCGGCCCAAGCTCTGAGCGCTGCGCTCTCTTCTCCGCGGGACCCGGTGCGCGCATGATTGCGCTGCCGATGTGGTCATGGCATGGGTGACGCCGTGCGACGCCTGGTCTGTCCCGCCGGAGAAGTCAAATGCCAGCCCGCGCTGGCGCCGCAGGCGCGCGATTGCGCTGGTGGCCGGCGGGCCTTTGATGGAGGCGGAAGCCCTGACAACACACACATCGACCCTGCCGGACGAGCCGCAGGCCGCTAAGCCGGAGGCGGCCGCAGAACTGGAGGCACCGCAGGGCAGGGAGAAGACATTCCGGGACTTCGGGATCGCCGAGCCCATCTGCGCGGCGCTGGAGGCCGACGGGATAACCACCGCCTTTCCCATCCAGGCACTGACCCTGCCCATCGCGCTCGACGGCTATGACGTGATCGGACAGGCAAGAACAGGGACCGGCAAGACCCTTGCCTTCGGTATCCCGCTGGTGCAGCGACTGATGGGCTCGCCGGCCGACCGGCCCGCCGCACCACGCGCTCTCGTCGTCGTGCCCACCAGGGAACTGGCCATCCAGGTCGCCGACGACGTGCGGCTGGCAGGATCGCGCAGCGGGACGAAGGTGGTCACTCTCTACGGCGGCCGCGCTTACGAGCCGCAGATCGAGGCGCTGGCGACCGTCGACATCGTGGTCGGCACGCCCGGACGGCTGCTCGACTTGTCCCGCCAGGGTCACCTTGACCTGTCCCAGGCGCAGGCACTGGTGCTGGACGAGGCCGACAAGATGCTCGACCTGGGGTTCCTGCCCGATGTCGAAAAGATCTTGCGGCTGACTCCGCAGCACCGGCAGACAATGCTGTTCTCGGCCACCATGCCGGGCGAGGTGGTCACCCTGGCCCGGCGTCACCTGAGCCGCCCGATCCACATCCGGGCCGAGCAGCACGACGAGCCGGCGCACGTGCCGACCACAAGGCAGCATGTGTTCCGCGCGCACCAGATGGACAAGATCGAGGTTCTCGCACGAGTGCTGCAGGCCGAGGGCCGCGGGCTGACCATGGTTTTCTGCCGCACCAAGCGGAACTGCGACCAGGTGGCCGACGCGCTGACGACCAGGGGCTTCGCTGCCGCGCCGGTGCATGGTGACCTCGGCCAGAGCCAGCGCGAGCGGGCCATGCGCGCCTTCCGCAGCGGAAAGGTGGACGTCCTGGTCGCGACCGATGTCGCCGCCCGGGGCCTCGATGTGGATGACGTGACCCACGTGATCAATTACGAGTGCCCGGAAGACGACAATGCCTACCTGCACCGGATCGGCCGGACCGGGCGAGCCGGGCGCGAGGGCGTCGCCGTGACCTTCGTGGACTGGCATGACCTGCAGCGCTGGAAGCTCATCAACGACACGCTGAACCTCGGCCAGCCTGAGCCTGCCGAAACATACTCCACGTCCGACCACCTTTTCGGCTCCCTGGGTATTCCGGCGGACGCACGCGGCACGCTGCCCAGGGCTCGCCGTGACCGGCTCGGGCTTGAAGCCGAAGATCTGGAGGACATCGGCGAAACCGGCAAGGCCCGCTCGGCCTCCGGCCGCGGCGGTGACCGGGACCGGGGCGCGCGTGGGCGCGGCGGCCACGACCGCGGCGGCAAGGAGCACGCCAGGGGACGGGGGCCCAAGGACCGGGCCAGCCGGAGCCCCGAGGCCATGCGCGAGACCGGCCCGCGGGTCGCGCGCGTGCGCCACCGCACCAGGGCCGGCGCGCCGGCTTACCGGGGCCAGGGCGAGCAGGCGTCGGCGGGCGGCCAGAATGTGTCGGCATCGGTCCTTGCGGCCAAGGACGGCAGGGCCGACGCCACCTGGCCGGGGGCCGACGCCGCCGGGGGCAGCGGCCCGGGACGGAGCGGCCCCGGCGGCAGCGCTCGAGGCGCCGCCGGTCAAGGCGCCGCCCCGCACAGCAGCGGCCCCAGGGAAAGCGGCGCTGGGGACGGCGCTGTCGACGAGGCCACCGTGTCAGCCGGGCGCCCCAGGAGGCGCCGGCGTTCCCCGCGGGGCAGCGGTCGGGGTACCGGCGAGGCCGCCACCGCGAGCCGGCAGGACAGCTAGCCGTCGCCGCCGGGCCAGCTAGAGCGCCTGCAGAGGTGTGGCAGACCCGAAACTCGGGGATCCTTTAGCTGAACCCGTAACATCCTGGCGATTACTGCCAGGGCCGACTCGGTAGGCTGCCACCCCGTGAGCACCCCAAGGACTCTTGCGCTGCCCCACCGGGTCAAGGCGCGCACGATCAGGACCAGCCGCGGCACGTTCGCCGCGCTTGAGGCCAGTCCTGCCCGTGGTGTGTGCGAGCGACGGCCCGCCCTGCTGCTTCCCGGCTTCACCGGCAGCAAGGAGGACTTCCTGCCGGTACTGCAGCCGCTCGCGGCGAGCGGGCGCAGGGTTTTCGCGATCGACCAGCGCGGCCAGTACGAGAGTCAGGGCAGCGCCGATCCCGGCGGCTACCTGCCGGACTCCCTGGCTGCCGACGTGACGGCGATAGCTGCCAGCATCGCCGGCGGTGAGGTGGGAGTGCACCTGCTCGGCCACTCGCTCGGTGGTCTCATCGCGCGGCAGGCCGTGCTCACGGACGCTTCCGCGATCTTGTCGCTGACCCTCCTCGGCTCCGGGCCAGCCAGCATCGGCGGTGAGCGGGCGCAGCTGCTGCGCGCCATGCTGACTCTGCTCGGCTCAGGCACCGAGCCAGGCACCGAGCCAGGCACCGAGGACGGCACCAGGCTGCGCGAGAAGCTCGAGCAGCTCTGGGACGAGCGGCTCGGGCCGCAGGCCAGAGCCGACGGCGTCCCCGAGCACATCATCGGGTTCCTGCGCAGGCGCACGCTGCTGAGCTGTCCGGTCGGGCTGATCATGATGGGCCGTTTCCTGCTGGACTGCCCGGATCGCACCGCGGAACTTGCCGGCCTGCCGAATGCGCGCATTCTGGTGGTCTACGGAGAGAACGACGACGCCTGGCGGCCGACTGCCCAGGACCTGATGGCCAGGCGGCTGCGAGCCCAGCGAGTCTGCATCCCGGCAGCAGCGCACTCCCCGGCGGTCGAGGCGCCGGCCACGACCGCAGCCACCCTGACGGACTTCTGGAACGCGGCAGAACGCGACATCCGGCGACTAAGGTCGATGGCAGGCCGTCAGTCCGGCCGCGCCGCCGCAGCGGCCCGCGAAGCGCCGGCCGGATCAGCGTAGCCGGCCGGTGCCAGCCCGTCCCAGGACCGGCGGGGCCCGGCAGCCGAGCCGCCTTCCGGGCAGTGGGCGCGGAAGTCGCACCAGCCGCACCAGGAGCCCGGCAGCGGCGGGAACACCTCGGTTCCGCGATCGCCGCTCGCGTAGCGGGCATCCGCCTGAGCGCACTCGGCAGCTATGTCCTCAGCCCGGCGCAGCTGGCGGTTCAGCGATTCGCGGGTATGCTCCCAGCCAAGCACCTGGCCCGTCGGCAGGTGATGCAGCTCGACTCGCAGGCACGGCCGCCGCATCACCCGCTGCGCCGCCAGCGCATAGAGCGCCAGCGGCAGCGAGGTGCGCGCGTCGTCCACGGTGAGCATGTGCCTGCCGGTCTTGTAGTCGACCACCACAAGCTCGGCCGGGGCGCGGCGGTCGTCCAGCCGGTCGATCCGGCCGGAAACCGCGATCAGGTCGGTCCTGGTGGCTACCGTGCGCTCGATGCCCAGCGGGTCGGCGTCCGGGTCCAGGCCGGTGACATAGGCCTCGACCATCGCCCTGGCCCGCCGCCTGTGCAGCGCGGACTGGGCATCATCGGCGAAGCCATCCTGCAGCCAGCCGCGGTCAAGCAGGTCCCCGGCTGCCGCCACGGTGCGCTCCGGGCGGGGCAGCCGCCACCAGCCGGCCAGGGCGTTGTGCACACTGGCTCCCAGGCTGTTATGCGCCCATGGCGGGCCCTTGGCGGGCGGCGGCCGGTCCAGGTAGCTCATCCGGTACCGGCGGGGGCAGTCCAGCCAGGTGCTCAGCCGGGTGGGCGTGCACGCATACAGGCGCCGCGGCATGCCATCGAAGCCGAGCTGCTCCACCTGTCCATCCTGGACTCACGCAGCGCTCAGGCCAACCGCATTCACCCGATGCCTGATGGGCCGTCCACGCCACCGGCCGCGGCACGATCAGACCCGGCGGCAAAATCGCCGCTGGCAGCGTCGGGGCCGGCAGCGTCGGGGCCGGCCGCCACCCAGAAGTCGAAACGCTTCTCCGCGACAGCGACCGTGAACTCCTCGCCGTGGCCAGGCAGTACCCGCGTCACGGCCGGCAGGGTCAGCACCTGCTCCCCGATCGAGCTGAGCTGGCGGGGAAAGTCCGGAAAACCGTCCTCGCGTGCCACTGGGCCGGTCAGCGTCAGCACGTCACCGGCGAACACGGTCTCGAGGTCCTCGGAGTAGATCACCACAGACCCCGGGCTGTGGCCCGGCGCGTGGATAACCTCCAGCGCCACGTCAGCTACCGTGAAAATGCCGCCATCCTCCATCGCGATCTCCGGATCCACGCCGGGATGCACCTCGGTCCACGCCAGCCGGTCATCAGGATGCAGCGCTACCGGCGCCTCATCGCGGCCGGCCACATCGAGTGCGGCGGCCACATGCCCGGCGTGTCCGTGCGTGCAGATCACGGCAAGAATCTCCCGCTGCCCCACCCTGTCGAGCACCGCTTCGGATTCGCTGCCCGGATCGATGACGATGACCTCCGCGTCATCGCCGACAATCCAGGTGTTGGCCGCGCCACCAACCCTGTCAATCCGCACCGGCATCCCGGTCCTGCCTTCCTGACGAGCTCAGTCCTCGCATCCGGCCGCCTGGCCCTGGCTGGCCAGCGCCCGGACGGCGTCCACGATCAGCTGCACCGCAATTGCCGACGGCAGCAGGCCGGCGACCCTGGCGGGCAGCTCAACCCCGCTGTCCCGCAGCACTCGCAGGATCGCGCCGGAGAACAGCATCGCCGGCCAGAGCGCCGCGGCCACTGCGACAATAGCGGCCGCGAAGGCCCCCTAACGCCAATTGAGCTGGCCCGCCGCACGAACAGCATGCTGGCGACAAGGGCGGCCGGGCCGGCCAGCAGCGGCGTGCCGAGCGGCACGAAGGCAGAACTTGAAGCTGCTGGCCGCCGAACTCATGATCCGGTTACCGCGGCCGCGCCGGTCGCCTGCGATACCAGCCGTTCGTACTCGCCGGACCCGACGGTCTCGCAGCCAATCCGGTAGCCGGTCAGCTCGCCGTGATCGTCACTGCCGCCAGTGCCGACCAGACCGAGCGAGCGGGCCAGACGCGCAAGGAACTCCCGTTGCGTATGGTCTTGATCTGGATGGTTGACCTCGATCCCGGTCAGCCCGGCCGCGGCGAGCCGGGCGATCACCTCGGCCGGAATCATCCAGGCGCGGATCGAGCCGCGCGGGTGGGCGAGCACGCTCACCCCGCCGGCCGCGCGCACCAGCGTGATCGCGCGGACCGGATCGAGGGCGTACCTGGTCACGTGGGCGCGGCCGCCAGGCGCAATCCATTCCGGGCCGAACGCCTCATCCGGCGAGCTGACCACGCCGGCGGCAGCCAGCGCGCGGGCGATGTGCGGCCTGCCGACCACGCCGCCGTCGGCAATCGCGCTGACCTGCTCCCAGGTCACCGGCGCGCCGAGGTCGCGCAGGCGGTCCACCATCGCCCTGGCCCGGTTCTCCCGGCCGTGCCGGATCGCTTCGCCTTCGGCCGTCAGCTCCGGGTCCGCCGGGTCGAACAGGTAGGCGAGCAGGTGCACGCTGTGGCCATCCAGGCGGCAGGACAGCTCCATCCCCGGCAGCAGTGTCAGCCCCGGCGGCAGAGCTTCGCGTGCCTCCCGGTGACCGGCCACGGTGTCATGGTCGGTCAGCGCGATGACGTCGAGCCCGGCAGCGCGGGCCTGCCGGATAACCTCGCCGGGCGCGAGCGTGCCGTCCGAAGCGGTGCTGTGACAGTGCAGGTCAGCGCGCACCCTCGTGACCCTAGCCGGGAAGCCGCGGCGAGCGCGCGCCGAACGGCAGGTCCAGGTCCTGGCCGGGGTCGCGCAGATCTCTGAGCCGCAAGGGCTCGACCAGCAGCAGCCCGGCCGTGTGCGGCCACAAGACCAGCCAGAGCCAGGTGCCCATCATCTCGCCGGCGAAGGCGGCGCAGTCCGGCGTCACGACGTTCCAGAGCGGAAACTCGTGGTTGCCGAACTTGACCAGCGCGTCCGGCGGCCCGGCCGCGAATCCGATGCCAGGGTCGGGACCATCGAGTCCGGCGACCCTTGCGCCAAGGCCGACGCCGAGCTCCTCCGACACCAGCAGCATCTCGCCGGGACCGCCCACCGGATTCGGCCCGGTCAGGGCGACGACGCAGGCGCGCATCCCGGTGCGCTCGTCGCCGGCGCCGGCGAAGCCGGTGACAAGCCAGCCCAGTGGCAGCGGCCACGGCAGCCAGACCGGGACCCGGGCGCCGCGCAGCAGGCCGTCCAGCCCCTGCCGGGACGGGGTCAGCCCGGCGCGCAGCGGATATACCGCACCGTGCCGTTCGCAGTGCCACGCACTGGACCAGGCGGTTGGCCCGCGCACGACAGCGTCGCAGCGCGGGCAGGTAGGCGCGCTTCTCATGAGTACAGACGGTTACGGGTCGGCGGCTCTCCCGTCAAGTAGCGGACACGCCGCGCGGCAGGCGTGCCGCGCGGCGTGTTACCGCCGGCCGGCGTGATACTGGGCCCGTGACGGTGCAGCGGGTGCCCTGCGTCGGGGCGGTGATCACGGACGAGGCGGGCCGGCTGCTGCTGATCAAGCGCGGGCACGAGCCAGGCGCGGGCCTGTGGTCCCTGCCAGGCGGGCGGATCGAGCCGGGTGAGACCGACAAGCAGGCCGTAGTGCGGGAGATCAGCGAGGAGTGCGGCCTGCTGGTGACGTGCGGCCCGCTGCTGGGCGCCGTAGAGCGGCCCGGCCTGGACGGAGCCATCATTGACATCAGGGACTACCGCTGTTCCGTGGCCGGGGGCGAGCTGCAAGCGGGCGGCGACGCCGCCGGCGCTCGCTGGGTCACGGCCGCGCAGATCTGGGATCTTGACGCCGCCGGGCAGCTGACCGGCGGGCTCGCAGCCGCGCTCCGCTCCTGGGGGGTTCTGAGCTGAGCTGACCTGGCCGGGCTGACCTCGCCGGGCCATCGCGCTACGTCGATCACGCCGCAGCAAGCCCATGCGTCGCGGGCCGCGCATGCGAGTTCGACGCTTGCCGCCCGGCTTCGTAGCATGGACGTCATGGCCATCGCCCCGCCGCCCGGAATCGGTCCTGACGCAGCAGGAGTCAGCGTCGCCGGACCTCCCACCGCCGACCAGGTTAACCATGCGCTCGCGGGGGTGAACGATCCCGAGATTCATCGCCCGATAACCGAGCTTGGCATGGTTAAGGGCGTCGATGTAGCCCCCGACGGAGCGGTCCGGGTTGACGTGTGGCTCACCGTTTCGGGCTGCCCGCTGCGGGAGACCATCACCCGCGAGGTCACGGCAGCTGTCAGCAGGCTGGCTGGCGTGTCCAGCGTCCGGGTCGAGCTTGACGTGATGAGCGAGGAGCAGCGGCGCGCGCTGCAGGGCAAGCTACGCGGCGGCCAGCCGGAGCGGGAGATCCCGTTCGCCAGCCCGGCCTCGCTCACCAAGGTATACGCGGTGGCCAGCGGCAAGGGCGGTGTCGGCAAGTCCTCGGTCACGGTCAACCTGGCGGCCGCGCTCGCCGCGGCTGGCCAGAAGGTCGGCCTGCTCGACGCCGATATCTACGGTCATTCGGTGCCCCGGATGCTCGGCGTGACCGGCCGCCCGACCCAGGTCGAGCAGATGATCATGCCGCCTGCCGCGAACGGAGTCAGCGCAATTTCCAGCGGCATGCTCAAGAAGGGCAACGAGCCGCTGCCGCTGCGCGGCCCGATCCTGCACCGGCTGCTGCAGCAGTTCCTGGCGGACGTCTACTGGGGCGATCTGGACGTATTGCTCATGGACTTGCCGCCGGGCACCGGCGACGTTGCGATCTCAGCCGCGCACCTGGTGCCGGGCAGCGAGATGATCGTGGTGACCACCCCGCAGCTGGCATCCGCGGAAGTCGCCGAGCGGGCCGGCTCGCTCGCCGTGCAGTTGCATCAGCGGATTGTCGGCGTGATCGAGAACATGTCATACCTGTCCTGCCCGCACTGCGGCGAGCGGGCCGACGTGTTCGGCAGCGGCGGCGGCCAGGCGGTCGCCAGCACGCTTTCCCGGGTAGTGGGCGCGCCGGTATCGGTGCTGGGCGAGGTGCCGATCGACACCCGGCTGCGCGAGGCCGCAGACGCGGGCGTTCCGCTGGTGCTGTCCCACCCGGAGTCACCGGCCGCGCTGCAGCTGAGGAAGATAGCGAAGACCCTGGCAAGCCGGTCGCGCAGCCTGGCCGGCCGGCCGCTCGGGCTGACCCCCGTCTAGGCTGCGGCCCGGCGAAGGCCCGGCTGTGGGCGAGCTCCGGAATTTCCGCCCCGTCGTCGGCGCCGCGGCGATCTGTCCGGTCAGGTGGCCTCGGCGTCGTAGGGCGGGCTCTCGCCGGGCGACAGCGTCAGCGTCGGCGCTGAGGTCGGCGCCTCCCGCGGCCGGGCTCCTGTCGCAGTCGGCATGCCGTCATCGGCTGGATCATCGAAGAGATGCTTGCGGACGAAACTGCGCGGGTTCAGGTCATTGAGGTCGAAATCCTGGAATTCGGGACCAAGGCCCTGCTGGAGGTCCGCCTTGGCTCCCTCGGCCATCCGGCGCAGCTCGCGCAGCATGCGCCCGGCGTTTGCGGCTATCTTCGGCAGCTGCTCTGGCCCGAAGATCACCAGGGCAAGCACGCCGAGCACCGCGATCTTCAGGAAGGAGAGATCGAACACGCGGCGCTCCAGCATCGTCGAGGACCCCGGGCAGGGCGGACAGCGAACCCCGGGCGGGGATGACACCAGCGTAGCTGCCGCGGCAAGTATCGCGTCCCGGCGGTCAGCACGGCTGGCCGGGCCGCCGTCAGGACGAGGCCGAGCCGAGCTTCAGGCGCGCTGTCCGGGTAGCCCCGTTCCTGAGGTAAACCACGGCCACCCGGCTGCCTGGAGCCGCGGACCTGACCGCGTCGATGAGGGTGTACGCGCTGACGATCGGCTGGCCGCCGAACTTGACGACGACATCCCCGGGCCGCAAGCCGGCCCTGGCCGCGGGGCCGCCAGGACTGATCGCCCTGGCACTGGCCAGTATCTGGGCACCCAGGCCGGCGTAGGCGGTGTTGAGCAGCGCGCCGATGACCGCGTGAACCGCCTGGCCGCTCCTGATGAGCTCGGTCACCACCCGCCTGGCCTGATTGATCGGGATGGCGAAACCCAGGCCGATGCTGCCGCCCTGGGAACCGGTAATCGGATTGGAGTTGAGCGTATCGATGGCCGCGTCCACGCCGATGACCTGGCCACGCCCGTTAACGAGCGGGCCGCCCGAATTGCCGGGGTTGATCGGCGCGTCGGTCTGGATCGCATCGTAGAACACCTGCGGCGACCCGGTGCCGGAGCCCGGCTGCACGGGCCGGTTCAGCGCGCTGACTATTCCGCTGGTCACCGTGCCGGCTAGGCCCAGCGGCGAGCCGACAGTCAGCACCGGATCGCCGACGTCGAGGCTGCCGGAGTTACCCAGTGTCACCGCCGGCCAGCTGCGGTGAGTAACTGGCCTGATCACCGCCAGGTCAGAGTAGGGATCCCGGCCGACGAGCTGGGCCGCTGCGACCTCGCCGTTGTCGAATACCACCTGGAGCGTCGCATGGCCCAGCTGACCATCCAGCGTCACGACGTGGTTGTCGGTGACGATGTAGCCACCGTGGACGATGAACCCGGAGCCTGTGCCCTGGCTTCCGTTTACCTTGATCATGACCACGCTCGGCATGACCCGGGCGACGATGCCTGCCACCGAGTCGGGAGCCCGGTTGGTCATGGCGGGTGCCACGGTGCCCAGGCTGAAGCCCGGCTGCGTGCCGCTGTCGGCCGACCGGAAGCCGATATAACCTCCGGCCAGCCCGCCCACCAGCGCGCCGGTAAAGGCAGCGACCAGGGCCACCATCACCGTGGCGGCCACTGCCCGCCGTTTGCGGCCGCGGGGCCGCCGCGCGTCATCCTCGCCGCCTTCCTGGCCGGCCGGCCGACGGCTGCCCGGCCCGCGGCCCGGATTATCCGGCTGCACGCTGGCGTCGCCGAGCGCGCGTGCGCCGTCCTGACCGCGCGGCTCTGGTGCGGGCGCCGTAACAGGTGCAGCAGGGTTGTCACGATCAGGCGCAACAGGGCTGTCCGGCTGATCGGCGGATGGTCCGCCCATGCCCCAGCACGCAGGCACGTGGGACATCATGTGCCTCCCCGAGATGGCCTGCCTACTGTCTGCGACCGCCCTCCGCCGTAATACCTGCCCCATAGCGGACGCCGGTAGGCATGCTCAGCCGAACGGGTTAGCCCAGGAGAACAGCCGCCGGAATCCGCGGGCCATCCGCCCCCAGAATCCGGGCTGGTCCTGGTGGGGCAGCGCGGCGACCACGTCGCTGACCGTGGACGCCGGCGCGTCGGCAATCACCGTATACACGTAACCGCGCGCCGACCACGCCAGACTCAGCTCGCCGGGGTCAACGGTGTATACGGTGTGCCCGCCCGCGGTGACGCTATGCCAGCCGGACAGATCCGGCGGCAGCTGGCCACGCTGGACGAACAGCGACACCACCGAGAGCCCGTCGGAATAGGACAGATTGACCACCTCGCCGGCCGGGGTGGTGGTGTGGCTCGCAGCGAAGAGCACGAGGTCGGCGCTGAGCCTCGATGGCAGCGGCCAGCCGCGGGCACGCAGGGCGGCCAGCGCGGCCCGGTCCAGCTGAGCTGTCCACGGCTGCTGTCCGTCTGGATCCGGCATCGCGCCCAGGGCGCGGCTGCCCAGCGTCACGCTGACGAAAGCCTCCTCGCTGACAATGCGGGAGGCATCGTCGAAGATCTCCCGGCGCAACGGCAGCTTGGTCGCCGCGTCAAGCCAGAACCTGGCGGCCAGGCTGCCATCGGGCCGCCGGAATTCCACCACCTCCGCCGGCCGGCCGGCGGCTGATCCGCGGCCGCTGTAGCCGATGGCGAAGTTCGCCCGCATCAGGTCCAGCAACCGCGGCGATACCCACAGGACCCGATCCTGGTCCTGAGCGTTCTCGATGTCGGGCGGGGCGGCCTTCTGCGGCGCGTTGCGAGTGTCCGCTGCTCTTGCCAGCGTCGCGCCGCCCCGGCGATGCCAGACTTGCACGACTGAGGCGCTCGCTTCGCCCCGGCCCCACCAGTCGACAAGCTGCGCGCCGCTGTACGTGACGGTCTGGCAGGCGCTGGCGGCCGCGCGCATCAGCGCCAGCCCCAGCGGCGCATCGCCGCCATGTGCTGGTGGCAGTCTGAGCGGCCACGAGTTCTGGCCTGCCCGCCGCGAGCTGGCGCCAACGCGCCGGACGGCGGACGGATTCGGCGCGCTCGACAGGGCCAGGGCGGCGGCGCACGACCCAACCAGGCCGAGGACTACGGCCGTGCTCGCTATCTTCCAGTGCGACCAAGCCAGCGGGATCACGGTGAATGCGACGCTGCGTTCTTGCCAGCATGCTGAGCCGACCCATGCTGGGCCGCGCCGAACTGCCCTGCTCCGGACCGCGCGGCTCCGGACTGAACTGACCCGGGCCGCGCCGGGCCGGCCCGGACTGCGGCCATGCCAGCCCCGGCTGGGCGGACCTGTCCCCCAGCGGGGTGCGCTGGCCCGGGCCGGGCGGCCGGTCTCACCCCGGTCACCATCTCGTGCTGCAGGTAATACGAGTCGACCGCAGGTGTGACCTTCGGAGCAGGCACCTGCTGGGAGCCGCCGACCATGAACGCGGCAGTGCTGATCCCCGCCAGGAACACCGCCACGGCGCTGGCACCGAAATACCAGCCTGGCCGCTGCTCAGTCCAGCGTGCCGCCGCTGGGATCGCGCCAGCCGGGTGCGGCCCGGCCGTCGGGAACCGGCCCGCCGTCAGGAAGCCCCCGTCGGCATAGGCCAGGCCCATCAGCCTGCGGGTCAGTGCCCCGTCGGCAGCTGTCTCGCCACCGAGCGCACTGATCCGGCGCTTCAGCGTCCGGAGCGCGACGGCCTCGCCGCGGCACGAGTCGCACTTGGCCAGGTGCACCAGGACACGATCACGTTCTGCCGGGTCAAGCTCGCCATCGATCAGTGCCGAAAGGCGCTGCCCAAGATGACTCATGGCTGGCCTCCCTGCGGCAGCGGGGCACCAGTACGCGGGTGCGGGGCGGGGCGGACGGCCAGGTGGCGCGGACGGCGGTGCTCTAGCGCCGCGCGGAGCTGAGCGCGCCCCCGGTGAATGCGGCTGCGCACGGTACCCAGCTTGATCCCGAGAACCGCCGCTATCTCCTCGTAGGACAGGCCCTCGATATCGCACAGGATGACCGCCGCCCGGTACTCCGGGGCCAGCGCCTTGAGGGCCGCCTGGATGTCATCGTCGAGATGCCGGTCGTCAAATGCCTGGGCCGGCGTAGGCTCGCCGCCGCCCAGCCGCGCTTCTGTCTCCTCGCCCAGCCCCTCAAATCGGATGCGCTGCCGCCGGCGTGCCATATCGAGGAACAGGTTGGTGGTGATGCGGTGCAGCCAGCCCTCGAACGTTCCCGGCGTGTAGCCGGGAAGCGAACGGAAAACCCGGACGAAAACCTCCTGGGTCAGGTCCTCGGCGTCGTGCGTGTTGCCGGTGAGCCGGTAGGCGAGCCGGTAGACCCGCGTGGAATGCTCGCGGACCACGTCTTCCCAGCTAGGCGGGGCCCAGTCAGCGACAGCGGACTCTGCGGGCCCAGGCTGGTCCACCGCTTTCCCCTCTCGCACGTCTACCCGGCTTCAACACCGTCATCGTGCCCAGACTTCCTTGTTCCGCCGCTGCGACGCTGCTGGCACCGGCAAAGCGTCAACGCGCGGCCTCGCTCGGCTGGTTCCCGCCGGACCGCGGAAAACGCTAGGCTGCCGCCCTGAGGCGTTAATCCACGCAACAGGGAGGCAGCCATGCGAGCGCAGACGTGACACTCGCATACGTTGCGGAGTTCCTGGCCGAGGACGAGCCGCTGCTGACGGCCAGGCACAACGCCGCGGAAGTCGGCGGGGTCGTCCCCGTCGATCCGGTATGCGGCGCGGCGCTGCGCTTCACGACGGCTGCGATCGCCGCTCGGGCGGTCGTCGAAATCGGCACCGGCTGCGGCACCTCCGGCATCTGGCTGCTCCGGGGAATGCGCGAAGGCTCGGTGCTGACCAGCGTCGATGTGGAGCCGGAGTACCAGCGACTCGCGCGCGGCGCCTTCGTGCGCGCGGGTTTCGGGCCCAGCCGGTACCGGCTGATCAGCGGCCGGGCACTCGAGGTGCTCCCCCGGCTCGCCGATGGCGCCTACGACCTGGTGTTCTGCGATGGCGACCAGCAGGAGTACCCGGATTACCTTGTCGCGGCGCTGCGCCTGCTGCGGCCGGGCGGGGTGCTGGCGTTCGACAACGCCCTGCCGGAGGAGCGGATGGCCGGGACGGCGCAGGCCGGGACGGCACAGGCCGGGACGGGGCAGGCCGGGACGGGGCGCGACGGCCACGCGCCGGAGCGCCCGGGGCACGAGGCGCGGCATTTCCACACCGGGCGCGACGAGCTGCTGCGCCCCGCCCCGGGGCACGACGAGCTGCTGCGCGCCGCCCCGGGGCATGACGACCAGGGGCGCGGTCCCCGGGAGCCCGACGACTCGGGGGCCGCTGCGGTGCTGGAATTGTGCGAGCAGGTCAGGACCCATGACCGGCTGGTGCCGCTGCTGCTGCCGATCGGCGGCGGACTGCTGGCCGCGGTGAAGCGAGGCTAGCCGCAGGCTAGCCACCGCCTTCGCGCCAGCCGGCCGGGCTCGCCAGTCAGGAGCGCGGCTGGCCCTCGCTCAGCCAGCGCAGCAGCAGCCGGGTACCGAACCCGGTCCCCCCCTTGGTGAGCTCGCCGTCGTCGGCGCCCGCCCGGCCCGATCCGGCTATGTCCAGATGCGCCCAGGCACGCTGGCCGGTGAACCCACGCAGGAACAGGGCCGCCAGGATGGAGCCCGCCGCAGCGCCATCGCGGGCAACGTGCGCTAGGTCGGCGACCGGCGACTCAAGCGCGGCGGCGTAGGAGTCTTCCAGCGGCATCCGCCAAAGCCGGTCGCCGCTGGCCCGGCCGGCCGCCAGCAGCTCCCCCGCCAGCGCCTCGCTGGTGGAGTAGAGAGCTGCACGGGAGGCACCCAGCGCAACCCGCGCGGCACCGGTCAGCGTGGCAACGTCAACCAGCTGGTCGGGCTCGAGCACAGCGTCGGCATATGCCAGCGCGTCGGCCAGCACCAGCCGGCCCTCGGCGTCGGTGTTCAGCACCTCGACGGATCGGCCGCCGTACTGGGTGATCACGTCGCCAGGCCGGTACGCCGAGCCGGACGGCATGTTCTCCGCGGCTGCCACCAGGCCGGTGACCCGCCGGGCGACGCCGAGCCGGGCGAGCGCGGACGCCACGGCGATCACCACGGCGCCCCCGGCCATATCGGTCTTCATCAGCTGCATGTTGTCGTTCGGCTTCAGCGACAAGCCGCCGCTGTCGAACGTGATGCCCTTCCCGACGAGGACAACATGCCCGGCGGCGCCGTCTGGCGCATAGCTCAGCTCAATCAGCCGGGGCGGCGCCACCGAACCGGCGCCCACGGCCAGGATCCCGCCGAAACCGCCGGCTGCCAGCTCGTCCTCGGTCCAGACCCGCGAGCCGAGGCCGCGCTCGCTGGCCACCGCCGCCGCCTGGGCCGCCAGCCACTGCGGGCTCTTTCTGGCCGACGGGACATTGGTGAGATCCCGCGCGAGCCCTACCGCCTCGGCGATCACGACGGCCTTCTCGAGCACGGCACCGCGATCACGCGGTCCGGCAGTCAGCAGGCGTACTTCGCCAGGCCGGGCGCGTTCGCCGTCGGCGCCGGATTTCAGGCGGAACTGGTATGAACCAAGCAGAATCCCTTCGGCGAAGGCCTGCAGGGCTTCGTCTGATCCGCCGACGACCGCGTCGGCGACGGCGCTCTTGCCGTCAGCGACCTGGCGGCCGAGCGAGGCTCCCGCCCGGCGCAGCGCGGCCGGCGACTGGTCGCCGACACCGAGAAAGACCACCCGCACCGCCCGCTGGCCAATTCGGGCGATGGTATCGGCCGCCTCGCCGGCCATGCCCGTGAGCCCAAGGCAGGCAATGATCTCGGCTGCGCTGGCTGGCAGGCGCTCGTCTAGGCCGAAGTCCGCTGGTCCGCTCCCGTCTTCCTGCACCGCCACTGCGATCAGGTCAGCGGGCTCGCTGGCCCCCTCGGCCGCGGCAGCCAGGTACCCGCCGACGGGCTGGGGACCGGCCTGGGGCAACAGGCTGACGCCCGTGACGATGGCCAAGGTCAGCCGACAGCCGTCTTGAGCGCATCGCCGAGGGCAGCAGCTTCATCCGGAGTCAGCTCGACTACCAGCCGTCCACCCCCTTCCAGCGGGACGCGCATCACGATTCCGCGGCCCTCCTTGGTGACCTCAAGCGGACCGTCACCCGTCCGCGGCTTCATCGCCGCCATGCTGCATCCCCTTCCCTGCCCCGGGGGGCCGCGCAGGACCTCGCTGAGGCCGACGGCACCGGTTCGCGGTGCCTGCCGGGAACCGGCCAGCCACAACCATCTCGATCAATCCCTCCATTATCCAGAGTTCCGGCGTTCGGTGCTAACGATCAGCGCTCCGGCCGCCTGTTCCCGACGGGCCCCGGGGGCGGCTGGGACCCGGATAGTGGACGCGCGATCGGTCCGCGCGATCGGTCCCATTCGGACCTCTGCGGCGATTACCTGCGCTGCCGCGGCGCGGGCTGTCCGGCACAGGAACCGGCTCTTCGGCGCACAAGCAGCTGTTCACCACGGAACCGGCCAGCTCGACAAAGAGAATCGGCCAGGCCGTTGCCGGCGTCTCGCGCTTCGGGACTGTTGGCTGCGGCCGGGCGGCGCTGTGCCGTCCTGCAGGCGCTGTGCCGTCCCGCTAGCAACT
Organism: Streptosporangiaceae bacterium; assembly: GCA_035499215.1. GTDB lineage: Bacteria > Actinomycetota > Actinomycetes > Streptosporangiales > Streptosporangiaceae > DATJZH01. The sequence continues at coordinate 376 of DATJZH010000263.1, read as the reverse complement.
GGCGGCGGACCGCGCGAGCTCCTCGTGCGCGCAGATGATCTGCTCGGCGACCTCGACCAGGTCATTGAGCGGTATCCGCCGGTAGGTGCCGGTCGGTGTCCGCCATGACACCGTGTCCCCGTTCCGCCACACCGTGAGGTAGCGGCTGATGGACAGGACGGACAGCTGGCCGTCCGGCTCGTCGATCCGGATCATGCGGCCGCACAGGCCCCGGTCGGCAAGCATCGCCTCCAGCTCGTCCACAGCATCGTCGCAGACCAATTCGGATCGTCCGGACCGAACCGCGCCCGCAGGCACCCGCAGCGCGAACCAGACGGCCTTTCCCGGCACTTTCCAGCTGCCCAGGCGACCGCGGGTGAGGTGCTTGCCCCAGCGG
>DATJZH010000262.1:0-10537 GCA_035499215.1 Streptosporangiaceae bacterium | reverse complement strand
CCGGGACGGCCGGCACTCCATGCCTGGACGAGCGTGCCGGATTCCTGCAGGCGGCGCAGAGCGTCCGCTTCGTCGGCAAGAGATCGGCTGAACAGTTCCTGGTCGCCGTCTGACACCGGCCGGCATATCACCAGAACCATCATTCGAGCCTCCGCTCCGAAACGGGCCTGACCCGCCACTCGGCCATCGCCGCATGCCCGGCTTGCCGACGTTTGTGCAAGAACTGAGGTGGTAGCGGCATTTCGCGCACTCTTCAACGTCATGCTGGTCCTACCCCAGACCGGCGGCAGTTACGTCAGGCAGGCCGGCGGACCGGAAGATCCGGAGAGGGATGACAAGCGCGGGTGCCGGTCAGTCGGCCTCCGCGGAGCCGGTGAGCCGGAGCCGGCGCTGGGCGCGCTGGTAGAACGTGGTGAGTCCGAGCCGGACCACCTGCGCGGCGGCAGGCAGCAAGGTGAGGTCGACGATATCGCCAGGATGGAGGTGCCCGACCACGATGCCGTCCGCCTCCACTGCGAGCTCTGCGCTTGCGGGCAGAACGCTGAGCTCGAGCTTCTCGCCGCTGGATAGGAACAGCGCCCGGTTGAATGCCGAGTGCGGGGCGACGGGGGTCACCAGGAGTCCCTCGGCGCGGGGCGAGACGATGGGACCGCCGGCCGAGAAGCTGTAGGCAGTTGACCCGGTGGGGGTGGCCGCGATGACCGCATCGGCTGCGTACCGCACGAACGAATGGCCCTCGACGGTCAGTTCCACCGCGGCGGTGGCACCCTGGCCGGGTATGCGGACCAGGGCAATGTCGTTGAAGGCGGCAGCGTCCTGGCCGGCGAAGGTAGCACGCACCCCGGTGCGGGGCTCGGCGGTGAACCGGTGCTGGTCAATGGCCGACAGCGCGCCGGCCAGGTCCGGGACATCTATCTCGGCCAGGAAGCCGAGCCGGCCGAGGTTAACGCCGAGGACGGGGGGACGGCTGCCGCGTGACAGGCGCATCGCTCGCAGCATCGTGCCGTCTCCGCCGAGGCTGACGATGAGGTCGGCGGCCTCACCCAGGTGCTGCGGGTCCACCGCGGCGGCGTAGCCGTCGATGCGCTCCACCTCGCTGGCCAGGCCGACAACCTGCACGTCGCGGGAACGCGCCCAGCCGGTGATCGTCTCCATCGCCACGGCGCAATCGCGCGCTGGGTGCAGCACGAGGCCTACCGTGCCGATCATTCCCACCTGATCCTCCCGCCGGGGACGATATCCGCAGCTGCGGCCGATGGTAGTGCTCCAGCCGATCACCGGTTCCGGGCAGGTGCCCCGATCACCGCGGTCCTGCTGCCTCGTCCTGGTCGGCCAGCCGCTGGTAGGCGGAGGTCAGCAGGGCCGCCAGGTCAATGCCGCGCACCCGGACGGCAGGCGGCTCAAAAGTGCGCAGCAGCAGGTCAGGGGCGGCCGGCGGCGCGGGCGGCAAGGTGCGCAGCCGCGCCGGGCTCAGTCCCGGCGACCAGAAGTCAGCTAGGCAGCCGGCCAGGGGACGATCGGCGATATCGATCACCGGCTGGTGCGCCTGCGCTGCCCCGGCAGTCCGCCGCAGCGCTGCCAGCAGGTCCTCCTTGGCCCGGCCGCGCCAGGCAAGGATGCCGAACGGGTCGAGGTCGAAAGCCTCGGCCAGCACGTAGCAGACCGCCGCCAGATGCTTGCACGGAACCCCCCAGTCGGGACACGAGCAGGACAGCTCCATGTCCCGCGCCGAGCGCGGGAACAGCGGGGTGCCGCAGCCGGCGAATACTTCCTCGATCTCCTGCGGCATCTCCCCGGCCAGCAGCTTCGCGCGGAAGAGTGCCTGCCCCGCGAGCGCCTGATCTACCCGCTGCCATTGCGCTGTGGTCAGCGGCAGAAGCCGGATCTTGACCCGGTATGGTCTGGCCCGCGAACCCTGCACCTGCGCGGTCACGTAACCGGGCGAGATCGCGAAGCCGAGTACCTGGCCGGTCCTGGCATAATTCCGTCCCCTGGCCAGCCTGCTCTTCATGCCGAACGACTCCAGCACGTCGATGAAGCGCTTCGACCACCACTGCTCGCCGATCGCGCCGCGCTTGCTGCGCGCCTTGATGCCGCCCTCGGCCCGGCGCGGGCGGGACTGCTCGTACCAGCGACCTGGGCCGAAGTCGCTCATGGCCGGCCCCCCCTCACTCCGCCACCGCCTCGGGCGACAGGGCGATGACATTGCGCAGCTCGGCTGCCGAGAGTTCAGTCAGCCAGCTCTCGCCGGTGCCCACGATCCGCTCCGCGAGCGCCTTCTTCTGCTCGATCATGGCGTCGATCCGTTCCTCCACGGTGCCGACGCAGACGAACTTGCGCACCTGCACGTCCTTGCGCTGCCCGATGCGGAACGCCCGGTCTGTCGCCTGGTCTTCCACGGCCGGGTTCCACCAGCGGTCGATGTGGATCACATGGCTGGCCGCCGTCAGGTTCAGCCCGGTGCCGCCCGCCTTCAGGGACAGCAGGAACACCGACGGTTCCGTTAGGTCCTGGAATTGCGAAACCACGGCGTCACGCTGCTTCTTCGGCGTGCCGCCGTGCAGGTAGAGAACCGGGCAGCCCAGACGGCTCGCCAGGTAGGGCTGCAGCATCCGGCCGAATTCCGCGTACTGGGTGAAGCACAGTGCCTTGTCGCCCTCGGCAATCACCTCGTCGCAGATCTCCTCGAGCCGGGCCAGCTTCCCGGACCGGCCGTCCAGCCGGAAGCCGTCACCCAGCAGGTGCGCAGGATGGTTGCACGCCTGCTTGAGCTTGGTCATCGTGGCCAGCACCAGGCCGCGGCGCTCCATGCCGTCCCGGGCGGCCTCGATCCTCGCGAGCATGTCCGCCACGGTGGCCTGATAGAGGGACGCCTGCTCCTGGGTCAGATTGCACCAGATCTTCATCTCCAGCTTGTCCGGCAGGTCACAGATGATCGCCCGGTCGGTCTTCAGCCTGCGCAGGATGAACGGGCCGGTGATCCGCTTGAGCCGCTGCGTCGCCTCGGCATCGCCGCCCCGCTCGATGGGGACCGCGAATCTGGTGCGGAACCGCTCGGCCGGCCCGAGCAGGCCGGGGCTGGTAAATTCCATGATCGACCACAGCTCGGCGAGCCGGTTCTCCACCGGAGTGCCGGTCAGCGCGATCCTGGAGCCGGCGGGCAGCGCGCGCACCGCCCTGGCCTGGCGGGTGGCGGCGTTCTTGATGTTCTGCGCCTCGTCGCAGACCACCCGGGCCCAGCGGATTTCGCTCAGCGCCGCGCGGTCGCGCGCGGCCAGGCCATAGGTGGTGATGACCAGGTCGGCGTCGTTCAGCGCCTCAGTCAGCTCTGTCCCGGTGAGCCGGTCAGCGCCATGGTGCACGTGCACCTTCAGCCCCGGGGTGAACCGTGCCGCCTCCCGCTGCCAGTTCCCGACCAGCGACATCGGGCATACGAGCAGGCTCGGCCCGCCTGCCGCATTCCTCTTATGGTCTTCTGCGAGCAACGCCAGGGTCTGGGGCGTCTTACCCAGTCCCATGTCGTCTGCGAGAACTGCCCCCAGGCCGAGACTGCCCAGGAATGACAGCCAGGCGAGGCCGCGTTCCTGGTAGGGCCGGAGCTCACCGCGGAAGGCAGCCGGGGTGCCCACCGGGGCCAGCCGCTGGTCGGCCTGGCCGGACAGCAGGTCGCCGAGCCAGCCGTCGGCGTCCACCTGGACCACCGGAAGGTCGTCGTCGGTGCCGCGCAGCCCGGCGAGCAGCGCGTCAGCCGCGCTCATCGTCCCGGTAGTGCCCCGCTCCAGGAATCTCACAGCCGCCTGCAGGTGCCGGTCATCCAGCTCCACCCACTGGCCGCGCAGCCGGACCAGGGGCACTTTGAGCCTGACCAGCTCGGCCAGTTCCGCCGGGTCGAGCGCCTCGTCGCCCACTGCCAGGTCATAGCGGAAATCGACCAGGTCACCGAGCCCGAAGCCTGGCTTGGTGACCCTGCCGCCTGCGGTGCTCCTGGTCCGCGTGGTGACCTTCAGGCCCAGCCGGGACCGGCGCACCCAGTCCGGCAGGAGCACGCCGAAGCCCGCCCCGGACAGCAGCGGGCCGTTCTCCCGCAGGAACGCCAGCGCCCCGCCGGTGTCGAGAGTGACAGCTTCCGGCGCCGCAGTCCGCAGTGCGTGATCAAGCTGCGGGAAAAGCCTGCTGGCGGCGCCGAGCCCGGCCAGCAGTTCCTCCTCTGGGTACGGGATCCCCGCGGCGGCCCAGCCGCCCGCCGCAGCGGCAGTCCAGATGTCGGCCGCGGACAGCATCAGGCTGGGGTCATCCGTCGACTGCAGCGCGAACTCGACCCGCCACTGCGCTGCGGCATCCGCAGCCGCGGCGACGCCATCCGGGGCGGCACTGCCCGGTGCGGCAGGCTCCGTCAGCCGGAAGCAGGTACGGACCGGCCCGGCGGGAACCTGGGCCGCACTGCGCCACGCCTCCAGGCCTGCCGCCAGGCCTGCTGCCTCAGCCTCATCCTCGCTGGTCAGCACGGGCACGAGGGCGTCTGCGCCGGTCAGCGCGGCAGCCCAGCGCTCGGCGACCGGGACGCGGGCCGCGCGGCGGGAGCGTCTGGCCGGCAGCAGCCCGAATCCGGGCTCACGGCCGAGCAGGAGGCGCACCGCGGCATCGGTGAGCGCATCGAGGGCGGCGGTCAGCACGCCGGCCGACGGCGCTCCGTCGGGGTCGGTGGCCCGGCATAGCGGCGGCATTGCGGCGGCGAGCTCGCGCGCCCGCTGCGCGTCGGCCCCGGACAGCACCGGCCGCCATCGGGCAGCATGGCCGCCGTCCTGCGCTGCGGCGATGGCGGGCAGGACTCGGCCGCGGCCGGCCAGGTCCGCGGCCAGCCTGGCCAGCGCGGCGAGGTAGGGCACCGAGCCGCCAGGCACCGCGGTCGAGGGCAGCGCACCTGGCTCGCCGAGCGCACCGAGCAGGTCAAGGGCAGCGGCGGGCTCGAAGGTCAGCGTGGGCACCCGCCATGCTGCGAGTACGGCGCGGCCGCCCGGCCTCGGGGGCTCGGCTGGCTCCCTGGTCAGCGACGGCGAGGCCAGCGGGCCATCCGGCGTGCTCGGTAGGCACAGGGTCAGCTCGTCGTCGACGGCCTTGCGGGCCAGATCGCCGCAGGTATCGGGCCACTGCGCCAGCGCGTCAGCGAGGACCGGCTGGGCAGCGGCGAACGGGTGCGGTCTGGGCGCGCGCGACGGGCGGCCAGGCCGCGGGCCGGCGCCGGCCGGGCCAGCGGAGTCCTCGGCCCACATCTGCAGGGCTCCGTAAGCCCAGACCCCGTGCATCACCAGCATGACCAGCACTCCTGCAGCAGCCCGCGACAGCTGCCCCGCACGCTAGCAACGGCCGCCGTCACTGCGCGCGCCGACGCGCCTGACGGGCTGCGCCGCGATACGCCGCAATCTGGCTCATTGTGCCTCCTCCGGGCATCCACCACCGGCCGGCTGCCCGCCGACGATGCGACGCGGCGGGGCGGCCAGCGCTCAGCAGACGAAAGGTTCGGCGCCCGAGTCGGTGATCACCGGGCGGCCCGCGGCCGCCCAGTCCTGCATGCCGCCCGCGACGTTGATCGCCTGCCAGCCGGCGCCCGCCAGCGCCTGCGCCGCGCAGGCGGACCGCTGACCCGAGCGGCAGACTACGTAGATGTCCTGGCCCAGCGGGATCTCGGCAGCGCGGGCGCCGAGCTGGCCCATCGGGATGTGCCGGGCACCCGGCGCGTGACCCGCGGTCCATTCGTCGTCCTCGCGCACGTCCAGCAGCCAGGCGTCGTCCGGCACGCTCGCGGCCAGGACCTCGGGCGGCATCTGCCCCATGTCGATCACCGATCCCTGTGTGTCAGCGGACCTGCCCGGGCGGACGTCAGCTGAGCTCGGACCAGGCCAGGCTCAGAAGGCGCTGCCCGGGCCTCCGGTGCCGGTGCCGCTGCCGGATGTGTCGTCGCCGGCTCCGCCGCCGCTGTTCCGCTCGTCGGTGACGGCGGTGGCCTGCGCTCGGTCCCCGGCCGCCGGTCCGGCGCCCGGGCCAGGGCCGCTGGAGACCTTCCGCAAGTGCCTGGCCATCGACCGGAACAAGAAGAACAAGATGACGGCCATGCCGAAGATGACGAGGAAACCGAGCGTACCGGGCGCGGCGTCGCCTGACTGTGCCAGTCCGGAAAGTGCCCGTCCGGACAGTGCCCGTCCGGACAGTGCTTGCCCGGACAGTGCCAGCCCGGACAGTGCCAGCCCGGAGAGCGCGGGTACCATCACGTTCTCACCCTCTCCCGGACCCCGGCGAACAGGTCCTCCTCCGGCTTGTCAGTATCCACCAGCGACCTGGCCAGATGGAAATCCTCGGTCGACCAGGCCGCCTGCTGGGCATCGGTCGGGCAGCCGAACCAGTGGCCGTCCGGATCGATCTGGGTCGCGTGCGCGAGCAGCGCCTGATCACGGATCCCGAAGAACTCGCCGCACGGCACCCTGGTAGTGATCTCTAGTTCCGCCCGGTCCGGTTCGTCCTCCCAGCGCTGCAGCCACTGAGCGTACGGCGAGTCCAGGCCCCGGCGCTCCATCTCCTGATGCAGCGCCGTGAGCCGTGCCTTGTGGAAGGTGGCGAAGTAATAGAGCTTGAGCGGCTGCCAGGGCTCCCCGCAGCCGGCGTACCGGTCCGGATCGGCCGCTGCCTCGAATGCCTGCACCGCGACCTGGTGGGTCTTGACGTGATCGGGATGCGGATAGCCGCCGTTCTCGTCGTAGGTCAGCATGACGTGCGGCCGGAACGCGCGCACCGCGCGCACCAGCGGCGCGCTGGCGTCTGCCAGCGGCTGCAGCGCGAAGCACCCGTCGGGCAGCGGCGGCGGCGGGTCGCCCTCGGGCAGCCCGGAATCGATGAAGCCGAGGAACTGCTGCTGCACGCCGAGGATCTCGCGGGCCCTGGCCATCTCGGCGCGCCGCACCGCCGCCAGATCCGCCCGGATCTCCGGCCGGTCCATCGCCTTGTTCAGGATGTCGCCCCGCTCGCCGCCGGTCAGGGTACATACCAGCACCGACACGCCCTCGCTTGCGTACCTGGCCATCGTGGCAGCGCCCTTGCTTGACTCGTCATCGGGATGCGCATGCACCGCCATCAGCCGCAGCGCGGCCGGCGCGGCTGAGGCGGCTGAGGCGGCTGGGGCGGCCGCCGCCTCGCGGCGGCCAGGGGCAGACGGATCGGAGCTTACGATGGACAAGAGGAATCCTCTCGAAACCTATTTGCGGACATAAGCGGCACCGCGCTGGCTGACGCGCGCGTTTTTGAGCGTGGCCCAGACGGTGCCAGGAGTGCATCGTGCAGCACAACACGGCAGGCCAGCAAGGACATTCCCAGATGGCGGCGAGCCGGCCTCGCGGTGGTTTCGGCTGCGCTGCGGGCATTGACAGGCTCGATGCAGTCACCGACCCTTGTTAGCCTCAAGGTTTACCCCAACGGCCCGGCAGGGCCTGATGGAGCGAGAGCTCCCACCCATGCAAGGAGTTTTCCGTGACCGAGACCCGCGACGACACCGTCACCTGGCTTACGCAGGAGGCGCATGACCGGCTGAAGACAGAGCTGGACTACCTCTCGGGCGCGGGCCGGGTCGAGATCGCCAAGAAGATCGAGGCCGCCAGGGAAGAAGGCGACCTGAAGGAGAACGGCGGCTACCACGCAGCCAAGGATCAGCAGGGCATGCAGGAGGCCCGGATCCGGCAGCTCACTCATATCCTGCAGAACTCGCGGGTCGGCGAGCCGCCGCGCACCGAGGGCGTGGTCGGGCCCGGCATGACCGTCACCGTCCGGTTCGGCGGCGATGACGACGAGGTGACATTCCTGCTCGCGTCGCGGGAGGAGAGCGGCACGCCGATCGACGTGTACTCGCCCCGGTCGCCGCTGGGCAGCGCCATCACCGGCAAGAAGGTCGGCGAGACGGCCACCTACACCATGCCGAACGGGCGGGCCGCGACCGTCGAGATCCTCGAGGCCGTCCCCTACGCGGGAATGTAGCCGAGCACCCGGCCCCGGCGGATCTGCCCCGCCGGGCTAACGTGGCGGGACCGCGGTCACCGCGGTCCCCGTCGCGTCCTGCCCGGCGCCCGGCCGCCAGCAGCTGCCGGGTCCGGCCGCGGATCAGTGCACGAGCTCCCCAGCCGGGGCTGCCGTCTCCCCGGAGGGCTCCGGCCTGCCGCGCAGCGGGATCTCCTTGATGCAGCAGGCGAGCACGAGGACCGCCACCGAGGCCGGCAGCGCCCACAGGAACACGCCGTCGACCGCGTGGCTGATGGCGTAGAACACCCCGTCGCGAATCACGGCCGGCAGATGGTTGACCGTTGCCGGGTTCAGCTGGCCGTTCGCCGCGTTCACGTGCGCTCCCGGCAACCGCGCGCTGAGCGCCGCGGCAAGCCGCCGGGTGAAGACCGCGCCGAACATGGCCACCCCGATGGAGCCGCCGATCTGCTGGAAGAACGCCCGTGAGCTGCTGGCCACGCCCATGTCGCGGGGGCTCACGCTGTTCTGCACGATCAGCGTGGTGATCTGCATCAGGAAGCCCATCCCGACGCCGAGCACGACGAAGTACAGGCCCGAGGTCAGCCGGGAGGTGTCCGGGCCCAGGTGGGACAGCAGGTACATGCCGACCGCCATGACGGCACCCCCGATGATCGGCAGGATCTTGTAGCGGCCGGTCCTGGAGGTGATCTGCCCGGCAATCAGCGACGTGACCGTGGCGCCGAGCATCAGCGGGATCAGCGCCAGCCCGCTCCCCGTCGCCGAGGCGTGCTGCACGGTCTGCTGGTACAGCGGCAGGAACGTCAGCGCGCCGAACATGGACAGGCCGAGCAGGAAGCTCATCGAGCTGGCCAGCGAGAAGTTGCGGTTGCGGAACACGTGCAGCGGCAGCACCGGCTCGGCAGCCCTGGCCTCGACCCAGAAGAACGCGGCGACGGCCGCGATCGCTACGGCGCCCAGGACCATGATCTGCGTCGAGCCCCAGGCGTACTGGGTGCCGCCCCAGGTGGTCAGCAGCACGATCGCGGTCGCCCCGGCGGCGATCACGGCGGCGCCCAGGTAGTCGATCTTGTGCGGCACCCGCAGCCGCGGCAGGTTCAGCGTGACCGCCAGGTACGCCAGCGCGGCGCCGCCGACCGGCATGTTGATGTAGAAGATCCAGCGCCAGGACAGGCTGTCGGTGATGTACCCGCCGACCAGCGGCCCGGCGATCATGGCGAGCATCATCGCCGCCATCATGTAGCCCATGTACCTGCCGCGCTCACGCGGCGACACCAGGTCTCCGATGGTGGCCAGCGCGCCGACCATCAGACCGCCCGCGCCCAGACCCTGCAAGGCGCGAAACGCGATCAGCTGGTCCATCGACTGCGACAGGCCCGACAGCGCGGAGCCGATCAGGAAGATCACGATGGCGATCACCAGCCACCGCTTGCGGCCGTACTGGTCGCCGAGCTTCCCGTACAGCGGGGTAGTGATCGTGGATGCCAGCACGTAGGCGGTCACGACCCAGGACAGGTGCTCAAGCCCGCCGAGGTCGCCGACGATGCGCGGCAGCGCCGTGGAGACCACGAGCTGGTCGAGCATCGCCAGGATCATCGCGAGCATCAGCCCGGGCAGCACGATCAGGATCTGGCGATGGCCAGCGCTCGCCCCCGCCGCCGCCGCTGCCTGCGCCGGTCCCGTCGCGGCGGCCGGGTTCGTCTCTGCCATGATCGGGTTCCTCGTATCCGCGTCCGTCCCGGCACCGGGCAAAACAGGCGCTCCGACGCAACCTACCTGCCGACCGGCTAGTATCTGCCTGAAGAGCAGGGTAGGCTGCGTACTAACCGGCCGTCAAGTAGGTTTCCGGCGGCGGCAGGGACCGCCGGCAGGTTTCCGGCGGCGGCAGGGCACACGGGCCGGGACGCGGCGCGGGGACGACAGGGAACAGGCGCAGGACACGGCGCGGGCAGCGATGAGCGAGGCGGCAGCACGTGGCAGCGACACTCGGGCGCGAATCCAGCAGGTCGCGGTCGAGCTGTTCGCCGAGCGCGGGTACGAGAAGACCTCGCTGCGCGAGATCGCCGAGCGGCTCGATGTCACCAAGGCCGCGCTGTATTACCACTTCAAGTCCAAGGAGGACATCGTCGCGAGCCTGGTCGAGGACTACTTCGGCCAGATCGATGCCCTGATCGGCTGGGCCAGGGCGCAGCCGAGGGGGGCGGGTACCCGGGCCGGGATCCTCCAGCGCTACGTGTCCATCGTCGCCGAGGGCGACGAGGTTTTCCGGATGCTGCACCAGAACCAGGCGGCCGTGAACACCCTGGCCTCGGCCAAGGGCAGGGGCGAGCTGTTCCGGGAGCGGCTGACCGCGCTGACCGAGCTGCTGACCGAGCCGGACGCGCCGCTGCCCGACCGGCTGCGGGCGGCGATGGCACTCGGCGGGGTAAGCGTCGGCTGGATGTTCTTCGCCGGCCAGGTCTCCGACCGCCGCGAGCTCGCCGCCGCCGTGCTGGAGATCGCCAGCCAGATCGCCGGCGTC
>DATJZH010000261.1:0-13657 GCA_035499215.1 Streptosporangiaceae bacterium | reverse complement strand
GCCGCGGGTGCCTCAGGTGGCCGGGGACTCCCGGTCCGCATGGTGCTGGCCCTCGAAGAGCCTGGCCGCATAGGCCGCCGCCTGGGTACGGCGCTCCATTCCGAGCTTGGCGAAGAGCGCGGAGACATAGTTCTTCACGGTCTTCTCGGCGAGGAACATCTGCTCGCCGATCTGGCGGTTTGTCAGCCCGTTGCCGATCAGCTCGAGGATGCGCCGTTCCTGCCCGGTCAGGCCCGAGAGCGGATCGGACCGGGCGGCCTGATCGCGCATCCGCCGCATGACCCGGCTCGCCGCCTCCGGGTCAAGCAGCGACCGGCCCGATGCGATCGTCCGCACAGCGCCGACCAGGTCGGTGCCGCGGATCTGCTTCAGCACGTATCCGGCGGCTCCTGCCATGATCGCATCGAAGAGCGCCTCGTCGTCGCCGAAAGAGGTGAGCATCAGGCAGGCCACCTCCGGCATCCGTGACCGGATGTCACGGCAGACCGAAACGCCATCGCCGTCTGGCAGCCGCACGTCGAGTACCGCAACGCGCGGCCGCAGCGCCGGGACCCGGGCAAGCGCCGATGCCGCTGTTCCCGCCTCGCCGACGACAGTGATGTCCGGCTCGGCTTCCAGCAGCTCGCGGACCCCGCGGCGGACAATCTCGTGATCGTCGAGCAGAAATACGGTGATCTTGCCGCGGGTCTTGCCGCCGTCGGGCACTGCTTCTCCCGGCTGAGGCCTGGCTGTCTCGTTCATCGAAGGCTGGCACCTCTGTTAGCGGCTGCGCCCGGTCGCGCCGGCTTCGTCGTGTGACCGGACCATTGGCCCTGCGTGGTCGGTGGCATTCTGCACCTTAGCTGACCCTAACTCGCAACCGAGCTGACCCAAACCGCCGGCGGCGGGGGTCTTTAGACCCGGCCGAGGCTGAGGAACGTCCCTACCGGGCCCGCCGCTGCCCGGGTGAGGCTGTTACGCGTGCACGCATCCAGCGCGCGGGACACCGCGCCACCGCAAGGCGAGCTACCCCAGGCCGGGCAAGCGCCGCGGCGGCCGGGCGCCGAGGAGCGCGCAGCAGACGCAGCGCAGTGGATAGCGCGGCTGAAGGCCGCCCAGCGGGCATGCTGCTGCCCGGCCAAGCCGTTCATGGTGGCGCTGCTGCCGCCGCGCCCCGGCGGGACCGAGCTGGTCGACATATTTCTGTGCGGCCATCACGGCCGGATCTGCCGGGAGAGCCTCGCGGCCGCCGGAGCCCGGCTGCATCAGCTGCCGGACGTCCCGTAATCGCGGGCCTGCCCGACCGCTATGACCGGACCCGTAGGCGCGGCCCCCGGCCCTGGCAGACCCGGTACCCGCGGGAGCGGGCAGGCCCGGGAACCGGCCGGGCCCGGCAGCGGGCCAGGCCGGGATCTTCGTGGTTAGCCTTGCCCCTCGAGCATGTCAGCCACCTGGCGCCGGGGCGTTGGCGCTCCCGGCGGTCCGTAGCCGAAGCGGATGACGATCTGCGGGCACTCCGGCCACGGCCACCAGCCGTCATCGGCAGGCTCCATGTCACGCACCTCGATCGGCTGATACAGCAGCGACGTCGCGACGCCGTGCCGGGTGGCGGTCAGCAGCACCCGCTGCAGCGCCTGCCCGGCCCGCAGCCAGTCGCCGGGCTCGTCCCGCGCGGTCGAGAGCACCGCGATCTGCGGCAGCGGCTCGAAGCGGGCGGCAGGGCGCTCGAGGGCCGGCGAGGCATAGCCGAAGTCGCGGACCGGCCCCGGCTCGCGGTCTGGCCGAAACCCCAGGGCGCTGCCGGGTATGCCGTCGTCTCCGCTGGTGGCGACCCATTTGGCCAGCTCGACCCGGTGATCGAAATCGGCAGCCAGCTTCTTGTCTGCTGCGGCTGCCAGCTCGAGCACGAGCGCCGCGTCGCGCGCGTTCAGCATCCGGAGCACCGCGAACTCGAAGCCCGCCTCCTGCTCGAGACAGACCTGGACCGACTCGGGCACCGGATGGGCGGAGAACGGCGCGCGGCTGCTGTGCCGCTGTCTGATCGCGTCGAACATCTCGCATTCCTGGGGGGTCGCCGAACGTCCGCCGGCCAGCTGCACGCATGCGAGCAGCGTCGGCTCGCCTTGCGGGTCGGGAAGCGGCCAGACTAGCGGTTTGGCGCCCAGCGTGCGGATCGCCAGCCGGAGATTGAACAGGGCGGCCCCGCAGCTGAGGTGAAGCGCGCGGCCTTTCGGGTCGGCCACCCAGAGCATTCGCTCGGGATCTCCGCGCAGTTCGATGACGTCACCAGCGAGCCGGAACTTCCACGGCTGGGTGTTGTGGATAGATGGCGCGGCCCCCGCCGCGCTGAGCAGCCGCCGGACTATCCCATCGTCGGCCAGTGACCTGTACATGTTCACGTCCCTTCCGGGCGCTGCCCCCGCCGTCCCCGGTCCGCCCGCGGGATCTGTCCCGCGGGCGTGGATGGCTAGAGCCGGCTGCCGGCCAGGCCGGCGAGCCTGGCGGCCTCACCCCGCTCGTCGTCGCCCCAGCCGAAGACCTTGGCGAGGCTGCCCGCCGCCGGGGGTCAGGCCGGAGTCGAAGACGCATGACGCGAGGTCGCCGATCATCTCGCGGGAGACGAGCGGGTCGGTGTCGCAGCGCCGGATGCCGGCCAGCGGGCCCGCCGGTGCCTGCGCACAGGCGAAGCCATCTGCTCCAGCGCGGACAGCCATAGCATGTCCTTCCCGGCTCGCGGCAGCAGCCCGCAGTCTTGCGCGGCGCCACGGTCAGCATCGCCGCCAGCCCGGCCAGCCGATACGGCCGTTGGCCACCTCGGTCCGGGCCCTTCGGCCCGGGCCGCAGGCCGGCAGGCCTGCGGCCGGTCTACCGGTTGCCGGGGACGACGACCACCGGGCAGGCCGCGTGATTGACCACCTGCGTGCTCACCGAGCCCATCAGCAGGCCGGCGAATCCGCCTGCGCCGCGCGAGCCGACCGCGAGCAGGTCCGCGTCAGCGGACGCCGCAATCAGCTCCCTGGCAGCCAGGCCGCTCACCGCGTGCACGTGCACCTGGGCAGGCGCGGCATCGCCGAGGTCGGCGGCGATCTTGGCGACTGCTCCCTCGGCAGCTGCCCTTGCCTTCTCCTGCTGTGCCCGGTCTTCGGGGTAGACGAGCGGGGTGCCGGTCCAGTGGCCGGCCGCCACCTGGTGAACGGTCAGGACGGTAAGGACGGTCCGGCGGGCCGCCGCCTCTTTCATCGCCCATTCGAGTGCCTGCGCAGAGCCGCCAGAGCCGTCGACGCCCACAACGATTCCCGGCATTGCCTGCTCCTCTCACCTGGCCGCTAGCCTGCTGGCAGCCACGAGTCCGGCCAAAGGCTCGCTGGCGGGCGCGGGCTCGCGGCAGGGGCGTTGGCCGAACGGACCCGGGCCCTAGGTCCCTAGCTGCATTCCCTGGTGCCGGGGAGCCTGCGATGAAATGGTAGTCGCATAACTGGATGGCCGAGAGCGCCCGCTCTTGGTGCTGGCCGGTAAGGGTGGACATGACGCACCGAAGTGATCGGAAACTTTCAGCCGCCGGGCTGGCCAGGGTCGAGGGTGAAGGCGCTATGTATGTCCGCGTCAGCGCCGGCCAGGTCGAGGAGGTTCGCCTCGACATCTACGAGCCGCCACGATTCTTCGAGGCGTTCCTGCGCGGCCGCTCCTTCACCGAGCCACCGGACATTACCGCGCGGATATGCGGGATATGCCCGGTGGCCTACCAGGCCAGCGCCTGCCAGGCAATGGAGGAGGTGTGCGGCGTCACCCTGCCCGGTCCGGTCGCTGACCTGCGGCGGCTGCTGTACTGCGGCGAGTGGATTTCCAGCCACGCGCTGCATGTCTACATGCTGCACGCACCTGACTTCCTCGGCTATCCCGGCGCCGTGGAGCTCGCGCGCGATCACCGGGCCATCGTCGAACGCGGTCTGGCGCTCCGGCAGGCCGGGACCTCGATCATGGATCTGCTCGGCGGCCGGTCAGTTCATCCGGTGAACGTGCGGATCGGCGGCTTCTACCGGGTGCCCTCGGCGAGCGAGCTCGCGCCGCTGGCGGAGCGGCTGGCCGGGGCGCTCGAGCTCGCCCTGGACACGGTGCGCTGGGTGGCCGGTTTCGACTTCCCCGACTTCACCTTCGACCACGAGCTGCTCGCCCTGACCCAGCCCGGCGCCTACCCGATCGAGCGCGGAACGCTCAGCAGCAGCGGCGGACTTCAGTTCACCGCTGCCGATTTCGAGGAGCATGTGATCGAGGAGCAGGTGGTGCACTCCACCGCGCTGCACGCCAGGCTCGCCGGCCGGGCCGGCAGCTATCTGACCGGGCCGCTGGCCAGGTACTCGCTGAACTCGCAGTGGCTGCCGCCGATGGCGGCCCGGGCCGCGCGCGAGGCCGGCCTCGGGCCCGATTGCCGCAATCCGTTCCAGAGCATCGTCGTGCGCAGCGTGGAGATCGTCTGCGCGATCGAGGAGGCGCTGCGGCTGATCCAGACGTATCAGCAGCCGGACATGCCGTGTGCCGAGGTATCGCCCCGCCCGGGAACAGGCCACGGCGTCACCGAGGCGCCCCGCGGCGTGCTCTACCACCGGTATGAGCTTGATCAGAACGGGATCGTGCTCAACGCGCGCCTCGTGCCGCCGACATCGCAGAACCAGGCCGCAATCCAGGACGATCTGCGCGGCTTCGTGCAGGCCAGGCTGGATCTCGACGACGACCGGCTGACCCATGAGTGCGAGCAGGCGATCCGCAACTACGACCCGTGCATCTCGTGCGCGACCCACTTCCTGCGGTTGCGGGTGGACCGCGGATGACCGAGCAGGCCGGGCCGCCGGCGACCGCAGCCTGCCGCGCGGCGGTCATCGGGATCGGCAACGACTTCCGGCGCGACGACGGCATCGGGCCTGAGGTGCTCGGCCGGCTGCGCGGGCAGGTGCCGGCCGGCGTGCGGCTGGTGATCAGCGACGGTCAGCCGGCCGCGCTGATCGAGGCGTGGGCCGGGATGCCACTCGCTGTCGTCGTCGACGCGGTGCTGGCTGACCGGCCGGTCCCCGGCCGGCTGCACCGGTTCGTCCTCGGCGCCGAGGATGCCCCGCCCGGCCGCCAGGTCAGCTCGCATAGCCTGGGACTGGACGAGGCGCTCGGGCTGGCGCGCGCACTTGACCTGATGCCCGGCCGCTTGATCGTGCATGCCGTCGAGGCGGCCGACGTCGGCCAGGGCGTCGGGCTCACGCCCGCTGTCGCGGCCGCCGCTGCCGCGCTCACCTCGGCCGTGCTGGCAGACCTCGCAGCCGGCTGACGGGCGGAAGGTCCCGCCGGCCAGGCCGTTTGCCCCTTTTCGTGCTGCCCAGGGACTGCTGAGATGAGCGGGGAGAGCGTGCTGCTCGCCATGATGACCACAGGGAGCGAACATGTCTCGCAGCGAAGCGCATTTCGACGCCATGCTCCGGCATCTGGGCGCCACGTACTACAAGACCATTCACGGGGATGCCACCGCCACGGACGTGGCTCGCGCCCTGGAGTCCGCTGAGGAGCAGGACACTGAGCGGCCGCACGGGCACGAGCCGCACTGGTCCGGGCGCGGGCGCCCGCTGACCGGCCGCTGGCGGGTCAGCGACGTGATGCGGACCGACGTGGTCACCGTCGACAAGGCCGCCCCGTACAAACAGGTCACCAAGATCATGGCCGAGGGCATGGTCAACGCGGTGCCGGTCGTCACCAAGGACGGCCGCGTGGCGGGGATGGTGTCGGAGTACGACCTGCTGCTGAAGGAGGAGCGCAACCTGCGCCGGCTGGGCGCGGGCCTGCCCGCCCGCAGCCACCATGAGCGGGCCCGGGCGGAGGCCCGGACCGCGGCCGAGCTGATGACCTCGCCCGCGATCACGATTCACCCGGACGCGCCGGTCGGCGTGGCAGCGAGGCTGATGAACGGGCGTCACGTCAGGCGGCTGCCTGTCGTCGATCCGGCCGGCAAGCTGATCGGCATCGTCAGCCGCCGGGACCTGCTCAGCGTATTCCTGCGCCCGGATGAGGAGATCGCCGCGGAGGTCCACGGCGTCCTGACCGGCATCCTGCTCGCGGAGCCCGACGGCGTCGAGGTGAAGGTCAGGGAGGGCGTTGTCATCCTGTCCGGCACCCTGGCCAGGGCGGACCTGATCCCGGTGGCCGAGCGCCTCGCGGCAGGCGTCGACGGTGTCGTCACGGTGGTCTGCAAGCTGACCGGGCAGTCGGCCAGCGCGGCCTCGCCCGCGGGCGCCTGACCGCTCGTCCGCTTGCCCGTCGCCGTCGGCTGGCTGGCCGGCGGCGGTCAGCGATTCCCGCCCGGCGGCTGACGGGCGACCGCTGGCCGGGCCCGTACGGCTGCCGAGAAGCCTGGCGCCGCCGCGTTGAACGTCGAGAAGACCCGGTCGACGGTATCCTCCGACATGCCGAGCTCGCGCAGCCGGGGAATCAGCGAGGCCGTGTTCGGCGCGGCCACCGGCCCGAAGCAGCCGTAGCAGCCGCGGCCGTAGGCCGGGCAGATCGCGCCGCAGCCCGCCTGGGTCACCGGGCCAAGGCACGGCGTCCCGTGGGCGACCAGCACGCAGGTACTGCCCCGGCGCTTGCACTCGTAGCACACGCTCTGCGGGGAGATACCGGGCTTGCGCCCGGCCAGCAGCGCCGAGATGAGCTCGAGGAGCTGGCGCTTGTCGATCGGGCAGCCGCGCAGCTCGAAGTCGACGGGGACGTGGTCGGCGATCGGCGTGGACGTCCCGAGGACCTCCAGGTAATCCGGCCGCGCGTAGACCGCCGCGGCGAACTCGGCGACGTCGGCGAAGTTGCGCAGCGCCTGGATGCCGCCGGACGTCGCGCACGCGCCGATGGTGATGAGCGTCTGCGACTGGTCGCGGACGTACTGGATGCGCGCCGCGTCTTCCGGCGTGGTCACCGATCCCTCGACCAGCGAGATGTCGTAGGGTCCCGGCTCCGCGGTGCTCGAGGCCTCGGCGAAATGCGCGATGTCGATCTCGGCTGCCAGTGCCAGCAGCTCGTCCTGGCAGTCCAGCAGGGTGAGCTGGCAGCCGTCGCAAGACGCGAACTTCCACACGGCGAGTTTCGGGCGTGCCATCTATAGCTCCCGTACCGCGAGCAGCGGAGCCGCCCGCTGATAGCTGATAACCGGGCCATCGCGGCACAGCAGCAGCGGGCCGAGCTGGCAGTGCCCGCATTCGGCGATGCCGCAGCGCATGTGCCGCTCCAGCGAGACGCGGATGTTGCGCGGGGCGACGCCGCGGTCGCACAGGGCGCGGGCGACCGGGCGCATCATCGCCTCGGGACCGCAGACCAGCGCTATGGTCGCGGCCGGGTCGATGGGCGCGCGGGCGAGCAGCTGGGTGACCACGCCGACGTGTCCGGTCCAGCCCGCCGCGGCCTGGTCGACGGTGACCTGCACGCGCGCGCCGCTGTCGCGCCACCCGGACAGCTCGCCGGCGTACACGAGCTGATCCGGGGACCTCGACCCGATCAGGACCGTGATCCGCCCGTACCGCTCGGGGGCCGCCAGCGCCGTCAGCAATGCGGGCCGCAGCGGCGCGAGGCCGATCCCGCCGGCCACCACGAGCAGGTCATGGCCGGCCGCGCTGTCCATGCCCCAGTCCGTGCCGAACGGCCCGCGCACCCCGATCGTCTGGCCGGGCGTCGACGCGCACAGCGCGGTGGTCACCGCTCCCGCCGAGCGGATCGTCTGGACCAGGTCCGGGCCCGCCCCGGCGCCGCTGATGGAGATCGGCACCTCGCCGATGCCGAACGCGTACAGCATGGTGAACTGGCCGGGCTGGTATGGGGCGATGGGCCGGTCGACCGGACGCAGGCCGAGCGTCACCGTGTCCGGGGTCTCGGTCTGGCACCAGGAGACCCGGTACCAGGCCGGGCTTGCCGCCCAGCTGGCGGTCGCAGCCGTCCGCACCGTCATCAGCCCTCTCGCAGCTGCCGGTGCGGCCGCGCCGTCCCGGCCGGGGTGCGCCCGTAGAGGTCGAGCAGCCGGATCCGGGTTGCGTGCAGCCGCACAGTGGCCACGGTCATCAGCCGCTTGATCAGCTCGTACCCGAGCGCGGGATCGCTTTCACAGTGCGCGATCACGGTCGGCCCGTCCAGCTCGAAGGCCGTGGTGGGCTCGATGACCTCCGCGCCGAACTGCCACTCGCGGGGCGGGACGAGCCAGGAAAGCCCGATGACGTCCCCGGCGCCGAGGGTCTCCACCAGGAGCCGGGCCGGCCCTGGCACGCGCATATCCAGCGCGACGTGGCCGTCGCGGATCAGCCAGCACCGCTGCGCCGGGCCGCCCTCCTCGAAGAGGCGGTAACCGGCCGGGAACGAGACGTCGGTGGCCGCCGCCGCGAGCAGCGCCACATAGTCAGCCGGCAAGCCGGCGACGAAGGCATGTCGGGCGAGCGCCGACGGCGGGATGCCACTCATGGTTGTTCGCTTTCCGTCCCGGCCTGCAGGTCCTCGGCCCGCAGGGCGGCGACTTCCTCGGTCAGGTCGATGCCCACCGGGCACCACACGATGCACCGGCCGCAGCCGACGCAGCCGGACGAGCCGAACTGATCGTGCCACGTGCCGAGCTTGTGGGTCAGCCACTGCCGGTAGCGGCTGCGGGGCGACGACCGCACCGGGCCGCCGTTCAGGTAAGAGAAATCGAGGTCGAAACAGGAGTCCCAGAGCTGCCAGCGCTCCGCGTGGTCCCCGCTGAGGTCGGTGACGTCCTGGACCGTCGTGCAGAAACAGGTCGGGCAGACGAGCGTGCAGTTCCCGCACGACAGGCAGCGGGATGCGACATCATCCCAGCGCGCCGCGCCGTGGCTGCGTGCCAGCAGATCCCGCAGCCCGTCGGCGGGCATCGACCGGCCCATCATGTCCGCGGCGCGGGCGACCGCGGATCGCGCGCGGCCGGCTACCGCCGGGTCGGCTGGCTCGGCGGCGAGGCCCGCGATCAGGTCAGCGCCCGCCGGGGAGCCGACGTCGAGCACGAAGCGATGCCCGTCCGCGCCGGCCAGCTCGGTCAGCGCCAGGTCGTAGCCAGGGCCAGCCTGCGGACCGGTGCCCATCGACGTGCAGAAGCAGGTCTCGCCGGGCTCGGTGCAGTTCACCACCACGATGAACACGCCCGCGCGGCGAGCCGCGTACGGCGACCCGGCGTGCGTGCCCTGGCCGAGCACCTGGTCCTGGATCTGAATCGCGCGCAGGTCGCACGGGCGGACGCCGAAGAAAGCCAGCCGGGGAGCAGGCTCGTCGTCGGCCTCGATGTCGATGGCGCCGCCGACGCGGCGCGCGGACCAGAGCTTCTCCCGCGGCGGGTGCAGGAACTCCTTCCAGGACTGCGGGCCGGCCGAATGGCCGAAGGCCGCGCCGTCATCGCGCTGCCGGAGCCGGTAGCCGCCCGGCTCCAGCCGCACACCCCAGCCGAAGGGAAGGTCGGTGGCCGACTCCAGCTCGCCGAGTATGATCGCGCCGTCCCGGACCGTGGGACCGATCACGCGGTAGCCAGCATCGCGCAGCGCCGCGTGCAACTGGGACAGCGCGGCGGGCGCCAGCATCAGCGGGCCCTGGGGCCAGCGTGCATCTTCCACCATCTCGGCTCCTTGCCTGCCGGCGCCCGGGGCGCCCGGCTATTAGTTCATAGTGGCCCGGGCGCAGCGCCACGCTAGGGACGAAGGGCCCGGCGCGTGTCGCTAGCTTGTCGTGACCTAGGTCCCGCCGCAGCCGGCCTTTGGGCCCTGCTGCCATCAGGCCGCGCGCGGTGTTATCGAGAAGGCGAGAAGGACAGGACGAGAAGACGCGGAGTTACGGGCGGTCAGCCGACCCGCACACCGCGCAATCGGGATCGGCGATCAGCCGGATAAGTCCTTCTCGCTACATTTATGTACCTGCCCGGTGGCCCCCGTGCGATAGCGCAGGGTGCTGCCCGGCGGTGCCCGTTGTGCCCGGCAGCCCGGAAAGGACGTCCGGTCCGCCTGCTAGGGCCGTTGGTCCCTGCGGGACCCCGGGCCACGCGGTGGACGGTGGGCGGTGGGCCAGACATTCGGCGGCAGCGACCGTTACCGCAGTCGTGCGTGCGCAGCCTGCGGTGGACGCGGTCTGCGGTGAATGGGGAGTGTCGAGATGACCGATGACAGGTGCCTTGAGGGGCTGACTCGCGGAGAGTCGCTCCGGCTGCTCGCCAGCGTGCCTGTCGGCAGGGTCGCGTTCAGCCACCGGGCGCTGCCGGCGATCCGGCCGGTCAACCACCTGCTGGCCAGCGACCAGATCATCATCAGGGCCGACCTGGGGACCGCGCTCAGCAACGAAGTGGGTCCCGAAAGCGGGATGGTCGTCGCCTATGAGGTCGACATGCTCGAAGCCGAGGACCGGGTTGGCTGGAGCGTGGTCGTGGTCGGCCGGGCTCGCCGCGTCACCGACGAGGCGGCGGCTGACCGCTACCGGCAGATCCTGCATCCCTGGGTGTCGGGCTCGATGGCGGATGTCCTGGCGATCCAGGCGGAGATCGTCACCGGATTCAGGCTGGTGCCCAGGGCCTGCGCCGCGGGCCGCCACGACGGCAGCCAGCCGGCCCGGCTGGGCTGATCTTGTGCCCGCCGGGGTATCCGTGGCGTGCCAGCGGTTCTGTCATTAAGCCAGGGCGGCCGTTTGGTGCCGCAGGGGCGACCGGCCCTGACGGCACGGGACGTTAGCCCTCTTGCCAGGACACGTCCGGCAGACGAGCATCATCGTTAAGCACCAGGACACGGACGGCCAGACGGGCATCCGGACGAAGGGACGCCGCCAATGACGGTGACGCCGGATCGTCAATGCGCCGTCGCTTGCCGGCGAAACCGGGAACATCAGCCGGTCCCGCTGATCTGCGGCCGGGTCCGGCCCGGCGAAGCCGATGGCCGAGGTCAGGTGCCAGACCGTAGCAAATGGGCAGAGATATCCGCGGGACCGGTCCGGCCGGCCCGGCGAGATCGCCCGCGTCGTGTGCTTCCTGGCTGCCGGCCGGCGCGCCCGGATCCCGGGCAGATCCGGGCAGCCAGCGGCGACCCGGACAGGTGAGAGGGAACATCATGGATGAGCAGCAGGCTGACGTCGTAGTGGTGTCAGGGGTAAGGACCGCCATCGGGAGTTACGGCGGCGGCCTCGCCGCGGTCCCGCCGTGTGACCTGGCGGCGGCGGTAGTCCGCGAGGCCGTGCGCCGGTCCGGCGTCGATCCGGCGGACTTCGGCCACGCGGTCTTCGGCAATGTCATGCACACCGAGGTCAGGGACATGTACCTGGGCCGGGTCGCCGCCGTCGACGGCGGCCTGCCGATCACGATGCCGGCCATGACGCTGAACCGGCTGTGCGGCAGCGGGCTGCAGGCGATCGTCTCGGCCGCCCAGGCCATCAAGCTCGGTGATGCCGACACCGCGGTTGCGGGCGGCGCCGAGTCGATGAGCCGGGTTCCCTACTGGCTGCCGTCCATGCGCTGGGGCCAGCGGCTGGGAGATGGCAAGGCCATCGACGCGCTGGTCGGCGGGCTGTCCGACCCGTGGGATGGCTGCCATATGGGCGTGACGGCGGAGAACGTGGCAGCGGACTTCGGGATCTCCCGCGAGGATCAGGACGCACTGGCGGTCCAGAGCCACGAGCGGGCCGCCGCGGCGGTGGCGGCCGGCTACTTCGACGAGCAGATACTGCCGATCGAGGTGCCCGCCAAGAAGGGCACCACGGTCACGATGAAGACCGACGAGCACATCAGGCCGGACGCCACCGCGGCGGGCATGGCGAGGCTGCGCCCGGCGTTCTCCAAGGACGGCACGGTGACCGCGGGGAACGCCTCGGGCATGAACGACGCCGCGGCTGCCGTCGTGGTCGCCAGCGGCGGCTATGCGCGCAGCCACGGCCTGCAGCCGCTCGGCCGGCTGGTCGCCTACAGCCACGCCGGCGTCGAGCCGAGGATCATGGGCACCGGCCCGATACCGGCCATCAGGAAGGTCCTCGACCGGTCCGGCATGAAGATCGATGAGATCGACGTGTTCGAGGTGAACGAGGCATTCGCCGCCCAGGCCCTCGCCGTCATCCGCGAGGTTGGCCTGCCGCTGGAGCGGACCAACCCCAACGGCAGCGGCATCTCGCTGGGGCACCCGGTCGGTGCGACCGGCGCCATCCTTGTGGTCAAGGCACTGTATGAGCTAAAGCGGATATCAGGCAGGTACGCGCTCGTGAGCATGTGCATTGGCGGCGGCCAGGGCATGGCTGCGATCTTCGAGCGCGCGTGAGCAGACAGATGCTCGCAGCGGCGAGCCGGTCAACCGAGGAGGGCCCCGATGACAAGTCACGATGCGGCGATGCAGGCTGCCGAGGACGCCGCGGCGGCGCTCGCCCCCGAGTTCGGGCAACTCGCCTCGGCTGACCCGGCAGGTTTCGGCGAGGCCACCCTGAACGTGCTGATGCGCGCGGCTGGGCGGCCCGCCGAGGTGGCCGGGGCGACCGTGCGGTTCTGGACCAGAATCGCGCGGATCGCCCCGGTCGCCGCTGCCCGCTGGGCCGGCTCGGAGGTGGAACCGCCGGTCCCGATCGCGAGGGACAAGCGGTTCGCTGACCCGGCCTGGACCGATAACCCCGGGTATTTCGCCCTGCGGCAGGCTTACACTGCCGCCTGCCAGCTGGCTGAGGACATGCTCGCCGCCGGGGCCGGCGACGAGCAGGACGACGCGAAGGCTGGGCTGATCGTCGGGTTCCTGATGGACGCGATGGCGCCGACGAACCTGGCGGTCACCAACCCGGCAGCGCTCAAGCGCGCGTTCGAGACCGCTGGCGGCAGCCTGGCTGCCGGGGCCGGCAACTTCGTCGAGGACGTCCTGACCAACCGGGGGCGTCCGCGCCAGGTCGACAAGCGCCCCTTCAAGATCGGCGAGAATCTCGCCGCCACTCCCGGCAAGATCGTGTTCAAGAACGATCTCATGGAGCTCATGCAGTACGAGCCGCAGACGCCCGAGGTCCACGCCGTCCCGCTGCTGGCCAGCCCGCCGTGGATCAACAAGTACTACATCATGGACCTCGCGCCGGGGCGCAGCTTCATCGAGTGGGCGGTCCAGCACGAGCGCACCGTCTTCGCCATCTCCTACCGCAACCCGGACGCCACGATGCGCGACGTCACGATGGACGACTACCTCATCCACGGCCCGCGCGAAGCGCTCGACGTGATCGCGGAAATAACCGGAGCTCCCAAGATCGACATAGTCGGGGTGTGCCTCGGGGGTGCCCTGACGGCCATGCTCGCGGCCTATCTCAGCGAGAAGGGCGACGACAGGCTCGGCTCGGTCACGCTGCTGAACACCCTGCTGGACTACAGCGAGCCAGGCGTGCTCGGCACCTTCACCGACGAGCGGACGGTGGCGGGGCTGGAGCGCAAGATGGCGGAGACCGGCGTCCTGGAAGGCAGCGAGATGTCGCTTACCTTCGACATGCTGCGGGCCAATGACCTCATCTTCAACTATCTGGTCTCGAACTGGCTGATGGGCGAGGACCCGCCGGCGTTTGACATCCTTGCCTGGAACTCCGACAGCACCAGGATGCCGGCTGCCATGCACTCGTTCTATCTGCGCAGCTTGTATCTGCGCAACGAGCTGGCCAGAGGCGAGATGGAACTGGCCGGCCAGCGGCTCTC
>DATJZH010000260.1:0-3540 GCA_035499215.1 Streptosporangiaceae bacterium | reverse complement strand
CCGCCCGAACCGGTGAAGAACCCGGTGATATCGCCGCGGTTGTTAATGCCAGCGTCGGTCAGCGACGTCGCCCCGGTGATGCCGGTGAAGCGGAAGCGCTTGTTCCTGATGTTGTAGACGAAGCCGTGGCTATTCCCGTTGCCGTCATTGTAGAAGCCCACGGCCTTGTCTGAGTCGTTCACCCCCAGGAGCTGGGTCACTGGCGGACTCCCGAAGGTCACGCTGGGCACGGTGATCTGGTGGAATTTCCGCCCATTATCCGTGGTGTACCAGCCGTAGTTGGCGTCGGTCCCGGTGTTGGTCGGAGCATAGAAGCCCACCTGGGTCGCGCGGTCATTGAGCCCGGTGACCTGAGTCTGGGCCGAGCCAGGGACGGGAAACTGCGACGGAGTTCGTCGCGCCAGGAAAACCGGCCGTCATGGCGCCGTGGTGAGCTCGTGACGAGCAGCAGGCGGCCAGAAGCAGGCGGCCAGGAGAATGAGCAGCGGGCCGGAGTTGGGATCGGTGGCCGCCCCCGATGACAATGTCGCTCAACGAGGATCTCCCCCTGGGTCGTTCTGGCAGGTGTAATGCCGCATGCCGGAAGAAGGCCCGGTCCGCCGCTCCGGAGATCACGACAGGGCCAGGCCAGCGGGGTGGCTCATGGACGGCTCAGGACGCGCGGCGCCCCTGCACGCTGCCGCCGCCCTGCCCGGTGCATGCGGGCAGGGCGGCGGCAGCGGTCAGAGGTCAGCGCACAGGAGCGGGCGGAAGAAGATGGTCGGCTTGCCGTTGCTGAGGATGGTGTTGCTGTTCCCTTGATGGGTGTTGAGGTACCAGCCGTGGGCTGGTACCGGCGCGCTTGCGTGGTAGACGACCCGGACTGCATGCACGATCCCGTGGCTGTCGGCGACGAGGTCCTTCAGCATGTACAGGACCGGTCCCTGGCGCAGGCAGCTGCCCAGGTGAATGTGCGCGGCATGCAGCCCGGGCGTGAACCCCCTCGCGTCGACGGTGACGGTCAGCGTGCGGCGGTGCTGGTTGTATGAGATGGTTGCCCGTCCCCTTGGCGTGCCGAAGCTGACGCCCGCTGGGCTGACTTCGACGGCAGTGAGCCGGTACGGCCGGTAGCCGGGCCCGCTCAGCCGCCTGGTCCTCGCGATCGGCTCCCTGCCGACGCCGCCGCCCTGAATCCCCATCCGGACCACGAGATGGCTCCCGCGCGGCAGCTGGCCGGTGAAGCTGCTCTTGAGGGTGCTGTCGGCCTGGCCGACGCTGTTGGCAGTGAGCGGGCTGAACCGGACAGCCGGGAACTGGCCGCCAGTCACGAGATCCACATTGTGCGAGGAGCCGGGGGTGAGTCCGAACAGGTGCGCGTGCATGGTGAGGCTGCCATGGATGCCGCGGCCGAAAGTCGCCGTCCCGGCCGGCATGGCGCGCAGGGACAGGGCATGACCGGTCGCGCTGCCGTGAACGCGTGCGGGGACGTCGGTGCTGGTGCTCCCCGTGCTGGCGCCGGCCGGCATCGCCAGGGTCAGGGCCGTTGCCGTGGCCAGCGCGCCCGCTGCGGCTGCGGCTAAGGCGAGGCGGATGCGGGGACGCCGCGCCATCCTGCCTCGGGCGCGGTGCGGGGGTCCATCGGCCCCGGCCGCGTGGTGAGTGCGGTCGGTGGAGCTCATCTGTCATGTCCTTTCTGTCTGGCCCCGTAAGCAGGGCCATGGCTGAGGCAGGACCGCTCGCCGTGATCCCTTCGCCCGCGGGCCTGGCCGCCGTCTCGAGGAGATCTGCGGGCGCGGGGAACAGCGGGGGAGCCTGGTCAAACGCCGGAGGGGCTGATACCAGACCCGCTGGCCGTCGCAGCAGCGCGGCCACTGACCGCTTGCTGGATACCCCGGGACGCCCGGCGGCGGAACTACGCTAGCCCGGGAGCACCGCGGGATTCCGGCACTTAGCGCGTGTGTCGGCGGCGCTGTCATCCGCTGTCGCTGTCATCCGCTGTCGGCGGCGCCGTCATCCGCGTCGTCCGTCTCTCGATCTGTCAGGGATGGACGAGAATGGGCGTATGCATGACGGGACCGCGGTGCGCCGCCTGCGCACCATCGCCCGCAGGTGCGACCGAGCTGGCGGGCTCTGGGATGAGCCGGTATTATCTGCGGGCCGCCGCCGCGTCCCGGCGGCCGGATCTGGGAGACTGACCGGTCATGGCTGGTGACGAGAACGCCGAGATCACGGCTGCCCTGACGGAGCTGGCGGCCGAAGACCCGGCCGCGGCCCGGGACGCCGAGGCGGCGGTGAAGTGGATTGCCGGCGAGGATGGCCTGGCGCTGGTGACCCAGGAGCGGATCCAGAACTTCGTCTGGTACGAGCTGCCGCTGAAATGGAGGATCGACCTCGGCGGCAAGGTGGCAGTCGCCGAGGCGCTGGCGCGGGCGCTTGATCTGCTCGGGCTGCCGCGCTACGCCGCCATCTGCCGGTCGGAGACGACCAGGGCGATCCTGAGCTCCTAT
Source organism: Streptosporangiaceae bacterium (assembly GCA_035499215.1). GTDB lineage: Bacteria > Actinomycetota > Actinomycetes > Streptosporangiales > Streptosporangiaceae > DATJZH01. The sequence continues at coordinate 1,054 of DATJZH010000260.1, read as the reverse complement.
GCGGCCAGCACTGCTGCGGGCAGGCTCGCCTTCCGCCGGGCCAGCGCCGCCTCGGGGATCCAGCCGCGCGACCTGCCCGAGTTCGAGTGGGGGGCGACGATGGGCCTCCAGGAGGCGTCAGCGATGTCCTCCGCCGCCGATTTCCTGGAGCTCGCCGTCGCGGGCGGTGACCTGGTCCCGGGGGCCAGGGGCTGGAAGACGCGCCAGCAGGAGCTGGTGCGGACCCACCTCAACACTCCGAGGGAGGAGCTGGTGGGCCAGACTCTGGCCCAGCTGATCCTCACCGAGCGCGCCGAGACATGGGTGAACTTGCGGCGCAGCGAGGTCCGCCGCGGGATCCTCGCAGCCATCGCCAACCGGCTGCTTCACCCCCCCGAGCTGCCCGCGGACGCGGCTGCCGACCCGTTGCCGCCGTTGCGCTGGCTGCTTGAGCAGGTGGCGGGCGGGATCGCTCTCACCGAGACCGGCAATCTCAATCAGAAGTTCGTCCAGGCGGCCGCCGATCGCTTCCGTTGGGACTTTCCCCGGCCGCCGCGAACGGAGGACGACCTGTTCGACCTGCACCAGCTGCGCCATCTGCTCCAGCGGCTCGGGCTGGCGCGGCGCTCGGGCCGCAGGCTCGTCCTCACCGCCAAGGGCCGGCGCCTGGCAGCCGACTCCGACCAGCTGTGGCGTGCCGCCGCCCGCGGGCTGCTCAATGGCAATGACTTCAGCGTCTTCGCCGGCGAGCTGTTCCTCGCCCTCCTCCTCGACACCGACTCAATGCCCTACGACAAGATCAAGGCCGTGGTCGGCCGGGCGGCTGGCGAGGAAGGGTTCCGGGAGCGGCGGACGGGCGAGCCGCCGAAGGACAGCGAAGTCGACTGGGCTATCCACGACACGATCAATCTGTGCCGTGCCCTGGAGGTGCTGTCAGTCGGCGCCGGCTGGACCGACCGCAGTTACGGGCTCACCGAGACCGGCAAGGCGACTGCGCTCGAAGCCCTGCGAGCCAGGGCCACCGGGCCCCGAACGATCCCCTGGCCCTGACGGCGGCCGCGCGAAGTTACCCGGA
>DATJZH010000259.1:0-2826 GCA_035499215.1 Streptosporangiaceae bacterium | reverse complement strand
AGCGCAAGCGTGAGCGAGGTCATCAGCGCCGCCCAGCTTATTGTGCAGAACGGTCTCGGCTACGACACCTACATGAGCAAGATCGAGGCCGCGGCGCCGAACGCCAAGCGCAAGGTCGTCGACGTGCAGGCCCTGCTGGGCTTGCCTGACAGCACGCCGAACCCGCATCTGTGGTACTCGCCGCACACGATGCCGGCCGTCGCCAAAGCGCTCGCCGCCGACCTGTCGGCGCTGCGGCCTGGCCACGCCAGCTACTTCCGCGCGAACCTCGCCAGGTTCGACGCCTCGCTGCGGCCGTGGCTCAAAGCGCTCGCGGCATTCAGGGCCCGGTACGGCGGCACGCCAGTGGCGACCACCGAGCCGGTCGGGGACTACATGCTGCAGGCGGCCGGAACTCGCAACCGGACGCCGTTCGGCCTGCAGGATGATGTCATGAACGGCGTAGACCTGCCGGCGCAGTACGTCTCGCTGCAGGATAATCTCTTCAAGACGCACCGGGTGCAGGTCTTCCTCTATAACCAGCAGGTGGCGGACACGGTCACCCAGTCATTCCTAGCCGCGGCGCAGCACTACGGCATCCCGGTGGTCGGCGTCTACGAGACGATGCCCACGCCTGGCTACAGCTATCAGTCCTGGATGCTCGCCGAGGTGCGGGCGCTGCGCAAGGCCGTTGCCAGCCGGGTTTCCACCGAGAAGCTCTGACAATGGATATGACAATGGCCGACCCGAACACGCAGGAGCAGGCCAGCCAGCCGACCGGCGTCCTGGCCGTCGACGGCGTCAGCGTGCGGCTGTCCGGGCGCGAGGTATTGCAGGATGTCCGGTTCACCATTGACCGCGGCGAGTTCGTCGGCCTCATCGGGTCCAACGGCGCGGGGAAGACGACTCTGCTGCGGGTGATCCTGGGCCTGCAGCCGCCGGCGCGCGGTCAGGTGCGCATCTGCGGCGCGCCGCGCTCTGCGCGCAGCGCGAACATCGGCTACGTGCCGCAGAAGATCCTGCTGGACTCTGACCTGCCGGTCCGGGCCCGTGACCTGGTGGGGCTCGGGCTAGACGGGCACCGGTTCGGCTTCCCGCTGCCGAGCCGCAATCGCCGCCGGCGGGTGGACGAGATGCTGCGCGCGGTCGACGCCGGCCGGTTCGCCGACGAGCGGGTCGGCAACCTGTCCGGCGGCGAGCAGCAGCGCGTCCTGATCGCGCACGCGCTGATCAGCGCGCCGCGGCTGCTGCTCCTGGACGAGCCGCTGGCCAACCTGGATATCCGCAGCGAGCAGGAGATCATCGACCTGCTCGCCGGCATCGCCCGGCAGCAGCAGATCGCCGTGCTGATCTCCGCGCACGACATGAACCCGCTGCTGCCGGTGATGGACCGGATCGTCTACATGGCGGCCGGCCGGGCGGCGAGCGGCAGCACCGGCGAGGTAGTCCGGCCCGATGTGCTGAGCGCGCTGTACGGCCAGCACGTCGACGTGGTCACGGTACACGACCGCATCCTGGTGGTAGCCGGCCGCGGGGACGCGCTCGGCGTATCGCCGGATGGCGGCGATACGCACACGCTGGCAGTGCGAGATCATTCGTGAGCGCCGTCATCGGCGCGATCTTCGCGCCGGGTTTCTTCAGTAACGCGTCGGTGCACGTGGCGCTGGTCATCGGCGGCCTGGTGGCGGCGGTGTCCGGCGTCGTCGGCAGCTTCACCGTGCTGCGCGGCCAGTCCTACGCCGGGCACGCGCTCGCCGACATCAGCGTCACCGGGGGATCGGCCTCGTTCCTGATCGGGATCAGCCCGCTGTGGGGCTTCGCCGGCACCAGCGTGGCCGCCGCGGCGGTCATGGACATGATCGGGATCCGCCGGCCGCGGGGACGCGACCTGGCAACGGGCATCGTCCGCGGCGCCGGACTCGGCCTGGCCGCTCTCTTCCTGTACTGGGACTCGACGTCGACGAATGCGACGGGAGCCACGATCACGATCCTTTTTGGCTCTATGTTCACGATCAGCAGGTCTGTCATCCCCGCTGTCGTGCTGCTCAGCGTGATAGCGCTCGGGATCATCGGGCTCGGCTACCGTCAGCTGCTGCTCAGCTCGGTCAGCGCCGAACTGGCCTTCGCCCGCGGGATCCGGGTCCGGCTGACGGGTCTGGCCTGCCTGATCGCGATCGCGCTGGCGGTGTCGCTGGCGGCGCTGAGCATCGGCACGATTCTGTCGACGGCGCTGCTCGTCGGGCCTGCCGCGACTACCCTGCGGCTGACCAGCAGGCCGGGCCTGGCGATGCTCTGGGCGGCGGCCATCGGCCTTGCCGCTACCTGGCTGGGAGTTCTGCTCGCCTACGACAGCTTCACCTGGCCGCCGCAGCACGCGGGCTGGCCGGTCAGCTTCTTCGTGGTGGCCCTGGCCTTCGTGTTCTACCTGCTCGGGCAGCTGCCGGGGCTCCGGCGCCGCCGGGCCGGCCAGCCAGCACCGCGGGAAGCGCCACGGCGCGCGCCAGCGGCGGCGCGATGACGATTCCCCTGTTCCTGCTCAACGCGCTCGAGGTGGGGACCGTCGTGGCGGTGGTAGCCGGCGTGGTGGGCTTCTTCGTGGTGCTGCGCGGAGCCGCGTTCGTCGCCGACGCGGTGCCGCAGGGCGCCTTCGCCGGGGCTGCCGGGGCCAGCCTCATCGGCATCAGCACGCTGGTCGGCCTGGGCGTGTTCGCCCTGGCTGGCGCTCTGGGGATCGGCTGGCTGAGCCGCCGGGGGCGCAGTGACGTGGCTACTGCGCTGGTGCTCGTCCTGATGCTCGGGCTCGGCGCGCTGTTCCTCAGCTTCACGGTCGAGTACTCATCAGAGATC
>DATJZH010000258.1:0-4250 GCA_035499215.1 Streptosporangiaceae bacterium | reverse complement strand
ACGCAGCAGGGCCGGCGCGGCGAAGGCCAGCCCGTCAGCGGTGCGGCGGACCGGAACCAGCCCGGCGGCGCACTGCTGCATGATCACCTCTGCCTGCTGAGGCGTACCGCCGGCCGACAGCCAGGCGTGGCAGGTGCCGAGCGTAGGGTGACCCGCGAACGGCAGCTCGGCACCTGGCGTGAAGATGCGCACCTGATAGTCGGCATCCGGCACGTCCGGCGGCAACACGAAAGTGGTCTCGGACAGGTTCATCCAGTGCGCGAACTGCTGCATCCGCCCGACCGACAGGCCCGCAGCTTCCAGTACCACGGCCACCGGGTTGCCCAGGTACGGCGCGCCGGCGAAGACATCCACCTGCTGGAACGGGCGCCGCACGGTTACCGATTCTAGCCCCGGGCCCGGTCACTGCCTGACATGCCGCACCGTAGCCTCAGCTGACCGTGACCTGTCAGGGCCGGACGCCGCGGGCCTACGCTCGCTTAGAGCAGGTCCGGCCCGGCACGCACGGAGCGGGCCCGGCTGCCTGCGGCAAGGGAGAGAGATGCGCCGTATCGTCTGTCGCAGTTTCGGCCCGCCGGGCCGGCTCGTGCTCGAGGAGATGCCTGATCCGCAGCCGGGCCAGGGCGAGGTGCTGCTGCGCGTCCGCGCCGCGGGCGTCAGCTTCGTCGACGGGCTCATGGTCGCCGGGGCATACCAGCTGAGGCCGCCGCTGCCGTTCACTCCCGGCCTGGTCGTGGCCGGCGAGGTGGCCGGCTCCGGCGATGACGCGGCTGGCCTGCCCGCTGGAAGCCGCGTCGTGGCGTTCTCGTTCGACCTCGGCGGGTACGCAAGCCACCGGGTGGTCCCCGCTCGCGCGGCGGTGCCCCTGCCGGAGGCCGTCACCTTCGAGGTGGCCGCGACGGCCGTCGAGAGCTACTCGACGATGCTGTTCGCCCTGACCAGGCGAGCCACCCTGAGCCCCGGCGAGTGGGTGCTCGTACTCGGCGCCGGCGGCGGTATCGGGCTGGCCGCCGTCGATGTGGCCAGGTCACTCGGCGCGCGGGTGATCGCGGCAGCCGCCAGCCCGGCCAAGCGCGCGGCGGCGATCGCGGCCGGGGCGCAGATCGCGGTCGATTACGAGGCCGAGGACCTGAAGACGCGGGTGCGGGAGCTCACCGGCGCTGGCGCTGACTTGGTGACCGATCCCGTCGGTGGCCCGTTCGCCGAGCCGGCGCTGCGCAGCCTGCGCGGGTCCGGCCGCTACCTCGTGCTCGGTTTCGCGGGCGGCTCCATCCCGCGGCTGCCGCTCAACCGCGTGCTGCTGGAGAATCGCACCGTGATCGGGGTCGACTGGGGTGCGTGGGCCCGCGGGAATCCGGACGGCGCCCGCGCACTGGTCACCGATCTGCTCGACCGCGTGGCGGCCGGTGCCCTGCACCCTGTCGCGCCCGCGACCTACCCGCTGGAGCGCGCCGGGCAGGCACTGACGGCACTGGCGCAGCGGCGCGTCGCGGGAAAGCTGGCGCTCCTGCCATGATCGTCTGAACTGCGCAGAGCCATGACGACGGGTGCCGAGCCAGGCGGCTCAGCTGCGGCGGCGGCGCCAGCCCGGCCGCCCGGGCGGCCGGCCAAAGCTCACAGCCCCGGCCCCGCCGGCAGCCCCGCCCGCAGCCGCGGCGCCGGCCCGCCCCCCAGACGCAGCCCCGCCGGCAGCCGCGGCACCGGCCCGCCCGGCCCCGCCGGCAGCCCCGCCCGCAGCCGCGGCGCCGGGCCGCCCCCCAGACGCGGCCCTGGCCCGGCCCGCAGCCGCGGCGCCGCCGGTTCGCTCGGCAGCCGCGGCGGCGCGCGCCTCGTCCAGGCTCGACAGGGTCGCCGTGGGAAGTGTGATGATCGCCGGATTGGCGTCTGCCAGTACTACCCTGCGGCCTGCCGGGCCGGCCTGCGTGACGATCACCGCGCTCGGCGGCAGCTGCTGCAGCTCGTGCTGCTCGACCAGGAACTCGCGGGACCGCTGCGCCGCGGCGGCCAGGGACGTATTCGCGGACAGCGCGCGGGACGTGCTGACGCCCCACGACGTGCTGGCGTTAATGCCCTCGGTGAGCGATACCGAGTCGGAACTGGCACGGGAGAAGCTCTGGTCCCTGCTCGCGGTACCGGTGAAGTCCGCGAACGGCGCGAACGCCCCGTGCCGACTGCGGCCGCGGCCCGTGCTGCGCCCCGCCGTGTCGCTGACCGAGGTCGAGTCCGATACCGAATCGGCGGTGCCGACTGTGCTGGTATAGGAGTCTCCCGTCGTACCGGTGAGGGACTCTCCCACCGTCTCGGTCAGCTGCGAGAGCACGAAACGGTGCTCGGTGCCGATCTGCTCGCTGGCTACCTTGGCATCCTGAGCGTTGCCGAGCCGCATGACCGCCACGGCGGCGTTGCCCTGGCCGATCCGGTCTCGCACCCGGGCGGGGATCGAGCGGTAGGCGACCACCAGGCCCGTCCCCGACGTCTCGCACGCATCGCAGAGCCGGTCAAGGACTGCGCCGCCGAGCCGCTCGGCGCCCAGCACGCACAATGTGTGCTCCCACCGGCGGCCGGCCGGAGCCTGGCGGAGCATGTGCGTCATGGCAACAGTCAGGTAGCTGCCGAGCATCTTGTTGCCCAGCGCCTCTGACCGCCGGTCCAGCCACGCCACCCGGAGCCGGCTCGGCGACAGGCTGACCGGCGCGGACCCGAGCTGCTCCAGCCAGCGCAGCCGGGACTCCAGCGCCCAGGCGCGCTCGATGACCACCCGCTCGGCAGCGCCGCGGCCGAACAGCGCGCTGATCCGGGTGAGCTGCTCGGCGGTCAGCAGGCCTGCGCGCACATCGGCGCGCGGATCATCGACCTCTGCCAGTGCCCGCAGGGCAGCGGTGAGGCTGGCGATGCTGGCCGCCGCGCCGAGCGTGTCGAGAACCCGCTCCAGGATGGCCGCGTCCTTCGCTGCGTCCTTCGCTGCCTCGCCGGTGCCGTCGGGCTCGTCACTCGCGCTGACCGCCAGCGCCAGCACGTCGGCGAGCGCCGCGGCGCCGAGGCCGGTGCCGAGGTCCAGCCCGGGCAGGTCAGCGGGCATGACCCAGACGAGCGGCGCGATGCCGGACCGGCTGGCGACCGCCACCAAATCGGCGGCCACCGCGCCCTCGGTCAGGTCGAGCACAGTCACCTCGCCGCCTGCGCTCAGCCGGGGCGCGGCGATCGTCGTCAGCAGCGCTGACCAGCCGGCCAGGGTGCCGCCGGCCACGTCGATCCGGTCGATGTCACCGGGTAACGACACGGGGTACCACTGCGGCTGCCGGCCGAACGCGCCGCGGCGCTGCTGCCAGTCACGGCAGCGGCGGGCATGCTGCTCCTGCCGGGCTGCCAGCCGGCTCTGCTGCACCGCGCGGATTGCGGCGACCCGCTGCCGCTCGGCCTCGATGGCCGACCGAAGCTCCCGCTCGCGCCGCCAGACTGCCCGTGCGGCGCCAAGCCCGGTCGCCACCGTGACGGCCATCGCGACGCAGGTCAGCGCGGAGTTCAGCAGGCCTGCCCAGTACGCGGCCCCGGCGAGGCACCCGAGCACGGCGCAGCCCGCGCACGTCAGCCGCATCGGCCGGGCGAGCTGCCGGTCCTCCCGGCGCTGGGCGGCCACCCAGTCCGGGCTGAACTGCTCGAACTCCGGCGGCGCCGGCCGGCCCGGCATCGGGCCGGGGTCGGGCAGCAGCAACGCGTGCTGCCAGCCAAGATAAATCCGCCCCGGGTCAATGCCCGGCCGCTGGCGGCGCGACGGGCCGGGTTCGGGGACTGCCCCGGCCGGCGGGCCGGCCTGGCGGCGGCCGTTCGCGCCGGCCTGCGGGTCACCGCGCCAGCTGGCCGCGGCCCGCTCATGCCGGACGGCCGCCGCCGGGACCGGCCGCGCCGCGGCCGCTCCTTTCGGCGCCTCGCCGCGCGGCTGCGGGGATCGCTTGGCAGGATGGCAGGTATCGCGCTCCTGGCCCCCGCACCAGCAGGGCGAGCGCCTCGGTGCCCTGACCGGCAGCGCTTTTCGCAGCGGCCCAGTTGCCGCCTTCCTGTCGAAACGGGTCGCCGCCAGCCCGTCCCGTCCCGCTGGCGGCGGCGGCCGGGCGGACTGCCGGGTCGGCGAGCTCGGCCAGCCGCTGCTCGAGCGCCGGATCGGCGCGACCGCGAGTGACGATCACGCCGACGTCGTCGGCCAGCGCTGCCGCGGCGGTAGCCGACGCGGTCGTGAGGAGCACGGCGGCCCC
>DATJZH010000257.1:0-2271 GCA_035499215.1 Streptosporangiaceae bacterium | reverse complement strand
TGATCGAGCAGCCGCCGCACGATTTCCTGTGAGACCTCGCTGTTGATCAGCCGGCTGGCGTAGGCATGCCGGAACCTGTGCGCTGTCACGTGAGCCGGCTCGCCGAGGTCGCCGGTGATCCCGCAGGCCGTCAGCCACTGCTGCAGCAGGTAGTGATAGGTGCCGGCCGGCATCGGCCGGGTGCCGTCGGGGCTGGCGGTCTTGCGCGGGAACAGCATCGTGCCGGCCGGGTAGCGCCGGCGGACGTGCCGCTGCCGGTCTTGGATCATGGCGGCGAGCTGGTCGTCGGCCGGGACCATCGCCTCGCGGCGCATCTTGTGGTTGCGGTAGTGCAGGCAGGGGGCGCCCTGACCGTCCCGGGCCAGGCAGGCGACGCCCAGCTTGCAGGCGTCGCTGACGCGCAGCCCGGTGCGGATGAGGATCTCGGTGACAAGCCGGCCGGCGGGGTCGGTCATCTTGTCCGGGCTGGCCGGGTTCTCGATCTGGGCCATCACCGACTCGGGCAGCGCACGGGGCGCGGGCTCGTCCGGGCGCGGGTGGTCACCGCGGTAGATGACCGCGGTGGCCGGCAGCCGCGGCTCCCACTGCTGGCAGCAGACCGTGCGCAAGAACGTAGCGACTGAACTGATGTCGCCGCTGCGGGTCTTGGGGTGCGTGACCTCGATGGCCAGCCCGGCCAGGTAGCGTTCCAGCACGGCCCGGCCGAGACTGGCCGGATCGGCGGCCAGGCCGGTAGCCAGCCTCGCCATCCGGGTCAGTGCAGTGAAGTCCTTGCGGACCTGGCCGAGCGCCAGCCCGGCGGAGATCCGCCACCGCAGCCACCGCTTGATCAGCGCGCGCAGCCATCCCGGCTCGATGCCGCGGAAGTCGAATACTGCCCGCCGGGTGACAGGCAGCCCGAGCCGGGCCAGCCGCCACACGTCGCAGTTGTATTCGCTGTCCCGGCCGGTCCCGTCGCGCAGCCTGGTCAGGCAGTCGATGGCATAGCCGATGAACGCCCGCAGCGTGCTGGCCGGGCCGTGCCGGTCACCGACCCGGCCGTGCCAGAACGCGGCGGAGTGATCCAGCAGCGAGGCGGCCTGCCGCTCGGCCAGGTAAGTCAGCAGCGGCTGGATCGAGCGGGGCGCGGCCCGGGCGCGGCGCTCGCCGGACCGGCACTGCAGCACATACTGGATCTCCAGCCTGGCCTGGCCGGTCAGGCCGCGCAGGTCAAACCGCGGCTCCCCGTAAATCGAGCAGAAGTACAAGAACTCCTGCGGCGCAGGCCGGCCCTGAGCACGCCACCTGGCCCGGTGCGAGCGGCACAAGCCCGGGTAGCCGAGCTCGGCCATCATCACGCACCCGGCGACTGCGCATGCCGCATCGCCGCTGTGGTCCGGGCCTGGCACTGTGGCGAGCCAGGCACTGGCGTCGGGCTGGCCGGCCATGCGCCAGGCTGCCGAGTGCCGGCAGCACAGCTGGTCCCGGTGCTGGCTGAACCGGCAGCCCGCGACCTGGCACGCGGCCAGCGCCTGGTGCCCCCGGGTTGCCGGGTCCGCGGCCGCCGACCACTGGGCCGGCTCGGGACGCCCGGCCTTGTCCCACCGCCGGTAGTGCGCCTGACACCACCCGCGCCGGTCGCTGGAGCGGCCGCAGCCCGGCACCGCGCACGGCGGCGTGCCCAGCACCGGGTCACCCGGGGCCGGGACGATGATCCCCGTGGCGAACCCGGGCCGGATGGCGGCGCGGAGCCGGGCGGCGAAGTCGCCGGCCTGAAGGTCAGCTTGCCGGCTCCGCGCCGGCGCGGCCGGCGTCTACACCGCGCTGGTCATCGACGCGTTCTCCCGGATGATCGTCGGGTGGAGGACCGCCGGGCATCACCGCCTGACCCTGGTGCTGGACGCCCTGGTCATGGCGGTCGCCGCGCGGCGCCGTCAGGGCGTCACCGTGGCCGGGGCGATCCATCATTCCGATGCGGGCAGTGAGGGCGGATTCAACCGGTCGTCGCAACACCTTCAGGTGGAGGTGGGCGGATGGGACGGCCACAGGGATGGGCGGCTGCCCGGGCGGGGCGGCCGGCGATGCGTTCGCCGGGGCGGCCGCCGGTGGCCAGGCGAGAACACCGGCAGCGGTTCTGGGTGGCGATCGCCAGGGGAATGCCGAGTGAGGACGCCGGCATTGAGGCTGGTGTGTCCCCGGCAGTTGGTACGCGATGGTTCCGTGACAGCGGCGGGATCCGGCCGGTCAGCCTGGCGCCGCCGTCGGGACGGTACCTGTCGTTCGCGGAGCGGG
>DATJZH010000256.1:0-4087 GCA_035499215.1 Streptosporangiaceae bacterium | reverse complement strand
ACGGACCGTCTCCTGTGGCACCGGGCAAGCAGCTCGCGCCGTCAGGATCACCACATCCCGGCCCGCGGCGACCCGGCGGTCGGCCTCCGCCATGCTCATCGAGCTCATCCTTACCTCCCGTACGCCGAATGACAGTTCGATTCGCATCTCTGTTCTACCGTATCTTCGTTCGATCGAACGAAGATACGGTACTGTGATACCGGCAGGGTCCGACACTTTGCAGCCGGTCGAACAGATGTTTGAGGTTCACGACCGAAACCGCTAGCGTCAACTGCAGACAACCACCGAGCCGGAGGCCCGACGATGATGGACGCGACTGAAGACGGAGGAACACCCGGGGTCCCGACCGCGAGCGGAGCCGATTCAGGCGCCGATACCGAGATGGCAGCTGGCACGCATGCTCGGGGCGGCCGCCCCAAGGGGAAACCAGGGCGCAAGCCGAAGGGCAGCGTTCCCGCCGTCGTCGTCGACCTGCCTGAACGGCCCGACCCGAGCCATGTGCTGACCTGGCGGCAACGCAAGGTCCTCCAGGTGATCCGCGAGTCGGTGCAGCGCCGCGGCTATCCCCCGTCGATGCGGGAGATCGGTGAGGCGGTAGGCCTGACCAGCACGTCGAGCGTGTCGTACCAGCTGTCGACCTTGCAGAACAAGGGCTACCTGCGCCGTGACGCCGGCCGGCCGCGGACCGTCGAGGTGCGCCTGCCCGGCCATCCGGCCATCCGGCCCGAGGCAGCGGCGGATGAGGGCGGCACGATGGACATCGTGTCGCAGGAAGCCGTCTATGTACCGCTCGTGGGCCGCATCGCCGCGGGCGGCCCGATCCTCGCCGAGCAGGCGATCGAGGACATCTTCCCGCTGCCCAAGCAGATCGTCGGCGATGGCAACCTGTTCCTGCTGAAGGTCGTCGGCGACTCAATGATCAACGCGGCGATCTCGGACGGCGACTGGGTTGTCGTCCGCCAGCAGCCCGTCGCCGAGAACAGTGACATCGTCGCGGCGATGATTGACGGCGAGGCCACCGTAAAGACCTTCAAGCGCTCCAACGGCCACATCTGGCTGATGCCGCACAACCCTGCATACACGCCCATTCCCGGCGATGAGGCAGAGATACTCGGCCGCGTGGTCGCCGTGTTGCGCAAAATATGAATCGCCGTCTCAATCCGCCGCCCGGCTGACAGCCGTTACCCGGCCGGGGTTTAGCGGCTGTCACGGCACCATCGGCCATCGCCAGCAGTGAATGCCACCTCCATGTCGGTCGGCTGCAGGCAGCGGCAAGCAGGATATGAGCGCTCCCGGATGTGCACGGTCGATCGGGCTCCCGCTCACTCGGGGACGATGTTCACCAGCCTGGGCTGCCGCACGATCACGGTGCGCGCTCCCCGCCCGGCCAGCGCCCTGGCCGCGCCGGGTGCCGCCAGCGCCAGCTCGCGCAGTTCGTCCGCGCCGATTCCGGGCGGTACCTCGAGCCGATCTCGAACCTTGCCCGCCACCTGGACCACGCAGGTGACCAGATCCTGCACCAGCAGCGCCGGGTCTGCGCTGGGCCAGCCCGCCGTCGCCACCGACGGCTCGCGGTGCAGCCGCGCCCAGCATTCCTCGGCGGTGTACGGCGCGAACAGCGACAGCAGCACGGCCAGCGTCTCGGCGGCCTCGCGCACCGCCGGGTCACCAGCACCAGGGCCGGAATCAATGCACCTGCGCGTGGCGGTCGACAGCTCCATCAGGCGCGCCACGGCGACATTCAGCCGCGCCGACTCCACTAGCCTGGTGACCTCGTCGATCGTGCGGTGCGTCACTTTCCTCAGCTTGGCGTCGCCTGTTTCCGCAGGCGCCCCAGGCAGTCCGGCTGCGCCGGCATCCCCCGCAATCCGCGCCACCCGGCCCAGGAACTTCACGCAGGCATCCGGATTCATGTCAGCCCAGTCGATATCATCTTCCGGCGGGCTAGCAAAGATCATCGTCAGCCGGATCGCGTCGACGCCATGGGCGGCCAGCTGCTCGCCCAGGTCCACGCCGTTGCCCAGCGACTTCGACATCGCCCTGCCGTGGTTGATGACCTGGCCCTGGTTCACCAGCCGCGTGAACGGCTCGATGAAATCCAGCATGCCCATGTCATGCAGCACCTTGGTGAAGAACCTGCTGTACAGCAGGTGCAGGATCGCGTGCTCGACGCCGCCGACATAGAGGTCGGCAGGGCACCACCGTCCGACGCTGTCCACCTCGAATGGCCCGTGCTCGTAACCCGGTGAGCAGTACCGCAGGAAATACCACGAGGAGTCAACGAAGGTGTCCATCGTGTCGGTGTCCCGCTGAGCCGGACCACCGCACTTGGGGCACTCGGTACTTACCCAGTCCACGGCGTTAGCCAGCGGGGAGACCCCCTTGGGGGCCAGGTCCTGGCCGCGCAGGTCGGGCAGCAGCACCGGCAGCTGGTCGTCGGGCACCGGCACCTCGCCGCAGCCTTCGCAGTACACGATGGGGATCGGCGCGCCCCAGAACCGCTGCCGGGAGACCAGCCAGTCGCGCAGCCGGAAGCTGACGGCGGCCCGGCCCAGGTCCTGCTGCGCCAGGATCGCGGTGATGGCCGCGATCGCCCGGGCCTTGGACATCCCGTTCAGCGGCCCGGAGTTGATCAGCTTCCCATCGCCGGGCGTCGCTACCCCGGTCTCGGCGGGGTCAGGCATGCCGGTATCCACGACCACTCGCACCGGCAGGCCGAATCTCCTGGCAAAATCCAGGTCGCGCTGGTCATGGGCGGGCACGGCCATGATCGCACCAGTCCCGTAGTCGGGCAGCACGTAGTCAGCCGCCCAGACCGGGATTTCCTCGCCGTTGACCGGGTTGATCGCATGCCGTCCCAGGAAAACGCCGGTCTTGTCGCGATCGGTCGACTGGCGCTCGATGTCGCTCAGCTTTCGGACCTCGGCGACGTACCTGGTCAGCTCCTCCCGGTGCTCCGGCCTGCAGAGCTCCTCGGCCAGCGGCGAGTCGGCCGCCACTACGAAGAACGTCGCCCCGAAGAGCGTGTCGGGCCGGGTCGTGAACACTGTGACGGGCACATCCCGTCCCTCGATCGCGAAAGCGACCTCGGCGCCCTCGCTGCGCCCGATCCAGTTTCGCTGCATCAGCAGCACGCGGTCTGGCCACTTGCCTTCCAGCAGCTTCATGTCGGCCAGCAGCCGGTCGGCGTATTCGGTAATCTTGAAATACCATTGAGTCAGCACCCTGCGGACCACCTCGGACCCGCATCGCTCGCACCTGCCCCCTATGACCTGCTCGTTGGCCAGCACGGTCTGATCGACCGGGCACCAGTTCACGTGACCGTCGCCGCGGTAGGCCAGACCGCGCTCGTAGAACCGCAGGAACAGCCACTGAGTCCAGCGATAGTATTCGGGATCGCAGGTCGCCAGCCGACGGGACCAGTCGAAGGACAGCGCATACCGCCGGAACGAGGCTGCCTGGGTCTCGATGTTGGCATAGGTCCAGTCGGCCGGATGCGCATTGCCGCGGATCGCCGCGTTCTCTGCGGGCAGGCCAAAGGCATCCCAGCCGATCGGGTGCAGCACGTTGTGCCCGCGCTGGAAGAAGTACCGCGCCATCGCGTCGGCGACCGCATATGCCTCGGCATGGCCCATGTGCAGGTCGCCGGACGGGTACGGGAACATGTCCAGCACGTAAGTCCGGGGCCGGGGATCAGCCGGATCGTCGCTGGCCGCGAACAGGTCCATCGCTTCCCAGCGGGCCCGCCATTTGTCCTGGACGGAGCGCGGATCCCACCTGTCCCTGCTGTCGCGCGGGCGTGCGCTGTCGCGCGGGCGCGCGCTGTCGCGCGGGGCACCATGCACCTGGTCAGGCTCACTCTGATCGCGGGCGTCCTGCGTGCCCTGCACCTGACCAGGCATGCGCGCAACGTCGCTGCCCGCCCGCCCCGCGCTCTCAGCGGCTTTCATGATTCCTCGCGATTGGCTCAGCCGGGTTCCGTCCCGGAACCGGATTCCTTGTCCAAACAAAATGCCCCTCGGTCACGAGGGGCAGCCGCGCCAACGACGGACGGGTCGGCGCGGCTAGGTAAGGAGCAGCCCGGTGG
>DATJZH010000255.1:0-2850 GCA_035499215.1 Streptosporangiaceae bacterium | reverse complement strand
CAGAGAGGCAGGCCATCGTTGCCTGGCGACGCAGGCCACCAGTGGACACGGCGGTTTCCGCTATCCGTCCTGCGGGACTATGCGCTGGTCGCAGACGGGGAGCGCGGTGCGCTCGTCGGCCCGCGCGGCGACATCGTGTGGATGTGCGCTCCGCGCTGGCATTCCGACGCGGTCTTCGCAGCCCTCATCGGCGGCGAGGGGATCTACGCCATTACACCGACCGACAGGTTCGTCTGGGGCGGCTACTACGAGCATGCCTCGCTGATCTGGCACAGCCGCTGGATCACCGGGACGGGCATCATCGAATGCCTCGAGGCGCTCGCGTATCCCGCAGAGCCCCGCCGACTGGTGTTGCTCCGCCAGGTCGTCGCCCGCGAAGGCCCGGCGCAGGTGCAGGTTACGCTCGAGCCGCGGGCCGGATTCGGCAAGCACGGCGCGCGGCGCGTCGGCCGCGACGTTAACGGAGTCTGGACCGGCCGCAGTGGTGACCTTCGCTGGCGCTGGTCTGGCGACCTGGGCGGGGCCAAGGTGCGCCGGAACGGGCAGGTTTCCCGGCTGGAGATGACGGTGAGCTTGCCGCCCGGCGAAAGCTGCGACGTGGTGTTCGAAATGTCGGACCGGCCGCTGCCCGATGAGCCCGCCGACGCTGACCGGCTCTGGCGTGCCACCCGTGCCCGGTGGGCGCAGGCCGTGCCCGCTCTCGAGGGGACTCTCGCCGCCCGAGACGCCCGGCAGGCCCAAGTGGTGCTGCGCGGGCTGACCAGCTCCAGCGGCGCGATGGTCGCAGCGGCCACTACGAGCCTGCCCGAGCGGGCTGATCAGGGCCGCAATTACGACTACCGCTATGCGTGGATCCGGGACCAGTGCTACGCCGGCCAGGCAGCCGCCGTCGCTGGCGCGCACACGCTGCTCGACGATGCCGTGCGCTTCGTCTCGGAACGACTCTTTGCCGACGGCCCCAAGCTGGCCCCGGCCTACACCGTCGACGGCACCGCGGTGCCAGACCAGCGGCGTCTCAATCTTCCGGGCTATCCGGGCGGTTTCGACCTTCTCGGCAACTGGGTGAACCGCCAGTTCCAGCTCGACGCCTTCGGCGAGGCCCTGCTGCTGCTCGCGGACGCGGGCCGCCTCGGCCGGCTGGATTCGAACAGCTGGCGGGCCACGGAGATCGCCGCCGAGGCGATCGCGCAGCGCTGGCAGGAAGCTGACGCCGGAATCTGGGAGATCGACAACCGGCCGTGGACGCACAGCAGGCTGACATGCGTTGCCGGGCTGCGGGCCGCGGCCCGAAGCTGCACGTCGCAGCCGCAGGCCACACAGTGGTCCGGGCTCGCCGACACCATTCTCGCGGACACTGCCGCGCATGCGGTGCATCCATCGGGACGCTGGCAGCGGGCTCCGGATGACCCGGGGCTGGACGCAGCGCTGCTGCTGCCGCCGATCCGCGGCGCGCTGGCCGCCGACGATCCCCGCACGGTGGAGACGCTGCGCCGCTACGCGCAGGAACTGACGCAAGACGGTTACGCCTACCGGTTCCGGCATGACGAACGGCCGCTCGGCTCAGCCGAGGGCGCCTTCTTGCTGTGCGGATTCCTCATGGCCCTCGCCCAGCACCAGCAGGGCGACGAACTGGAGGCAACCCGCTGGTTCGAGCGCAGCCGGGCCGCCTGCGGCACTCCCGGCCTTTTTTCCGAGGAATACGACGTTTCGGAGCGCCAGTTGAGAGGAAACCTCCCGCAGGCGTTCGTCCACGCGCTGCTGCTCGACACCGCCGCCCGGCTGGCATTCCCCTGGGGCGAGCGGTAACCCCCGAGCAGGACACCCCGACCGAGAAGGACAGGCCATGACTGAAACTGTAGTGATCACCGGCGCGAGCGCGGGCATCGGGCGCGCGACGGCCAGGCTGTTCGGCCAGCGGGGAGCTAACGTCGCCCTGATCGCGCGCGGGCAGGCCGGGCTGGACGGCGCCGCTCGTGACGTTGAACAGGCCGGCGGGAAGGCGCTCGCCATCCCAGCCGACATGGCCGACTACGTGCAGGCAGAGGATGCGGCGCGGCAGGCGGAAAACTTCTTTGGGCCGATCGACACCTGGGTCAACGTGGCCTTCACTTCAGTGTTCGCGCCATTCGCGGAAGTTTCGCACGAGGAATTCCGGCGGGTCACGGAGGTCAGCTACCTCGGCTTCGTGTACGGCACGATGGTGGCGCTTGCCCGGATGCGGCCGCGCGGGCAGGGCACTATCGTGCAGGTCGGGTCCGCCCTGGGATCGCGGAGCATCCCGCTGCAGTCGGCTTACTGCGGCGCGAAGCATGCGATCAACGGCTTCACTTCCTCGCTGCGCTGCGAGCTGCTGCACGAGCACTCCGGGGTAAAGGTCACGATCGTGCAGCTGCCCGCCGTGAACACCCCGCAGTTCTGCTGGGTGCGGTCCAAGCTGCCCAGGCACCCGCAGCCAGTCCCGCCGATCTACGAGCCCGAGGTCGCCGCGCGCGGCGTGGTGCACGCCGCCGATCACCCAGCGAAGAAGGAGTACTGGGTCGGGGCAACCACGGCTGCGACGATCATGGCCAACAAATTCGTCGCCGCGCTGCTGGACAGGTACCTGGCCCGCACCGGCTATGACTCCCAGCAGACGGACGAGACGGTAGCAGTCGGCCGGGCCGACAACCTGTGGCAGGCCGTCGACGGGCCAGGCGGACGTGACCATGGTGCGCACGGCATCTTCGACAACCGGTCCCGTGCCCGCAGCGTGCAACTGTGGCTGGACCAGCGGCCGCGGCTGGTATTCGGCTTGGCCGGCGGGGCGGCAATCGCCGGCGGACTGCTGGCGAGAAGGCGCGCGGCGGTCAG
>DATJZH010000254.1:0-2529 GCA_035499215.1 Streptosporangiaceae bacterium | reverse complement strand
CACGAACCGGGGCCGCCTGGCGGTCCTGGATGAGATGCACGCCGGGGACATCCGCGGCGCGCTCGGCACCATCCGGCTGGACGACACCGCGCCCCGGCGCGGCCGGCCGGCGCAGCTGAAGACCCTGCTGGCGATCATCGGGCCCGGACTGATCGTCATGGTCGGCGACAACGACGCCGGCGCGTTCGCTACCTACGGCCAGGCGGGCCAGGACTACGGCACCCGGCTGCTGTGGACGCTGCTGCTGCTGGTCCCCGTGCTGTATGTCAACCAGGAGATGGTGCTGCGGCTCGGCGCGGTCACCGGGGTGGGGCACGCCCGGCTGATCCTGGAGCGGTTCGGCAAGTTCTGGGGCGCGTTCTCGGTCATCGACCTGTTCATCCTCAACGCCCTGACGCTGATCACCGAGTTCATCGGCATCACTCTCGCGGCCGGCTACCTGGGCCTGCCGAAGATCGCCGCTGTCGCGCTGGCCGCCGCGGTCATCGTCGGCGCGGCTTTCACCGGGAGCTTCCGCCGCTTCGAGCGGATCGCCGTGGCGTTCTGCGCGGGCAGCCTGCTGCTCATCCCGGTCTACTTCCTGTCCCACCCGGCCGCGTCCCAGATGGCCCGCGACTTCGTGTCCCCGCAACTGCCCGGCGGCGCCGGGCAGCTGTCCGCGGTCATGCTGCTGATCATCGGGATCGTGGGCACCACGGTCGCGCCCTGGCAGCTGTTCTTCCAGCAGAGCTACGTCATCGACAAGCGGATCACCCCCCGGTTCATCCGGTATGAGAAGGCTGACCTGCGGATCGGCATCGTGGTCGTGGTCGTCGGCGCTGCCGCGCTGATGGGCGCCACGGCCGCCGCGTTCGCCCACGCCCGCGGCCTGGGCCACTTCACCGACACCGCCGGGATCGCCCGCGGCCTGCAGGCCCACGCCGGCCGGGCTGCCGGGGTGGTGTTCGCGGTCGCCCTGCTGGACGCCTCGGTCATCGGCGCGTTCGCGGTCTCGCTGTCCACCGCCTACGCGGTCAGCGACGTGTTCGGCGTCAACCACTCACTGCACCGCGGGGTACAGGGCGCCAAGGGCTTCTACGGCATCTACGCCGGGCTGATCGGCGTCGCCGCCACGGTCGTGCTCCTCCCCGGCTCCCCGCTCGGGCTGCTGACCGAGGGCGTCCAGGTCCTGGCCGGGGTGCTGCTGCCCAGCGCCAGCGTCTTCCTGCTGCTGCTGTGCAACGACAAGGACGTCCTCGGCCCATGGGTGAACGGCCGCAAGACCAACATGTTCACCGCCGCCGTCGTAGCCATCCTGGTCACGCTGTCGGTCATCCTCACCGCCTCGGTCCTGTTCCCCGCCATCACCGCCGGGCAGATCCTCGGCATCGTCGCCGCATGCGGCGCCGCCAGCCTCGCCGCGGCCGTTTACGCCACCGTCCGGCGGCTGCGCGCCGCCGCCCCGGGCCCCATGCCGGCCGGCCGCGCCGGCCGGGACACCTGGCGGATGCCGGCGCTGAACCTGCTGCAGCGGCCGGCCATGTCCGCCGGCCGCAAGGTTGGCATGTCCGCGCTGAGGCTTTACCTCGCGGTGGCAATGATCCTGGTCATCATAAAGATCGTCCAGCTCGCCATGGGGCACTGAGCCGCGCGGCCAGGCCGGAAATACACGGCCTGGCTGGATGGCATGCCTATGACGGGGCGCGCGAGGTCACCCGGCAGCTCATCGCCGGCGCCGGATTACACCCCTCGTCCTGGAGGGCCTTGACAAGGCCCGGGCCCTCCAGGACGCAGCCTGGCTGCGCCACGCCATGAAAGACGGCGCGCCGGTCTTCTTCCTCTTCGCCGTCCCGTCCTCACGCCGGCATCCCGTTGGCGGGCATGGCCCTACAGCCAGCTGCGACGCTTGAAGACCAGGTAGAGGGTCACGGAGGTGACGAGCATCAGCGCGAGAGCGAGGGGGTACCCGAACAGCCAATGCAGCTCGGGCATGTAGTCGAAGTTCATGCCGTAGATCGTCCCGACGAGTGTCGGGGCGAACAGGATGGCGGCCCAGGCCGAGATCTTCTTGACTTCCTCGTTCTGGGCGAGGCTTGCCTCGGTGAGGCTGCGCATCTCGTCGTTCTGCTGCTGGCCCACGAGCGTGGTCTGCACGGTCAGCGCGTTCTGCAGGAGCGCCCGGAAGGAGTCGGCTCGCTCGACGATGCGGATCGCGTGATCGTGCACGTCGCGGAGGCTGCGCTGCAGCTCCAGGTCCACCTTGTACTTGTCGAAGCCTGCTTCCAGCGAGGTGAGCATGCCCAGCAGCGGGCGGGTAGCGCGCTGGAACTCGATCACTTCGCGGGACAGCTCGTAGATCCGCCGGGATACCGCGGGATCGCCCTTGAACAGCTGGTCCTCGATCTCGTCGATGTCGTTCTCCAGGCCCGCGACGACCGGGGCGTACTCATCGACGACCTCATCCAGGATCGCGTAGAGCACCGCCTCGGGCCCGAGCCGCAGCAGCGCCGGGGCCTGTTCCATCCGGTCCCGGACCCGGCCGAGATCTGG
>DATJZH010000253.1:0-2209 GCA_035499215.1 Streptosporangiaceae bacterium | reverse complement strand
GCAGTTCGCCAGGAGCGGGCGGCCCGCATGTGATATTGAACCGATGGGCGGGGGCGGTAGGGTCGTTGAGGCGAAACAGGCGCGCCAGAGGCCGGGCGAAGGATCCGTGATGACAGCGGCGGAATCCGGCAGTGCGGCTGGGCATCCCATTCATGTGACCGAGGCCGCGGCGGAGCGGGCCGTACTTCGCTCGGTCCCGGCGGACCAGGATGCTGAGATTGCAGTGACCGTGCTGTACGCCGCGCATTACCGATCGCTGGTCCGCCTCGCGGCGCTGCTCGTGCATGATATCGCCACGGCAGAGGAAGTGGTGCAGGAGTCGTTCGTCGCGATGCATAGCCGCTGGCGCCGGCTCAGAGACGGCGACAAGGCACTGGCCTATCTCCGGCGGTCGGTGGTGAACCGGTCCCGGTCTGTCCTGCGGCATCGGATGATCGTCGACCGGAACGCACCGAAACCGCCGCCGGATATGCCAAGCGCCGAGCAGAGCGCGATTGCGCTGCTGGAGCGCTCTGCGGTGGTCGCGGCGCTGCGCACGCTTCCGCCGCGGCAGCGCGAGGTAGTCGTGCTGCGGTATTACGGGGACCTGGCAGCGCCTCAGATCGCCTCGACGATGGGGATCAGCACCGGCGCCGTCAAGAGCCATACCGCCCGGGCAATGTCATCACTGCGCAGCATGCTGGAGAGTGAGGCGTGAACCAGCACGATGCCGACTTTGACGAACTGCTGCGCCGCACGCTGCACGCGGCAGCGGAGTCGGTAGAGCCTGCTGAAGATGGCCTGCAGCGGATCCGCGCCCAACTGACCGTGCCGTACCCCATACCGGTCGCCTGGATCATGGCCCGGTTTCCCGAAGTGACCAGTCGCTCGCTGGGCGAAATGCGGTCCGTCTCAGCGTGGCTGCTGACGGTGCTCCGCGCCGCGTGCGAACGATTCCAGGTGCCCGGCACACCGCGGGGGTCGCGGTACCTGGTACGGCTGCGTTCTGCGGTCGCGCTGGCCATCGCCGTCTCCGTCGTGGTAGCTGGCGCTCTCGCGCTGACGCCGCTGCCGCGGCAGGTCATCTCGCAGACAGCCGCGCTTATCCGGACTTTTCAGAGCGCCGGGCCTGCAGCGGGCGCGGGCGGCACCGGCTGGCCGGGACCGAGCGGCAACGGCACGGGCCCGTCCCCTGGCGGAACAGCTGTGACCGGCACAGCGCACGGCACGCCGAATCACGAGCACCGTGCATCAGCCGGCTGCGCGGCGTCGGCGCTTGCCCGTTCTGCGATAACGCCGGTCCGCTGCGCGAGCCCGGCCGCCAGCCCACACCGGGCCGCCAGCCCACACCGGGCCGCCAGCCCACACCGGGCCGCCAGCCCACACCGGGCCGCCAGCCCACACCGGGCCGCCAGCCCACACCGGGCCGCCAGCCCACGCCCGGCCGCCAGCCCACACCGGGCCGCCAGCCCACACCGGGCCGCCAGCCCACGCCCGGCCGCCAGCCCACGGCCGAGCCATTGCGCGAGCCCGGCCGCCAGCGCGAGCCCGGCCGCCAGCGCGAGCCCGGCCGCCAGCGCGAGTGCGGCCGCCAGCACCGGCCCTAGCGCTTGCCCGAGTCCCTCCGCCAGCCCGGGCCCGACCACTACTGCCAGCCCGACGACCGCCAATGTCGTCAACAACGGCTCGAACACGGCGACGCCGATCCAGACCGCCACCAACGAGCCCGGCCAGAAGATCCAGGTCGGACTTAAACCCCGACGCCATCGCCATCACGCTCAACGACGAGACCGCCTACGTCGCCAGCGAGGGCTCGGGCACGGTCACGCCGGTCCAGACCGCCACTAACGAGCCCGGCCAGGCAATCAAGGTCGGCCGTGAACCGGTTGGCGGCCGGCCCGCAAGCCGTCGCGATCACCCCGTAGCGGGTCAGGCGGCCCGGCTGACCGTAAGCTCGCGGAACTTCATCCGCATCCCGGAAAGTTGTGCTGGTTATAGGTAACCTCGGCATGCGGGCGATGCGTCTGCATCCGGGGGGCTGCCACCGATAGGGCCTCCGTCCAAGATCAGGCATCCGGCGCCGCCGGGTCGGGTTGCGGCTGCCTGACCAAGCCTGACATTGACAGCGGGGTACCTTTGAGCAGGCATGTCAGCCTGGCGCGGGCGCCGGGCTCGTCCGAGACTCGAGAGCCAGCGATACCGGGGAGTGCCTCCGGGTTTCGCGAAGTTT
>DATJZH010000252.1:0-21162 GCA_035499215.1 Streptosporangiaceae bacterium | reverse complement strand
TCGAACTCGTGCGGATGCGGGCGCAGCCGGATCGGGTCGATCTCGTTGGAGCGCTTGTAGTCCAGCCAGGTCTCGATCAGGTCCGCGGTGAACACACCGCCCTCGAGCAGGTACTCGTGGTCGGCCTCGAGGGTGTCGAGCACCTTCTCGAGTGAGCCGGGGACATGCGGGATCGCCTGTGCCTCGTCCGGCGGCAGCTCGTAGAGGTCCTTGTCGACCGGCTCGCGGGGCTCGATCTTGTTCTTGATGCCGTCCAGGCCGGCCAGCAGCATCGCCGCGAAGGCCAGATACGGGTTGCAGGACGGGTCGGGGACACGGAACTCCAGCCGCTTGGCCTTCGGGCTCGGCCCGGTGATCGGGATGCGGACGCACGCTGACCGGTTGCGCTGGGAGTAGACCAGGTTTACCGGCGCCTCGAAGCCGGGCACCAGCCGGTGATAGGAGTTCACCGTCGGGTTGGTGAAAGCCAGCAGCGATGGCGCGTGCTTGAGCAGGCCGCCGACGTAGTAGCGCCCCACGTCGGAGAGGCCGGCGTAGCCGACCTCGTCGTAGAACAGCGGCGACCCGTCCTTCCACAGGCTCTGGTGGCAGTGCATGCCGGAGCCGTTGTCGCCGAACAGCGGCTTGGGCATGAACGTCACGGTCTTCCCGGCGGCCTGCGCCACGCTCTTGAGCACGTATTTGTAGGCCATGACCTTGTCAGCCATCTTGAGCAGGCTGTCGAACCGGAGGTTGATCTCCGCCTGTCCGGCCGTGCCGACCTCGTGGTGCTGCATCTCCGGCGTGATGCCGCATTCGATCAGCTTGCGCACCATCTCCGACCGCAGGTCGGTGAAGTGATCGGTCGGCGGCACCGGGAAGTAGCCGCCCTTGTAGCGCGGCTTGTAGGCGAGGTTGCCGCCCGGCTCGTCCCGGCCGGTGTTCCAGGCGCCCTCGATCGAGTCGATGTAGTAGTAGCCGGCGTTCGGCGATGTCTCGAACCGGGCGGAGTCGAAGATGTAGAACTCAGCCTCCGGCCCGAAGTACGCGGTATCGCCGATCCCGCTGCCGCGCAGGTAATCCTCGGCCTTGCGGGCTATGTTGCGCGGATCGCGGCTGTAGGGCTCGCCGGTCAGCGGATCATGCACGAAGAACGTGAGATTCAGCGTCTTATGCGTCCGGAACGGGTCGAGCGCGGCAGTGGTCGGATCCGGCAGCAGCAGCATGTCCGACTCGTGGATCTGCTGGAATCCGCGGATCGACGAGCCGTCGAACATCAGGCCGTCGGCGAAAATTCCCGCATTGAAGGATTCCACCGGGACCGTGAAGTGCTGCACCGTGCCTGGCAGGTCGCAGAACCTGACGTCGACAAACTGCACCCCTTCGGCTTCGATGAACGCCAGGACCTCATCGCCGCTCGTGAACATTAACTCTCCCTTGACTGGCCGCCTGCCGCCGCCGTCCCGGCGACGCACTGACCATAGCTGGTGGCCGTTTCCGCACGGTGTCCCGTATGTTTCGCTGGCGTTACGCCGCGGCGGCCAGGGTCGCCGCGGCCGGCGGGTCAGCCGGGCAGCAAAGCCAGCACTCCAAACGGGAGGCGCCCGCCTGTCAGCACCGGCCTGCCAGCCGGATACGGTTAGCTGGTGACGCAGCGACGATGGGCCGGATCATGGCTGTCCGGCGCGGACGCGGGCGCGCAGAAATACCCGGGCCAGCGTCTCGGGCTGCCGGAGGAAGGGCCGAGGTCGGTTGCGGGGGTCGGCAGGCGGTTCGGCGCCCTGTTCATCGACTGGGGGCTGTGCATGGTCATTGCCCTGGCGGCGTTCAAGTCCCAGGCCTGGACCATCGTGGTGTTCGCGGCCGAGGTGTACCTGCTCACGGCGTTCACCGGCGTCACGATCGGCAAGCGGCTGCTCGGCCTGCGGGTAGTGCGGCTTGACGGCAGGCCCGTCGGGCTGCTGTGGTCGCTGGTGCGGACGCTGCTGCTGCTCGCCGTCGTCCCGCCGCTGGTGTTCGACCGTGACCTGCGCGGGCTGCACGACAGGGCAGCCAACACGATCGTGATCCGGATGTGAGGAGGCCCCGGACCGTCGTGCGGGCCTAGCGGAATTTCGGCCGGGGCGCCTTCGGCAGGCGGCCCGTCCTGGGCATTGGGCCCTTGGGCATCTGCAGCGGCTGCGGCATTGCCCTGAGCCGGAAGCTGAGGTCGGCCACGGCCGGGCCCTTGAGGTTGCGCGGCAGTTTCATCATGTGCCGCTGCAGGCGCCGGATCGGGATCTGCCCGTTCTCGTCGCCGACCTGAATGTCATAGATCGGCACGTCCTGGGCTATCCGGGCAACCCGCTTCTTCTCGGCGGCAAGCAGGCTCGGCAGCCGGTTACGGGAGCCTTCCCCCACGAGGACCACGCCGGGCCGGCCGACGACGCGGTGCACCACGTCCATGTTCCGGTTAGCGGAGACGGCCGGGGTGACGGTCCAGTTGCCGCGCATCGACTGCAGGATGGCCGCTGCCGCACCTGGCTGCCCGGCGATCGCCGCGAACTGAGCGGTCTGCGCGAACCGGCCGAACAGAAGCATCGCGACGGTCACGCCGACCAGGACGCCAAGCGGGATGGTGAACGGCGCCGTGCTGGTGAGCACGCCCGCCACAGCGAATGCCACGATGATGAGGGCGGCGCTGCCGATCACGATCGGCAGCGCCCTCGGGTCGTGCCTGCGGATGATCCCCGCGACCATGCCGATCTGCTTGATGCGGCCGGGGCCGCCCGGGCCGGCGGCAGCCTTCTTCGCCGCCGGAGCGGACTTGTTCGCCATGCACGTGAGGATACGATCACCGGACGGGTACCGCGAAACGCGCCCCCTCGCGAGCCGCGCCGGCTACGGCTGCCCGCTGGCGCGGTTCATCGTGGCATGCCGCGTTAGACCTGGTCTAGCGTGCCGCGCCGGTCCATGGCCTGCCGGTACAGGCGGCCGGCCCGGTAGGACGAGCGCACGAGCGGCCCGGCCAGCACGCCGGCGAAGCCGATCTCCAGCGCCTCCTGGCCGAGATCGTCGAACTCGCCCGGCGGCACCCAGCGCTCGACCGGGTGATGGCGGGCCGATGGCCGCAGGTACTGCGTGATCGTGAGCAGGTCGCAGCCGGCGCCGTTCAGGTCGGACATCACCTGGCTGATCTCGGCGCGCTGCTCGCCCAGGCCGAGGATGAGATTCGACTTGGTGATCAGCCCGGCCCCGCGGGCCTGGCGGATCACTTCGAGCGATCGCGCGTAGCGGAAGCCCGGCCGGATCCGGCGGAAGATCCGCGGTACCGTCTCGATGTTGTGCGCCAGTACCTCGGGGCGGGCTGAGAACACCTCGCCTAGCCGGGCCGGGCTGGCATTGAAGTCGGGGATCAGCAGTTCGACGCCGCAGCCGGGGATTTCCAGGTGGATCTGGCGGCAAGTCTGCGCGTACAGCCAGGCGCCGCCGTCAGCCAGGTCATCGCGGGCAACCCCGGTCACCGTCGCGTAGCGCAGGCCCATTGCGGCGACCGACTCCGCGACCCGGCGCGGCTCGTCAATGTCGAGCGGGCCTGGCCTGCCCGTGGCGATCTGGCAGAAGTCGCAGCGCCTGGTGCACTGATCACCCCCGATCAGGAACGTTGCCTCGCGGTCCTCCCAGCATTCGAAGATGTTCGGGCAGCCGGCCTCCTCGCAGACCGTGTGCAGGCCCTCGCGCCGCACGAGCTGGCGCAGCTCGGTGTATTCCGGCCCGGTGCGCAGCCGGGTCTTGATCCACGGCGGCTTCCGCTCGATCGGGGTCTGGCTGTTGCGGGCCTCGAGCCGGAGCATCCGGCGTCCTTCGGGTGCAAGTACCACGTCCCCAGGGTACGTCCGGGCAGGCGCCGCCGTCGCGGGCCCGCTGCCGCCGCGCCGAGCCCGGCGCCCCGGCGCGACACGCCCCGCGGCGGCCCGATGTGACGCTACCGGCATCGGTCCGGAAACATGGAGCGCATGCCGACGCAGTTTGATCCCCCCTCAGGAACGCGTGATTTCCTGGCAGCCGAGTTCGAGGACCGCGAGGGCGCGTTCGCGAGGATCCGGACCGTGTTCTCCCGGTACGGGTTCGAGCCGCTCCAGACACCGGCGTTCGAGCGGCTGGATGTCCTGCAGGGCAAGTACGGCGACGAGGGTGACAAGCTCATCTTCAAGATCTTGCGCCGCGGTGAGCATGAGGCATCGGGCGAGGCGGATCTCGCGCTGCGATATGACATGACCGTACCCCTGGCCAGGGTGGCCGCGGCCTACGGCAGCCAGCTGCCAGCGCCCTACAAGCGATACACCATCGGGCCGGTGTGGCGCGCAGATCGGCCGGGCAAGGGGCGATACCGCGAATTCACCCAGTGTGACCTGGACACCCTCGGCTCGGCGTCGCCACTGGCGGACGCCGAGATCATCTGCGCCGTCCATGATGTGCTCAGCGACCTCAGCGTGGGCAGCTTCACCATCCAGCTGAACTCGCGCAGAGTGCTGACCGGCCTGCTGGAGGCGTTCGGCGTTCCTGCCGACCTCGGCCCCGGCGTCCTGATCACCCTGGACAAGCTGGACAAGCTGCCGCCAGCCGAGGTCATCGCGGAGCTGGCGGGCCGCGGCCTGGCCGAGAGCGCCGCGGCCGAGCTGGTCGAGATCGTGGCAGCACCGGACGCGACCGGGCGGATCCGGGACGGCCTCAAGGGCACCGGCGAGGGCGCGGCCGGCCTGGATGACGTGAGCCGGATTCTCGACCTGGCCGGGCCGCTGCTCCCGCCCGGCCGGGTCGGGTTCTCCCCGCGTCTGGTGCGCGGCCTGAGCTACTACACCGGCCCGATCTGGGAGGTCACGGCGCCCGGCGTGCCTGGATCCCTGGCCGGCGGCGGCCGCTACGACCACCTGATCGAACAGCTTGGCGGCCCGGACGTGCCGGCCACCGGCGGGTCGCTCGGAATCGAGCGGATCCTGCTGATAGTGGCGGGCCATGCGGCCGGCCGCGGGGGGCGGCTGGACGTCGCGGTTACGGTCCTGAGCGAAGACCTGACGTCGCGGTCGTTCGCGCTGGCCGCCGCCGCGCGGACCGCCGGCCTGCGGGCCAGCGTTTACCTGGGGGCTTCCGGCAAGCTCGGCAGGCAGCTGAAATGGGCAAGTGACCAGGGCGCGCGCCGTGCCCTGATCTGCGGTCCCGCCGAGTTCCGGGCAGGCACGGTGACCGTGCGCGACATGCTGAGCGGAGAGCAGACCGCCGTGCCGGCCGGCGAGCTCAGCAGCTACCTGGCGCGGGCCGCCGCAGGCGACCAGGGCTAGGCAGGATGCCTCCCGTGCCGTTCGTCGGTCACAGCCAGTGGTACGCGGAACTGCCCGGGTGTGGTGATTTCCGATGGCGCGCTGATCACCGATCCGGCAGGCCGGCCGCTGCTTGTCAAGCCGAATTACCGGGACTGCTGGAGCCTGCCCGCCGCCCGCCGAGCCGGGCGGCGGCTGGCCGGGGCCGTCAGCTGACCGCAGCAGGTACCAGCCCGTCGAGCGCGTCAACCGACCGGACGTGGCCGGCGCCGAGCACGGCCGCGAACTCGCGCTCGACCACACCGCACGCGGCAGCAACGGTGATCTGCGCGCCCGACTCGGCACTGAGCGAGGTGACCGTCGCGTCCCGGAGACCGCATGGCACGATCCGGTCGAACCAGGACAGGTCGCAGTCGCAGTTCAGCGCGAACCCGTGCATGGTCACGCCCCTGGCGACCCGGATGCCGATGGCGGCGATCTTGCGGTCCGGCGCCCCGTCCCGGCCGAGCGCCCAGACGCCGGTGCGGCCCTCGATCCTGCTCGTCTCGACCCCGAAACCCGCGCACACCGCCATCAGGGCCTGCTCGATGGCCCGCACGTAAGCAATGACATCGATCGGCTCATCGAGCAGCAGGATCGGGTACCCGACCAGCTGGCCGGGCCCGTGCCAGGTGATCTTGCCGCCGCGGTCGACGTCGATCACGGGCGCGCCCGGGTCGCCGACGGGCCGGTCCAGCGGGTCTGTTCGCCGGCCGGCGGTGTAGACAGGCGGGTGCTCAAGCAGCAGGCACGTGTCAGGGATCTCATCGCGCACGCGCCGCTCGTGCAGCAGCCGCTGCAGGTCCCAGGCCTGCGGGTACGCAATCGCGTCCACGCCGAAGCCGACCCGCGCGAAGATCATGCCGCCTGCCATGCCGCCAGCCTATTCCCGGCCGGCCCTAGGCGGGAACGCTGCCGGATCTGGCAAGGCTAGTCGTGCAGGACGGTGATGCCATGCTCTGCGAGCACGAGCTCCGCAGCCTCAGGCAGCCGGCTGGCCGGGCGCAAGCTCGGCGGTCAGCGCGCCGGCAAGATCGGGATACCGGAACGTGAAGCCGGCTTCCGTCAGCTTGCGCGGCAGCACCCTGGCGCCGGACAGCAGCTCGCTGGAGACTTCGCCGAGCCCCGCGCGCAGCAACGGCGCAGGCACTCGCAGCAGCGCGGGGCGGCCGAGTACCCGGCCCAGCGCGGTGGTGAGCTCGGCATTGGTCACGGGCTCCGGGGCGGTCAGGTTCACCGGGCCATCGAGCGCCGGCTGATCCAGCAGGAACCGGATGGCACGCACTTCGTCGGTCAGGGTGACCCAGCTGACGTACTGGCTGCCTGCCCCGATCCGGGCGCCGAGGCCGAGCCGGAACAGCGGCACGAGCCGGCTGAGCATCCCGCCGCGGCGGCTGAGCACGATCCCGCTCCGAAGGCTGGCGACGCGGATGCCCGCCGGGCGGGCCTGCCAGGCGGCTGCCTCCCAGTCCCGCACCAGCTCGGCCAGGAATCCCGAGCCAGCAGGCGCAGTCTCATCCACTGCGCGGTCGCTGGTATCGCCGTACCAGCCGATCGCGGACCCGCACAGCAGGACCGCCGGCCGGTCGGTCGCCGCGGTCATGGCCTGGACCAGCGTGTCTGTGCTCGTGATGCGGCTTGCGCGCAGCTCCGCCTTCCGGGCGTCGGTCCAGCGCCCCGCTGCGATAGGCGCCCCTGCCAGGTGGACGACCGCTGCGATGCCGCTGAGCGCCGCCGGGTTCAGGCTGCCCGCGGTCAGCGGATCCCAGCCCACCTCACCGCCGCCGCGCGGCGGGCGGCGGACCAGGCGGATCACCTGGTGACCGTCACTGGCAAGGTCGGCGGCCAGCGCGCCGCCGACCAGCCCAGTCGACCCGGTGATCGCAACTCTCATCCAGCGCACCCCCTTGTCGGCGTCTGCCCGGTCATTCTCGCAGCAGCAGAGCCAGCGCAGACCCGGCGCCCGTCCCTGAGCCCGTGCCCACCCGCGCAGCGGGCGGCTCACGAGCAACGTCGATCCTGCCCGCAGCGGATCCGCGACCCCGCGAGAGGCGGCTAGAGGCCGAGCTCAGTCTCGTAAGCCCCTTCCTCCAGCCGGGACTTCACCGTGACCAGGAACCGGACGGCGTCCGCCCCGTCGACCAGCCGGTGATCATAGGTGAGTGCCAGGTAGACCATGGATCGCACCGTGATCACCTCGCCAAGAGCGCGATCCGCCATGACGACGGCGCGCCTGACGACCGTGCCCGTGCCCAGGATTCCGACCTGCGGCTGATTGATGATCGGGGTGTCGAAAAGGGCACCGCGGCTGCCGGTATTGGTGAGGGTGAAGGTGCCGCCGGAAAGATCGTCGGGACTGACCTGGCCGGCCCTGGTGCGGTCCGCCAGATCGGCGATCTTGCGCGCGAGCCCGCCGATGTTGAAGTCCCCGGCGTTGCGGATCACCGGCACCATCAGGCCCCGGTCGGTGTCGACGGCGATGCCGAGATGCTCGTCGTCGTGATAAGTCACCTGACCTGCAGCTGTGTCGATGACGGCGTTGAGCTTGGGATGTGCCTTCAGCGCCTCGACGGTGGCGAGCGCGAAGAACGGCAGGAAGGACAGCTTGACGCCTTCCCTGGCTTCGAAAGCCGCCTTGGCGCGCTCGCGCAGCCGGGCGATGGCGGTGACATCAACCTCGACAACGCTGGTGAGCTGAGCCGAAGTCTGCAGCGATTCGACCATGCGCTGAGCGATCACCTGGCGGGCCCGCGACATCCGCTCGGTCGTCCCGCGCAGCCGGGATGGCACTATCGGCCGTCGTCCAGCGGCCTGCGGGCCCGGCTCCTGCGCCGCGGCAGCCGCGAAGGGGGCGGGTGCGGCGGCGGCTGGCGCGGTGCCGACGGGCGGCTGCTGGGCTGCGGCCGATGGCAGCGGGGGCCGGCCAGCAGCCGCTGGCGAAGCCGGGACCGCTGGCCGCGGCGAGTACGCAGCGGATGCTGCGGTGCGCGGACCACGGCCCGCCCGCGCGGCTTCCAGCACGTCCTGCTTGCGGATCCGGCCGCCGACACCGGTCCCGGTGACAGTGGCGAGGTCAACACCGTGCTCGGCGGCGAGCTTGCGCACGAGGGGCGTCACGTAGGGACTTTCCGTGCCGTTCGCCGACCCGTCCAGGCCGGCCGGCCCGGCGGCCGGGCCCGTCTCCTGCTGGTAACCGCCCTGGTCGAGTCCGGCGGCCGGCGGCTCTGGCTGCCCGCCCGCTCCGGGCTGGTAGCCGGCCGGCCGGGCCGGCGGCTGCTGGGCCGGCGGCTGCTGGTAGGCGGCAGGTCGCGCGGGCTGCTGGTAGCCGGGCGGCGGCTGGTAGACGTCGGCTGCCCGGGAACCGCCCGAGTCGTAGCCATAGGCGCCGCCGGCTGATGCGGCTGCGCTGGCCGGCACGGCCTGTTCGGCAGCAGCCTGCCCGGCGCCGCCCTGCCCGGCGCCGCCCCGCCCGCCCGCCGGTCCCGCAACCGCCGCATCGGCGTCGGCCCGGGCGGCGACCGCACCGCCCTGACCGGCCGCGGAGCCGCCAGCCGCGCCGTCCTCGTCGATGACTGCCAGTTCAGCGCCGACCTCGACGGTCTCATCCTCACCGACGCTTATCCCGCTCAGCGTCCCGGAGACGGGGGAGGGTATCTCGGTGTCCACCTTGTCGGTAGATACCTCCAGCAGCGGCTCGTCTGCCTCGACGTGCTCGCCTTCCGCCTTCAGCCAGCGCGTGACGGTGCCCTCGGTGACGCTCTCGCCAAGCTGTGGCATGGATACGGAGACCGACATGCTTTCCGCTGCTCCTTCGTTGGATCGACTCTATCGGGCGCGCGGCGAGACCAATGCCGTCAGCGGGTTGCCGTGCGGGTGGTCATGAGTGGAAGTGCAGAGGCTTGCCGGCGAGCGCCAGGTGCGCCTCGCCGACGGCCTCGGACTGCGTCGGATGCGGATGGATCAGCTGGGCGACGTCCGCGGGCACGGCTTCCCAGTTGTAGATCAGCTGCCCTTCGGCTATCAGGTCGCCCGCGCGCGCGCCCACGAGGTGGATGCCGAGCACCGGGCCGCCGCCAGCGACGGCGATGACTTTCGCGGCGCCCTGCGTCTGCAGGATCTGGCTCCTGCCATTGCCGGCCAGGTCGTAGCTGACCTCGGTGGTCTCGATGCCGCGCTCGGCGGCGGTCGCCGAGGTGATGCCAACGGAGGCCACTTCCGGGTCACTGTAGGCAACCCGCGGGACGCCGTCGTAGTCGATCGGGACGACGGGCAGCCCGGCCAGCCGTTCGGCGACCATGATCCCCTCGCCGAAGCCGGCGTGCGCGAGCTGGAGTCCCGGGGTGAGGTCGCCGATGGCGGAGATCGTCGCGACATTGGTCTGGCAGTACTCGTTCACCAGGACGAAGCCGCGCTCGACGGCCACGCCGGCCTCCTCGTAGCCGAGCCCCGCCGAGACGGGGCCGCGGCCGACGGCGACGAGGAGCAGCTCGGCGTCGATCGTCTGGCCGCCGCCCAGGGTGACCGTCACCCCCGAGTCGGTGTTCTTGACGCCTTCGAACCTGGTAGCGAGCTTGTAGCCGATGCCGCGCCGCCGGAAGGCGCGCTCGAGGAGCTTGGAGCTCGACGCTTCTTCGGCCGGGAGCAGGTGGGGCAGCATCTCCACGATCGTGACCTCCGCTCCGAAGGAGCGCCAGGCGCTGGCGAACTCGACGCCGATCACGCCGCCGCCCAGGATGACCACCGAGGCAGGCACCCGGTCGAGCGTCAGCGCGTGGTCGCTGGTGATCACGCGCTCGCCGTCAATATGCAGGCCGGGCAGGGTCCGGGCCTCAGATCCGGTGGCGAGCACCACGTGCGCGGCGTCGAAGAGCCGGTCACCGGCCCGCGCCCGGGTCGGTGACTCAAGCCGGCCGTCGCCTTCGATCACATCGATGTGGCGGCTGGCGATCAGGCCGGTCAGGCCCTTCCAGAGCCGGCTCACCACCTTGTCCTTGTAGGCGTTGACCCCCGCCATGTCCATGCCGTCGAAGCTGCTGCGGACGCCGAACGCGGCACCGTCCCTGGCGTGGTCAGCGATCTCGGCCGCATGCAGCAGCGCCTTGGTGGGAATGCAGCCGCTGTGCAGGCAGGTGCCGCCCACCTTTGCCTTCTCGATGAGCGCCACCCGCTGCCCCAGCTCGGCCGCGCGCAGCGCGCACGCGTAACCGCCGCTGCCGCCGCCGAGGATGACGATGTCGTAGCTGCCGCCGTCGGTCACTGAAACGCTCCTTGCTCCGTCGTCATCAGTTGCCATCGCTGACATCAGCCGGGCGTCCGCGCCCGCCTCCGGGTCTACAGCCGCCCGTCGGCCACGTCCAGGGCGACCTGGACGAGGGTCCGTACTGCCGCTCCGGTGCCGCCCTTAGGCGTATAGCCGTATGGCTCGCCCTCGTTGAACGCCGGCCCCGCGATGTCGAGGTGAACCCAGCGAAACCCGTTCGGTATAAATTCCCGGAGGAACAGCCCGGCGACGAGCATGCCGCCGTGCCGGTCGGCCGCGACGTTGGCCAGGTCTGCCACCGTCGAGTCGAGGCCCTTGCGCAGCTCGTCGGGCAGCGGCATGGGCCACGCCTCCTCGCCGACGCGCCGGGCGGCGGCCACGACCGCGTCGCGCGCGGCGTCGTCGTTGGCCATGACGCCGGCGATCCGCGGCCCGAGCGCTATCACCTGCGCGCCTGTCAGCGTGGCGATGTCGACCATCAGGTCCGGGTGGTCGGCGGCGGCCCTGGCCAGCGCGTCGGCGAGGACAAGGCGGCCTTCGGCGTCGGTGTTCAGCACCTCGACCGTCTTCCCGCCGTAGATGGTGATCACGTCCGATGGGCGTTGCGCGCCGCCGCCTGGCATGTTCTCAGCGAGCGGCAGGTAGCCGATGACGTTGACGTCAGGGCCGATGGCGGCGATTGCCTGCAGGGCGGCGAGCACTGCGGCCGCGCCGCCCATGTCGGACTTCATCGCCTCCATGGACTTGGCCGGCTTGAGTGACAGGCCGCCGGAGTCAAAGGTGATGCCCTTCCCGGCCAGCACGATTGTCTTTGCCGCGCCCGGCCGGAGGTAGGCAAGCCGGACCAGCCTGGGCGGGTGCACCGAGCCCTGGCCGACCGCCGTGATGCCGCCGTAGCCGCCGTCGGCCAGGGCCTTCTCGTCCAGGACCTCGATCCGCAGGCCGCTGTCCTTGGCTACTCGCTCGGCTTCCGCCGCGAAGCTCTCCGGGAACAGCTGCGCCGGGCTCGTGTTCACCAGGTCGCGCGCCAGGCTGATGGCGTCGGCGCGGATCTGGGCGGCGACGGCTGCCTGGCCGGCATGATGGCCGCCGGCCAGCAGCAAGAGCCCGGGAGCGGCCTGGTTCCCGGTGCTGCGGTACCGGCCGAAGGTGTAGCCGCCGAGCAGCGCGCCGAGCGCGACCGCCTCGGCCTCGTCAGCGTCCCTCGCGGGAAGCGCCAGCGCGATGGCGGCGGCCGTGCCGCAGGCCAGCGAGCGGACGGCAGCGCCCGCGCCGCGGCGCAGGACCTCGCCGTCAAAGACCGGCGGGTCATCGGCGGGACCGAGGCCAACCGCGGCGATCAGCGGTGCGGCCAGCCGGCCAGACGACGCGATCCTGGTGACTTCCTCGGGCTTCCCGGCGGCGCCGAGCGCGGCAAGCGTCTGGGTGAGACTGCCGTCGAGCGCGGCGTCGACATCTTCGGCGCCCGGCGCAAGCAGGGGCCCGTCGGGCCCCTGGAGAACTCCGACGATGATCGCGTCCGTGCGGGCGTCGCGGGCGGGTTCGGAACCAATGCGCAGCGTCGTTGTCACGGTCAGAGCCTAATGCCTGGCAGGGCGAGGCTGATCACGATCCTCAGCCCGGCGGCTGGCAAGTCAGCGGACGTGCCGATCCGCCGGCGGCGGCCGATCCGCCCGGCGTGCTGGTGTGCCAGCCGCCGAGCGTGGCATGGGCGAGCGCGGCGCTCGGGTAAGGCCGGGAGAACAGTCGTCATTTCCCAGAGGTGACGGCTGTTAGAGCCATTCAGCCGCGCTCGGACGTAGGCTAGCTGCCGATGCCAGCATCGGAACAGAGGATGGAGGCGGCGTGGGAGCAGGAGCAGGAGCCCTGTTCCTGACGGTGTTCCTGGCTTGCACGGTCGAGGCGGTTGAGGCGACGACGATCGTGCTGGCCGCCGGCACCGCACGGGACTGGCGGTCCGCTACCGCGGGAATGGCGGCGGCGCTGGGCGTGCTCGCGGTCATCGTCGCGGCTGTCGGGCCGGCGGTGGCCGCAGTGCCGCTGGGCGCCCTGCGACTGGTGGTCGGAGCACTGCTGCTCGTCTTCGGGCTGCAATGGCTGCGCAAGGCGATCCTGCGCGCCAGCGGCTACCAGGCGCTGCATGACGAGGACAAAATCTTCGCCGAGCAGCTTGCTGCCGCGGCGGCCGAGCCGCCGCAGCGGGCCGGCCTGGTGCCGGACTGGCTCGGCTTCACCCTGTCGTTCAAGGGCGTGCTGCTCGAAGGGCTGGAAGTGGTGTTCATCGTGCTGACCTTCGGCAGTAATCAGCACGACGTCGGCCTGGCCGCCGTCGCCGCCGTCTGCGCCGTGCTGCTGGTGGCACTGGCTGGCGCGGCGATCAGGATGCCGCTGCGCCGGGTGCCCGAGAACACGATGAAGTTCGTCGTCGGAATCATGCTGACGGGCTTCGGCACGTTCTGGGGCGCGGAGGGTGCTGGCGCCCGCTGGCCAGGCTCGGATGCCGCCTTGCTGGTGATCATCCCGGTGATTGCCGTATTCGCGCTCGCGCTGACCGCGCTGATGCGCCGGGCCGCCGCCGCATCGGGCGCCGTGGCGGCCGTGCCCGTTTCGGCCGGCCGGGAACGGCCCTGACATGGCCGGGCGGCTGCAGGCCATCGGCGCCTTCGCCTACGACTTTGTCGTCGGTGATGACTGGCTGCTCGCCGTCGGCGTGGTGGCCGGGCTGGCCGTCACTTATGCGCTGAGCCAGGAGTCCGTGGCTGCCTGGTGGCTGCTCCCGCTGCTGCTCGCGGTGCTGCTGCCGGTGAGCCTGAGGCGGGCGGTCCGCGGTCGCCGGGCCGGCACCGGCACGGTGGCCAGCACGGCTGCCGTCACCAGCGGGCTGGGCGGCACCGGGCCGGGCGGCACCGGGCAGGCCGGCGCCGGGCAGGCCGACCCCAGCTAGCTCGGCGAGGCATCACCCGGCCACGCATGCCGGACCCGCCAGGTCGGGCCGGCTGCGGGGGTCAGCTGCTCTCTTCCTCCTCGGCATATACCCGCGCCGCATAGGCCTCCAGCACCTCGTCGCACCGCGAAAGCCCCTTCTCGGCGGCATCGCGTCCGGTCGCGTCGAATACGTCGCGCTCGCGGACCCTCGCGAGCCAGTTCGCCAGCTTGACAAGATCGACCTCATTCTCCTCGAGTTCGGCGTAGGTGAAGTGCTCGGCCACGTACTCCTTGCGGACCCGGGCCAGGAAGTCCTCGCATTTGTCGACGATCTCTTCGTACTCGTCGTTCCTGGCCGCCTGGAATGCCGCACGGATCTCCTGCTCGCCCGCCAGCACCTCGCACGACAACAGCACGGCCGTTCCGGACATGGCCAGGATCTCGCTGCGGAGCTTGCGGAACGCGCGCTGCGCCCGGCTGCTGGCCGGCAGAGCCGCGGCGGAACTCTGCAGATAGATGGCGCCGAGGCTCTTGATCCTGCGCCACACCGTGGCGCGCAGCCTGGTGGGCTCCGAGGGCACCCGGTAGATCAGCAGCAGCCAGCCGCGGACCGTCGCGTCATCGTCGCCCGCCGCGCGGCTGTCGTCGCCCGGGTCGGTGTCTGGCACGAGGCCATTCTCGCAGGAACGCCCGCGGCGGCCGGAGGCTCGCGCCCAGACCCCGCCGCGGCATGGCTGCGCGCAGGTTCAGCCGGCCTGGGCTCGGCAGCGCGCCTAGGGTTTGCGCTCGGCCTGCCGGCGGCCCTCGATGGCGCGGCTCGCTGCACTGCCTGGCCGCTTCGCCGCGGCACCCGGCGAGACGGAGTGCGCGGGCGCCGACGGGTCGGCCCCGGTCTGCGCGATGCGCTGCATCAGGTCGGCGTCAGCCCGGATCTCATCGTCGTTCGGGGACAGCGCGATTGTGGCGGTCAGGATGAAATTCAGGATGCTGATGCCGAGGATGAGCGGCAGCAGAAAGTTCTCCGCGGTGGCGCCGCCCATCGGCATGCCGGTCGCCGCGGGCGCGGGGTAGACGTGCATCGCGGCCATTCCGGTGTAGTGCATGCCGCTGACGGCCACGCCCATGATCAGCGCCGCGCCCAGCGTGGACCAGACATTCTTCAGGCGCAGCGCCGCCCACAGGGCGGCCGTGGCGGCGATGATCGCGATGAGCACCGAGACGGCTAACAGGACGGGGCTGTAGGTCATCCTGGCGGACATCCGCATCGCGGCCATTCCGGTGTAGTGCATCACAGCCACGCCAATGCCCGTGATCAGTCCGGCGGCCAGCAGGCTGCGGCCGCCCTCAGGGCCGAAGCCCACGATGAGCAGCCCGAGGTAGACCACAGCCACGGCGATGAGCATGCTCGTAATCGTGACCGGCACGTTGTAGCGGATGGTCTGGCCGGGGATGGTGTAGCCCAGCATCGCAATGAAGTGCATCACCCAGATCCCGGTGGTCCCGATCGAGACCGCCGCGAGCAGCAGCCAGCGGGCGCGTTCTGTGCCCGTGTATTCGCGGGCGCGGACAGTGCAGCGCAGGCCGAGGTAGGCGCCGAGGCAGGACATGAGGTAACCGAGAGAGGGTGTGAGAACACCATAGGAAAAGTTGTGCACCGGAAGCATTTGTGGTTCTCCAGGGCGGGGCGCTGTCAGCGATTGTGACGTACCCGCGCATTGTGCGTTTTGCAGGAGTTGAGCGCGTACGTCGTGGCTAAGTGTAGCGATGCTGTCACCTTCCGGTAAGGCATGGCTAAGTGTGGCCGTGGTGTCACCTTTCGGTAAGATAGCGGTACCAGCCGGCGGCGGGTCGTCAGGCCTGCCGCTTGGCACGCACCAGGCCGTGCTCGTAGGCGAACACCACCGCCTGCACCCGGTCCCGAAGGCCGAGTTTGGCCAGGATACGGCCGACGTGGGTCTTGACGGTCGCCTCCGAGACGAACAGGCGCTGTGCGATCTCGCCATTGGAGAGCCCTTGCGCAAGCCGGGCCAGCACCTCCCGCTCCCGGTCGGTGAGGTCGGCAAGCTCGGGCGGGGCCAGTTGCTCGCTGGCCGGCAGCAGCGGCGCGAACTGGTCGATGAGCCGGCGGGTCGTCGACGGGGCCACGACCGCGTCCCCGGAGTGCACCGCCCGGATGGCGAACAGCAGTTCTTCGGGCGGGACATCCTTGAGCAGGAACCCGCTCGCGCCGGCCTTCAAGGCGGCGAAGGCGTACTCGTCGAGGTCGAAGGTAGTGAGCATCAGGATCCGCGGCAGGTCGCCGCCCTGGCGGATCTGCCGGGTGGCCTCTACCCCGTCCAGCCGCGGCATGCGCGCGTCCATGATCATGACGTCAGCTGGGCGGCGGCGGGCGAGGTCGACGGCGCCGAGGCCATCAGGCGCCTCCCCGACCACCTCCATGTCCGGCTGCGCGTCCAGCACCATGCGAAACCCGGTCCGCACGAGCTCCTGGTCGTCGACGAGGACGATGCGGATGGTCATGCCGCGCCGCCGATCTGGCGCAGCGGCGCGGCAAGCCGGTCGGCAGCAGCTGCTGCGGCGGCGGGCTGCCGCGGCGCCGGATCCGACGGCTGCTGCGGGCAGGGCAGCCGGGCAACGACCTGATAGCCCCCTGCCGGCAGCGGACCGGCCTGGACGGTCCCGCCATACATGCCTATCCGCTCGCGCATGCCGGTAAGCCCATGACCTGCGCCGTCGGCCTCCGCCGAAGCGCCGAGCCCGTCATCGGTGACCTGGACGACCAGGCCGTCCGGCTCATACCGGAGGGTCACGGCGGCCGCAGCCGCGGGGCCGCCGTGCTTGCGAGTGTTGGTCAGGGACTCCTGCACTACCCGGTAGGCGGCAAGCTCAGCTCCTTCCGAGAGCTCCCTGGGCACGCCCTGCAGGATGAAGGACACGGACAGGCCAGCGGTCCGGGCCTGGTCAATCAGCTCGCGCAGCTGGTCGAGGCCTGGCACCGGCGCCAGGGCAGCGTCCTGCTGTCCCGCGCGCAGCACGCCGAGCAGCCGTCGCATCTCCGTGAGCGCCTGCCGCCCGGTCCGGGAGACCGCCGCGATCGCAGCGGCCGCCCGCTCCGGATCGGACCGCAGCACATACCCGGCACCGTCAGCCTGGACCACCATGACGCTGACGTTGTGCGCAACGACGTCATGCAGCTCGCGAGCTATCCGCGCCCGCTCGGCTGCGACTGCCACCTGCGCCTGCGCGTCCCGCTCCGCCTCAAGCCGGGCGGCGCGATCTTCGAGCGAGACATAATAGGCGCGCCGGTAGCGCATCGAGTCGCCGAGTACCCACGCGATCAGCGACGAGCCGTCCAGCATGACGGCGCCGAAGAACAGCCTCTCCAGAATGCCAAGCCTGGCGAGCGTGGCCCAGCTGATGACCGCGACTGCGGAGCCAGCCAGGCAGATGACCAGCGCGGTGACCGACTCGCGGCGTGGCCGGTACGCCGCGGCGGTATAGAGCAGGACCAGAATTGCCACGTCTGACGGTGACGGTCCGGCCCGGGTGAATATCACCTGGGTCGCGCCGCCGACCGCGGCGACCGCGAAGGCGGCCATCGGGCTGCGCCGCCGGAAGACGACCGGAACGACGATCAGCGCGGTGGTCAGCAGCCGGGGCCAGGGCTGGGCGACCATCGCGCCGACGCCCGCCAGCCCCAGCACGAATGCCAGGACGCCGTCGACGAGCAGCGGGCGGCGGCGCAGCCAGGCGTAGACGGCAGACACGGGGCCCAGCGTATGCGGGAGGTGACCGGCGCGTCGTCCATCTGCGGGCGGGCCACGCTACGCCGCCGGGATGACCGGTCAGGCCGGGATGACCGGTCAGGCAGGGATGACCGGTCAGGCAGGGAAGTCGGCGAGCGGCCTGGCAGGCAGCGGCGTCTCCGCGGCCGCGTCCGCGCCGCTGCGCTCCACCCGGTACCCGCGGGCGTCGGGCCGGTCGGCCACGATCTCGGCGAGCAGGTCATCGGTGAAGTGCGCGGCCGCGCCATCGTCGCAGGCAACCCCGGCGGGCAAGGTCCCGTCGGCCACCAGCGCGCGGTAGGCGGGGCGGCGGGCCGGCTCGGAACTGTAGTGCGGGCAGAAGCTGCCGGCGAGCAGGCCCAGGCCGGTGGTGAAGGGCCGCAGCCGCGGGCCGAAGGAGTCGGTCGTACCGCCCTCGAACCAGCACATCGCCCCGGCGCTGACCCCGGCCAGCACGATGCCGGCATCCCATGCGGCCCGCATGATCCGATCCAGTTCGTGCACACGCCAGACGGCCATCATGTTCGCTGCGCTGCCGCCGCCGACGAAGATCACATCCTGGGACAGGAGCAGGTCAGCGGGAACCGCGGCATTGGGCAGCGGGAACAGCCGCAGGTGGCTGGGCCGTGCTCCGGCCGCCGACAGCAGTGAGTACATCCGCACGAAAGCTGCCGGATCGTCGCCCATCGCGGTGTTCAGCACGCAGACGCGCGGAACTGCCCGGCCAGACAGCGCCAGCGCGTGCCGCAGCAGCGGCGGTACATCGGTGTCCGGCTCGGCGGCGCACCCGGCCCTGGCGATGCCGCCGATCGCCAGAATGTGCCGCCGTCCGTCCGCTGCCACCCGGACACGTTACCGTGCCGGGATGGCCGACTGCCTCTTCTGCGCTATTTCTGCCGGTAGCGTGCCCGCCTGCCGGGTGCTCGCCGACGAGCACACCGTCGCCTTCCTCGACGCCCGGCCGGTGTTCAAGGGCCACGTTCTGGTGGTGCCGCGCAAACACCACGAGACGCTGGCCGACCTGCCCGCCGAGCTGATCAAGCCGTTCTTCGTGTCGGTGCAGCGCGTCAGCGCCGCCATGCCCGCCGCGCTTGGCGCGCAGGGGAGTTTCGTCGCCGCCAACAACACCGTCAGCCAGAGCGTCCCGCACCTGCACATGCATGTCGTGCCGCGGACGAAGGGTGACGGCCTGCGCGGCTTCTTCTGGCCGCGGGTGAAGTACGCCAGCGACCAGGAGGCGGAGGAATACGCAGGCCGGCTCCGTGCGGCACTGCCGCCCGCGGCGCCGTAGTCCGAGGCAGAGCTACGCGGCCGCACGGCAGGTCAGCGGCCGGCTCCGGACGCCGGGCCGGCTCAGCGGATCGCAGTGACCAGCAGGCAGACCGCGGTGGCGATCTCGACGAGAGCGCCGAGCACGTCGCCGGTGATGCCGCCTATGCGGCGGACGGCCAGCCTGGTGACCAGATACGCCGCCAGGAGCCCGGCGGCGGCGGCCACCGCGAAGATCCAGCCAGCCGCGGCCGCCCCGGCGAGCAGGGCCGCTGTCAGCGCCAGCGGCACCGCGGGATGCTGCGTCCCGGCCACGAGCGCGCCGAGCCCGGTGCCGCGGGCGGCCGGTACCGCGCGTCGGCACGCCCAGGTGATGGCCAGCCTGCCGGAGACCGCGGCCACGCTGACCGCGACAAGCCCGCGGCCGAGTTCCTGTGCGGTGGCGAGCGCGGCCACCTGGATGAGCAGCGTCAGCATGAGCGTCGCCACGCCGTAGGGGCCGATATCGGAGCGCTGCATAATTTCCAGTGCCTTGGCGGCGGGCAGGCGGCTGCCCAGGGCGTCAGCCAGGTCAGCGAGACCGTCCAGGTGCAGGCCCCTGGTGAGCGCCGCCAGCGCGGCGATGGCCAGCACCGCGGCGAGCAGCGCGCCCGCCCGCGCGACGCTGCCGGCCAGCTCGATGACGCCCGCCGCAAGGCCACCGAGCAGCAGGCCGATGGCCGGTGCCCAGGCCATCGCCGCGCAGGCCTGGCGGCGTGTCGGTGCGGTTCCCCCGCCGCGCAGCGGGATCGCGGTGAGCAGCGTCACCGCGAGCCGCAATCCCCCCCAGTGCATGGCATATCAGGGTAGGGGGGGCCGGGCGTTCGCGCAGGGTGATCGGCGGCGCACGACAAGCGGGGAGGCGCGCGGCAGGCGGCAGGCCCGGCGGCAGGCGCAGCGCAGCCGAGGCCGGCGAGGCGGGCGACTGGTGACGCTGCGGCATCTGCCGGGCCCGCCGTCCGGCCCGATCTCCAGCAGGACCAGGTGTCTTAGCGGAACGGCCCGGCGCGTGAGCATCGGGATTATCGTGTCGTGTATGGCTGAATGGTGGTCTGTCGAGGTCTTTCACGGCGAGTTCCAGGCATCGCGGTGGCAGGATTCCTACAGTTCGTCGCTGATCGAGGCGGCGATCTCCCACGGCGCCGTCGACTGGACCTGGATTCAGCACCGGTTTGGCGTGGTCTTCGAGGTGTGCTTTGCTGACGACGAAACGTGGCAGGCGTTCCGCTGGCTGCCCGCCGTCCGGGCAGCGCTTGACGCGGTGCCCGACCCGGTGAATGGGCTGCTGATCTACCGCGGCCGGGGCGGCGGGTCAGGCGCCGCGCAGCCGCGGCGCCCGCGCCCGACCGCCGGTGCGGGTGCTGTCGAGGCTCCAGGGCCGGAAGCTGAGCAGGCTTTCGACCTGACTGGCATCCAGCCGCCAGGGCGGCCTGCGTCCTTCGCTCCCCAGGAAGTGTCGCTTACCAAGTGAGCGACAGCTCTCCGACAGGGCAGGATGGGGGCATGAGGGATACCAGAGCCTCGGCCGACGGGATGCTCTCCGCGATCGAGCGGAGCGGCTATTATCCCGGTCTGGTCGCCGATGCGGTGTCAGCGGCCATCGGGTCCGACCCGGTTGTCTCGTATGTCGTGCACCACGATGCGCATTTCGATCCAGGCATGGAGGTAAGGCGCCACATGACGGTGCTGGCACTCACGCCTACTCGCCTGGTCCACTCGCACACCGACGAGTACCCGGCGGACGAAACCGAACCCGAGGCCCGCCCGCAGGCGGAAACCAGCACGGAGGCAGTCCGGTTCTCCCGCATCTCCTCGGTGGCGCTGACCCGGGTGATCCACGACCCCGCGTCCTATGTGCCGGGTGGTACGATGCCCAGCGAGGTAGTGCTCACCGTCGGCTGGAATGTGCTCTCTCATCTCGAGCTCGAGCCCGCGCACTGCGGTGACGAGAGCTGCGAGGCCGATCACGGCTATACCGGCACCATGACCGCCGATGACGTGATACTGCGGGTCAGCGAGGCCGCTGACGGAGAGGAGGCGGTCCGCCAGGTGCTCGCCTTCGCCCGGGCGCTGTCCGAGGCGACCAGCCGGCCGTGACGCCCGGCGGGGGGTCGGACAACATCCGGGCGCAGCGGAGTAAACCCGCTGGCGGAGCGCCGCTGCTGGCGGCCGGCCCGGAGCGCCGCCCAATGCTGCCACGTTACGGGGAGCAGTCGCTAGCGGACTTGTCGTGCTCAGTGCTGGCATCGCTCGGCGCGCCGGGGGAGGCGAACGCGCTGGGCCTGCCCACGGCGCGGCGGGTGTGCCTGGTGGTCATCGACGGCCTGGGCTGGGAGCTGCTACGCGAGCATCCGGCGGCCGCGCCGTTCCTTTCCGAGCTGGCGACCAGCGGCCGGGCCCTGACGGCGGGCTTCCCGGCGACAACGGTTACCAGCCTCGGCTCGCTGGGCACCGGGCGGCCGCCTGGCCTGCACGGTTTGCTCGGCTACCAGGTTGCCGTCCCCGGCGAGGGCTGGATGCTCAACGCGCTGCGCTGGGATGCGCGGGTAGATCCGCTGGACTGGCAGCG
>DATJZH010000251.1:0-3801 GCA_035499215.1 Streptosporangiaceae bacterium | reverse complement strand
CATGATCCGGATGCTCCGACGGGGTTCAGATGGCGAGCGCGAGGTCGTCGAATGCCACGCGGAGCCTATGGTGGCCGTGGACTTCGGTAGCGATGTCGTAGCGGCCGCGGCGGAGGTTCTGCATGAAGGCATGACCGGCGGCGAGGATCCGTGCTGAGCGGTCCGCTTCAGGCCCCGCATCGGCCGCAGCCGGGCCTTCAGCCGCCCGTGGTCAGCCTCGATCGGGTTGTTCGCGTACTGCTCAGTTGTGTGCAGCGCCGAGGGGATCAGCTCGTCCAGGACCCGCGGATAGGCAGGGGCGCGGTCAGTGGTGATCTCGGCCGGGGTCGTGCCGGCACGCAGCGCTTGAGTGAAGAAGCGCCGGGCGGCCGCCAGGTCGCGCCGCATGGACAGCAGGACGTCAATGACCTGGCCATGCTGATCAACGGCCCGGTACAGGTACGCCCACTCACCGGCCACCTTTACGTATGTCTCATCGACGAACCACCGATCACCAGGAGCGTGCCGGCACGGCCGGGCAGCCTCGATGAACTCCGGGGCGAAGCGCTGCACCCACCGGTAGATGGTGACGTGGTCAACGGTGATGCCGCGCTCGGCGAGCAGCTCCTCGACGTCCCGGTAGGACAGGCCATAGCGCAGGTACCAGCGGACCGCGACGGCGATCACCTCACGCGGGAACCGGAAACCAGCGAACAGCGAGGACGAGCCCGACGATGTCACCGCACCAGTCTCCCCCGCCCGCCGCGATCGACCAA
This sequence comes from Streptosporangiaceae bacterium, assembly GCA_035499215.1. GTDB lineage: Bacteria > Actinomycetota > Actinomycetes > Streptosporangiales > Streptosporangiaceae > DATJZH01. The sequence goes on along the minus strand of DATJZH010000251.1, from coordinate 3,046 downwards.
CGCAACAGGGCCGATCTTGCTGCCCAGCGCCGGCGGACGATGTCGCGGTGCCAGCGTAGGACGGTGTCGGGGGTCACGATCATCGGCAGGTTGGCGCGGCAGACGCGCGGGATCATGCTGAGGAGCGTCGCAATCAGCGCGCGGTCCGCCCATGAGGGCTTCGGCTGCGTGCAGGGCTGGCACCGCAGGACCGTGAGCTGGTGACGCAGTAGCAGGATCTCCGCGTCTTTCCGGAATTCCTCGCGCCGGGACAGCCGTGTCCACGCGGCCAAGCGCGTGACCAGCAGGAAGACGAATCGCAGGCACATGACCTGTGATCATCGCAGGCAGAGCAACCGCCCGTCTATCAGCTAGTCAACAACACGGATGGAGTATTCGGCACGAACAGCGCCGCGGGTGCTGCGACTCGCTCGCCGACCCTGGCGCGGGGCGCCGGTACCTGGCGATCAGCTGCTGTCGTCTTCCGGCGGAGAGGTCTCGGTCCCGCTGGGGGCGATCCCGGGGAATGGGGGCAGCGGTCCCGCCAGGTGCTGGCGTTCGGCGCTGATGTTGATGACGGCTATCCAGTCGTGCTCGATCCAGGACTCCAGGTCGCGTGCGATGGCGCTGAGGTCGCTTGCGGCTATCCGCTGCACTCCGGCGTCTGTCAGGAGGTCGTCGTATCGGGTTCCTTGTCTTCCGCCGCGCAAGATCGCCGCGTACCTGCGGAGGAGTTCGACCTGGATGCGAATCCAGGTGCGTTCTACCCGTGCCACCGGGATGAGATTGTCGGTATGCGCGGCAGCCTCCGCATTGTCTGCCAGGGCGGATACCCAGTATCGCCGCCACTGTGGTGCCTCGGGAGCCCGCGGCCAGGCGAGCCGAGTTCCGACAACGCTGGCTAGAAGATCTCACCAAGTATCTCGGCACGTTCGTGGAGTTCCCCGAGATCAGGCTGCCAGAGTTCGATCTTCCGGATAACCTGCTGCTCATCGCGGACGATGAAATTGAGCGCCTGGCCGAGGACGCGCGCCAAGCGTGGCGAATGTCGGCTATCCCGATCGCCAACATGGTTACGTTGCGTGAGAATCAGGGCGTAGTTGTGGCGCGAGACAAGCTCGGGCTGCGACGCTCGATAGCCTTTCCAGCGGGTAACTGCCGGGTGGTGGCGCCCTATGCTGTCTGGCAACGGCCGACGAACAATGCGCTCATCATGTGCCACGCCGCGCCGTCCGGGGCTGACCCGCGGCAGGGGGTTCACGGCGTGAAGAGGTTTCTGGCCATCGGAGTGAGCGCGGTCGCTGCGCTGTGCTTGTTCTGGCTGCCGTGCTCCCCGACCAGCGCCAGCACGCTGCCACAGTGCCTGGCCCAGCACCACGTCTGCGTCGCCGGCGATGGCCGCCATGCGGTCTCTCAGAGCGAGCAGAACAAGCTCGAGCAGCAGATCGGCGGCGACGACATCTACCTGGTCATCGCCCCCGCTGGCCGGTCGGGCTACGACAGCGCGATGCATCAGATCATCGACGACCTGAACGGGCATGCGCAGTTCACCGTGGGCTTCCTGGACACCCGACGGCTGCACTTCGGCGCCGACAACAAGGGCATGCTGCCCACGCACGGCGCGGCCGACATCGCGACCAAGGTGGTGCGGCAGCACGCGTCGGACCGGAACCTCCCCGCGGCGCTGGAGGATTTCGTCACCGACGTGCAGCACGACGCCAGCTTGGGCACTAGCGGCACAGGGACCGGCGGCTCGTCGCACCTGGTGCGTAATCTGCTGATCACCCTGGCCGTGGTGGTGCTGCTGGGCGTGCTCGGGTTTTTCGCCATCTGGCGGCCCATCCGCAACCGCAGGCGCCGCGACCTTAAGCAGCTCAACGAGGCCAAGTCGGCCGCGCAGGACGACCTGATCGCGCTCAACTCCGCGATAACTGACGGCGACACTAACGTCGCCATCCAGCGCAACCCGGAAGCCGCGGCAGAACAGGCCGCAGCCCTTGCCGCCTACGAGCGAGGGACCGCGGCGCTCGACGCCGCCAGGCGGAGCTCGGACATGATGGCCGTCAGCCGGGCCATCGCCGAGGGCCAGTATCGCCTGGCCTCCGCCGAGGCGCTGGCGGCCGACCGGCCCAGGCCCGAGCGGCGCCCGTCGTGCTTCTTCGATCCGCGGCACGGCATGTCGGTCACGGATGCGTACTGGACGCCACCGGACGGCGGGCGCGGCCGGGAGGTGCCAGTGTGCGCCGTGGATGCGCACAAGCTGGAGCGGGGCATCGAGCCGGAGATGCGCAAGGTGGAAGTGAACGGCACGCCGGTGAACTACGTGAACGCTGGCTTCGCCCCGTCGTACTGGGGCGGCTTCGGCTTCGGCCCCGGCCTGTTCACCGGATTCCTGCTCGGGGAGGCGCTCGCGCCGGGCGGCTTGTTCGGCGGCCCCGTCTACTACGGAGACGGCGGCGACTACGGCGCGGATTCCGGCGGCGATTACGACGGCGGGGACTTCGGAGGCGGGGACTTCGGAGGCGGGGACTCCGGAGGCGGGGATTACGACGGCGGGGACTTCGGAGGCGGGGACTCCGGAGGCGGGGACTTCGGAGGCGGAGACTTCTGACAGACGCCCGGCCCATTACTCGCGAAGGATCTCCCTGCCCCGGCTAGCGGACAGAGCGGGCTAGCGGATTACGCCGACACGCGGGCCAGACGACCCGGAAGGCGCCGCCGGAGCGCCTATGCTGGCCCGGTGCATCCGGCCCGGGCGGCTGGATCCAGGCCGCGAACTTCGCCGTGACCGGGATCTTGTTTCTCGCCGCCGCCGCGGGGCTGCCACACGCTGACGATCCTGCGACCGGTACCCTGCAGGGTTCCGAAACCTTGTCACTGCCTATGACCTGCAACGTTATGGACCGGCCGATGTCTGTCATGCGGCTCGTTTGTACTCGTGGATCAGCCCGCCCAAGACCTTCCGCCGCCGTATTCCCGCCGTCGCCAGGTCGGTAATCGCGGCCGTGGTGCTGTCATCGTGATCTGGTGGCCGCAAGTTCCTGGCCCGGTGCGGACGATGCTGGTT
>DATJZH010000250.1:0-5183 GCA_035499215.1 Streptosporangiaceae bacterium | reverse complement strand
CCGACTCCAGCCCCAGCCACCACGGCCCCCGGCCTCAGCCAGCCCAGGCCCGCCCAGCCAGCCCCGGCCTCAGCCAGCCATCGGCATCAGATCGGGCGCTTCCTTGATGTCCGCGGACTCCCCGGCCGCGCAGGCGCGGCGCCCCGCCACGATCACATAGCCAAGGAAGGCCGCCTCAACGCAGCCGCCGATGCCGATCCGCGCCCAGCTCGACAGGGATGACGGGGTGACGAACGCCTCGATGAGCCCGGACACGAGCAGCACCACGATCAGCCCGAGCGCAATCGTGATCGTTGTGCGGCCCTCTTGCGCCAGCGCCTGCGATCGCGGGCGCGGGCCGGGGTCTATGACGGTCCAGCCAAGCCGCAGTCCGGCGGCGGCTGCCAGGAACACCGCCGACAGCTCGAGCATCCCGTGCGGGAGGATCAGGCTGAAGAACTCGCCGATCTTGCCGTAGGCAGCCATCAGCCCCCCGTCCACCCCGATGTTCAGCGCGTTGGTCAGTAAGACGTACAGCGTGGGGATGCCGAGCAGGATCCCGGAGACCAGCGCCTCCGCGGCCACCCAGACATTGTTCGTCCAGACCTTGGCCGCGAACGATCCGGCCGCGTACTGCGAGTAGTAGCCGCGGAACTGGTGGCGTACCAGGCTGGCAGCCTCGGACTTGGAGACCAGGCTGCCCTGCGCTGCGGGCGTCCTGGCGACCCACCAGCCGAAGGCGAGGGCGACAAGCAGCGACCCGGCCGCGGTGGCCAGCCACCACCAGCGGACCCGGTAAGCCATCAGAGGAAAGGAAATGGCGGCAAAGCGCACCACCGAGCGCAACTGCGGGGCATGCGCGCCGCCAACGGCTGCCCGGGCCCGCGCCAGCGTGGTCGACAGCTGAGCTACCAGGGCCGGATCGCCGCCGCCAGACCTCAGCACGGACAGCTGGGTGGCCGTCCGCTGGTAGCTCGCGACCAGCTCGTCCACCTCGTCACCCGATAGCCTGCGGCGGCGCTTGACCAGCTGATCGAGCCTGTCCCAGTCCGCTCGGTGCGCGGCGGCAAATGCGTCCACGTCCACGCCAGGAGACTACTGCGGCGGCCCGCGACTAACCTTGCCTACCATGGGCCCGCCGGCGCGGCCCAGCCGGGAGGGCATGCGGTGGCGGAGGTCGTGACCGGGGAAGCAGTCATCCTGGAAGTCCCCATCGCCAGCTTCCCCAGCCGGCTCCTCGCGCTGCTGCTCGACATGGTGGTCCAGATCGCGCTGATGGTCGTCATCCTGGAGACCGCGCTGCCCCGTGCGGGGCAGGTGAATGCTGCCGCGTTGTCGGCTCTGCTGCTGACATGCTGGGTTCTCATCATCGTCGGCTACCCGACGATCTTCGAGACGCTGACCCGCGGCAAGACGCCGGGGAAGATGGCCCTGGGCCAGCGGGTGGTCAGCGACGACGGCAGCCCGGAGCGGTTCCGGCAGGCGCTGCTGCGCGCGGTGGCCGGCGTGCTGGAGGTCTGGAGCATCATCTTGACCCCAGTCGGGCTGATCACCTGCATCCTGTCGGCAAAGGGCAAGCGTGTCGGCGACCTGCTCGCCGGGACGTTTGCCATTCAAGAGCGCATGCCGCCCCGGCCGGAGCTGCCGCCCGCGTTTGCCATAGTCCCGCCGCCGCTGATCGGCTGGGCGCAGTTCCTTGAGCTATCCCGCCTGTCTGATCAAAATGCCGGGGCGGCGGGGAGCTACCTGCGCCGTTACGCAGACCTGCGGCCAGCCGCCAGGGACGAGCTCGGCCGGAGCCTGGCCGCTGCCGTGGCCGCGCAGGTTAGCCCGCCGCCGCCGCCCGGCACTCCGCCCGCTGCCTACCTGGCCGCCGTCCTGGCCGTCCGCCGGGAGCGCGAGCATGCGCGGCTGGCCGCCCAGCGGGCCACGCCGCCTGGCACCGGCCATGGCAGCGCCCCGAGGGCGGCTGATGACGGGGCCGCTCCCGGCCCCGCCGAGCCCGCGGCTGGCCAGCCTGATTTCGGCGGATTCACGCCGCCCGCGTAGCAGCGCGTCAACTCGCCGAGCCTTCCACGCCGCGACATTGGTCGGCAAATATGGACGCCGCTAGGAGCCGTGCCGCCAGGAATCCAGGTATCTCTGCTGTGCAGGTGTCAGCTCGTCGATCGCCGTGCCCAGCGACGCGAGAGTCAGCTTGGCTATCTGAGCGTCGATCGTCGCCGGGATGTCATGCACGCCAGGTTCCGGCACGGCCTCGCCAGTCGCCAGCCAGACCAGCGCGAGCGCCTGGACGGCGAAGGACAGGTCCATCACGGCGGCCGGGTTCCCCTCTCCCGCCACCAGGTTGACCACCCGGCCCTCAGCCAGCAGGATCAGCCGTCTTCCGTCAGCAAGCACGTACTCGTCGGCATACGGGCGCACCGCAGTGTTGACCTCGACCGCCAGGCCGGCCACGGCGCGGACGTCGACCTCGACGTCAAAGTGGCCGGCATTGGCCAGGATCGCGCCGTCCCGCATGACTGACAGCTCAGCGGCGCCGATGACGTCGCGGGAGCCGGTTGCGGTGATGAACACCTCCCCCCGCGGGGCAGCATCAGCCAGCGGCAGCACGCCGAAGCCCTGCATGATCGCGTCAAGCGCGCGGACCGGATTGACCTCGGTGACGAGCACGTGCGCGCCGAGACCCCTGGCGCGCTCGGCGATCCCGGCGCCGCAGGCACCATATCCGGCCACCACGACCGTCTTGCCGGCCAGCAGCGTGTTCGTAGCGCGCATGATGCCGTCGATGACGGACTGGCCGGTCCCGTACCTGTTGTCGTACATGCGGCGGGTCACGGAGGCGTCCGCGGCGAACATCGGGAAGGCCAGGGCGCCCGCCGCGGCCATCCGGCGCAACCGCGCCGCCCCGGTGGAGGTCGACTCGCAGCCGCCGCGCACGCCGGGCAGTAGTTCGGCGCGCTCCGCGTGCAGGGTGTTCACAAGATCGCACCCGTCGTCGATGACCAGATCCGGACGGCAGTCCAGCGCCCGGTGGATGTGCTCGTAGTAGGTGCCCCGGTCGACGCCGGACCGGGCGAAAATCGTCACCTCGGGCAGCCTCGCCAGCGCCGCGGCGATGTCGTCCCGGGTAGACAGCGGGTTCGACGCCGCGAGCCGGATTCGGCCGCCGCCGGCCCGGATCAGGTTAACCAGCACCGCTGTCTCCGCGGTCACGTGCAGGCATGCCGCGATCGTGAGTCCGGCAAACGGCCGCTGCCCGGCCAGCCGGGCCTGCATCAGCGCCAGCACCGGCATGGCGCGCTCGGCCCAGGCGATCCGCGGCCAGCCGACAGCGGCCAGCCCCGGATCAGCGATGTCCGAGGCCGCGCCGTCCCTGGCCGTACCGTCCGAGGCTGCGCTGTGCCGGGCCATTGCGTCCGCGGCCGTGCTGTCCGGCGGGGTGCGCCGGGCGGCCGGCCTGCTGGGTCCGGTCACCGGGTCTGGCTCAGTAGCGATAGTGGTCGGACTTGTAGGGACCCTCGATCGGAATGCCGAGATACCCGGCTTGCTCCTTGGTCAGCGTGGTCAGGCGGACGCCGAGGGCATCCAGGTGCAGCCGGGCGACCTTCTCGTCCAGGTGCTTGGGCAGGACGTGCACGCCAAGCGGATAGTCGGCCGCCCTGGTGTGCAGCTCGATCTGGGCGATGACCTGGTTGGTGAAGCTGTTGGACATCACGAAGCTGGGGTGACCGGTGGCATTGCCCAGGTTCAGCAGCCGCCCTTCCGACAGCACGATCACCGCGTGCCCGTCAGGGAAAGCCCACTCGTCAACCTGCGGCTTGATGTTCACCCTGGTCACGCCGGGCAGGCGGGCCAGGGCTGCCATGTCGATCTCATTGTCGAAGTGCCCGATGTTACCGACGATCGCCTGGTGCTTCATCTGGGTCATGTGCTCGGCGGTGATGATCCGCAGGTTGCCGGTCGCGGTGACGAAGATATCCGCGCTTGCCAGCACGTCCTCGAGCCGGGCGACCTGGTACCCGTCCATCGCCGCCTGCAGCGCGCAGATCGGGTCGATCTCCGTCACGATCACCCTGGCGCCCTGTCCGCGCAGCGACTCCGCGCAGCCCTTACCCACGTCGCCGTACCCGCAGACCACCGCTACCTTGCCACCGATCAGCACGTCGGTGGCCCGGTTGAGCCCGTCGACGAGCGAGTGCCTGCATCCGTATTTGTTGTCGAACTTCGACTTGGTCACGCTGTCATTGACGTTGATCGCCGGGAACCGCAGCGTCCCGGCCGCCGCCATCTCATACAGCCGGTGCACCCCGGTCGTGGTCTCCTCGGTCACTCCGCCGATCCCCGCGGCGCATGCGGTCCACTTAGCCGGGTTCGCTGCCAGCGAGGCGCGCAGCAGGTCCAGGACGACCTGCCACTCCTCCGGGTCATCATCGCTGGCGTCCGGCACCGACCCGGCGGACTCGAATTCAGCACCCCTGTGCACCAGCAGGGTGGCATCGCCGCCGTCGTCCAGCAGCATGCTCGGCCCGCTCTGCCCCGGCCAGGACAGCGCCTGCTCCGTGCACCACCAGTACTGGCGCAGTGTCTCGCCCTTCCAGGCGAACACCGGAATCCCCTTCGGGTCATCAGGGGTGCCGTCCGGGCCCACCGCCACCGCGGCGGCCGCATGATCCTGGGTGGAGAAGATGTTGCAACTCGCCCACCGCACTTGCGCGCCCAGTGCGACCAGCGTCTCGATCAGTACCGCGGTCTGGACCGTCATATGCAGCGACCCGGTGATCCGGGCACCGCGCAGCGGCTGAGCTTCGGCATACTCCGCTCGCACCGCCATCAGCCCTGGCATCTCATGCTCGGCCAGCCTGATCTCGCTGCGGCCGAACCCGGCCAGTGACAGGTCTGCGACCTTGAACGGCTGGCATTCCGCGGTCATCGCATCGCTCCCGACGTGTTCCTGCTCGGCTGAGATACCGAGGCTACGGGAAGCGGGCCATCGCATGCACGCCGGTGCGGCGGTTCCTGACAGGAAAATGTAAGATACTGGGCGTGCGAATCACCCAGGCGGCTCAGCACGCTGGCATATCGCCGCGGATGCTGCGTTACCGCGAGTCCCTCGGCCTGCTGCCCGTACGGATGCCGGGGCGGTCCCGGCCTGTCGCGGTCAGCGCGGCTGGCGCCGCCACGCCAGGGCCGCGGCACCGGCG
>DATJZH010000249.1:0-4568 GCA_035499215.1 Streptosporangiaceae bacterium | reverse complement strand
AAACTGGTAGAGAGCAATGTTCCAACCACACTGAATACCTCAGCCTGGGCCGGGAGCCCTGGGGCTATTCCCCGCGTTGGTGATTGCGAGTGCGGGCTAGGTCGGCTGCGTAGCGGTTCCAGTCTGCTCCGGCTTCGTGCGTCCAGTGGACAGCGGTTCCCGGGGCTAGGTGGAGGAGGTCGGCGAGGACGGCGGCGGGCATGCGGGCGGCCAGGTCGGTGAGTGCGGCACGGCGTCCTGCTATGGCGTAGATGCCGAGGGCGCGCAGGCGCTGGCCGAGCTGGCCCGGGGTGATCGGGCGGCCGGGCAGGCCGCCGGGGAACAGCCATGGCGTGCTGGGCGGGGATCCGGTCCCGGTGCGGGAGCGGCCGGTGCGGATCAGCTCGGTGAGGATGACGCCGAGCGGCTCGGGGAGCGGCGCGTCATAGCGGCCGAACCGGACGAAGACGGTGCCGTCGTGGCTGGTGACCTGGCTGGTGGTCATGGCGGCTATCCGCGACAGCTGCTGACCGTAGAGCAGGAGCAGGCATCCGGCGGCGCGGTCGGTGAGGTCGAGGGTGTCGTCGTGCAGCAGGCGGGTGGCCTGTGCCCAGCGGTCGTCCTGGCTGGCGGCGGTGCCGCTGCGGTGGGCCGGGCCGGGGATGTCGGGCGCCGCGCAGTGCCCGCGGGCGGCTGCCCAGGTGAGGAAGTCGCGGACCTGGCCGGCGCCGGGGCCGGTTGCCAGCCAGCCGTCGACGTCGGCCTGCCGGCATTTCTGCAGTGACCTGCCGTGCCGGGCGAGCCAGGCGGTGAAGTCCGCGGCGGCGCGGATGTTGTTGCGCGCGTGGGCGGTGTATGTGCGCGGCCGGCCGGCCTTGCCGGCGCTGGTGCGCAGGCGGCGCATCACGTGCCAGGTGGCGTAGGCCTGCACGAGACGGCGTCCGGCGGCGGGCTCGATGGCGGCGAGGATGCCGGTGAGCCATTGCCCGGTGCGGGCGAGTTCTTCATCGCGGGGCGGCAGCACGCCGCCGGCCACCAGCGCATAGCGCAGCTGATCGGCTGCCCGGCGGCGGTGATGGGCATCGAGCGCCTGGTGAGTGGCGGGCAGGTTTCCCGAAGCGACCTGGGCGAGGATCCCGGCGCCGCCGTCCCGGCGCAGCCAGTTGAGCGCTGACTTGGGCGTGCGGGCCGCGCAGATCGCCTCGAAGACGGGCATCAGCGCGGCCGGGACGTCGCCGCCGGGTCCGGCGAGCAGCGCCGCGGCCCGCCGCCGCAGGCTGCACCGCTCGCACCGGCCGCGCTCGTAAAGCTTGTCCTCAAGGCCGCAGCCGGTGCATGCGCTGGTGACGGGCTGCCCGGCGCAGCTGGCGCAGGTGTCAGCATCCGGGCCGGGCGGGGCGACCAGCCGCCGCAACTGCCCGCAGGATGCGCATCGTGCCCGGTGTCGCAGCGCGGCGGTGTAACACGGGTCGCAGACCGGTCCTTCGGGCCAGCGGGCCTGCGGCGGGCGGTCCTGGCCGCAGCGGGCGCAGCGGGCGGCGGCCCGCGGCGAGCACGACGGGCAGACCGGATGGTCGCTGGAGGCGAAGTTGCATTCCCGGTACTTGCCGCACACGCTGCAGAGGGCGCTGGGCATCCGGTAGCAGCTGACGCAGATGTCCGGCGCGTCACCGCGGGCCCGCACCACGATCGAGGCGCTCTGCCCGCATACCCCGCACCTGCGGTGCCCGCGGTCGTGGCGGCGGCACCGCTCGCAGATGCGCTGCCTGTCGGCGTCGCGGCTGACGACCGGTTTGACCTGGCCGCAGTGCGCGCACTCAGCTGTGATCTGGCGGGCGGTGCACGGCTTGCACATGCCCCCGTCCGGTGTGCGGTAAAGCGGCATCCCGGTCCGGCCGCAGCGCGCGCACGCGGGCACGGTCAGCGTCTTCGATCCGCGGGCGATCAGCTCGGAGACCAGGCGCCCGGCCACCGGCGGCGCCCCATGCCGGAGCATGCCAGGATCGGCGGCCAGCGCCGCGGCCAGGTCCCGCAGCACCGCCGGGCTGGTGGCCACCGCGTCCACCGCGGCGGCGGCCTCGCTGCGTGGCAGCGACCCCTCAGCCGTGATCACGTACCGGATCAATGCGTCCCGGCGGCAGGCAGCACACGGCCGCCGCGTGCCGTGGCTGGTCAGCTCATGACCTTCAGGGCAGCGGGCCACTGCCGCCCTCCGGGGCCGGGACCACCCGGGCCCGCACCGGCCGGGGCCGCCGCGCCGGCGATGGCGGGGCCGGCCTGGTGACGGCGGGCGTCCTGGCCACCTCGATGAGGTCACCGGGCTGGCAGCCCATGATGTCGCACAACGCGGCCAAGGTGGCCAGGCTCAGCCGCTCCGGGACGCCGGTGACCAGCCGGTAGACCTGCTCGCGGGACAGCGTGATGCCGCGCTCGGCCAGCAGCGGCCCCAGCTGGGTCGTGGCGTACATGTCCTTCTCAGCCATCAGCCGCCGCAGATGCCACCGGTAACCGGCCGTTTTCGCTGCCATGCCTGCCGTCCTCTCCTTCGAAGGCGCGGGCCAGCGCGGCCCGCAGCATCCGGTTCCTCGCGTCCTGCCCGACCGTGGTGTAGACGGCCGTCGTCGATGCCCAGGAATGCCCTGCCTGCTGCTGCACGAACAGCGGGTCAGCACCGTCTTCGATCAGGTGCGAGATGTATGAGTGACGCAGGCAGTGGACCGACAGCTCGGCCGGGAGCCCGGCCGCGACCCGCCAGGCGGCGAACCGGTCATCGATCTGGCGGGGCGAGATCCGCCCGCCCCGCTCGGTCAGCCATAGCGCCGGATGGCGGGCCGCCTCATGGCACGGCCGGACCTCGCTGATGTACTGGGCTAACGCCTCGGCCGTCCACGGCATCACGGTGGCTACCGCCCGCCTGCGCGGCGGGCTGCCCCGCATTGCCTTGCCGTACCGGACATGGCAGATGCCCAGCCCGCCGAGCTCCGGGGCCGCCGGGTTCACGGCGAAATCAGCCACGTCGAGCATCGCCGTCTCCCGGCGGCGAAGCCCCCACCCGTAGACCACCTTGAACAGCGTCGCGTCGCGGAACGCCGCCAGCCAGCCCTTGCGCCGCGAGCCCGCCGCCCGCTCGACGTGATCATCCGCGGCATCCAGGAACGCCTGCAGCTCGGCTCTGGTCAGCGGGCGCCGCTCCGGCCGGCCCTCGTACTCCGCCGCATGCACCGCCGTGTTGCCCGCATGACACACCTGAACCGGCCGGACGCCGGCCTGCTGCTCGCACTCCGCGATCCAGCCGTACCGCGGATCGCAGACATAATCCAGGAAGACTGCCAGCGCGCCTTCATAGGAGCGGATCGTCGAATGCGCCCACCCGCCCGACGCAACCCAGTGCTCCACCTGCTCCGGGGTCCACTGCCACGGCCACGCCCCGGTGAACGCGGCAAACCGGCGGACCAGCCGGACCCGGCCCTCGACCAGCGGCCCGCTCAGCCGCCGCGCGGCCTGCTGACGGCGCCAGCCCTCCAGCATCGCATCGAACAGCGCGGGCTCGGGCCGCAGCGGCACCGCGCCATCCACCAGCACTAAAGCAGCCGACCCCGCGGCCTTCCGCATCCCGGACACCAACACCCCCACAAATCATGCACTAGGCGCGGCCAGGCAGCTACCAAATGCAATCGGATCGGATGCCACATCCTGGCACCCGCCGCAACCGCAACGACCGACCCGCAGGTCAGCAGCGTGTCGCGATCACCCCCGTCCAGGCCGCGCCCGGCAGGGCACCAGCATGCGCCGCGACCACGCAGCCAGCTCCAGCGTCCCAGACGATGCACCCGATGCAACCCCGCCCGATCCCGCCGCCCGATCCTTACCCCGAATGCATCATCGCGGCCCCCGGTGCAACGACACCAGGTGCATCACCGTTGCAACTCACGCCGCCAGCCGATGACATCGCAGGTCACGCATGCCAGGCGGCCCATCACCACTCCGGGCCCGCCGCAGCGCCGCACGCTGCGCCGCAGGCAGCGCGTGTCCACGCGACCTGCCGAATGATGCACCAGATGTAATTCTGCTCACTTGCAGCAAGGTGGCGGCGCCGTGGCGCAGGTCATGCAGCCGGACCGGCGGCAGCCCGGCTTCGGCGGCCAGCTTCTTGAATATCCGGGTCAGCCGGTCCGGCGCCATCGGGTCGCCGTTGAGGTTGGTGAACACGAACCCGCTCGGCCGGTAGCCGGGCCCGAAGGCGGCGGCCTCGGCCAGCTGCCGTTCCCGGTGGGCGGCCAGCGCGGCGACCGTGGTGTGGTCCAGCGCGATGGTCCGGGTGCTGTGCGCAGTCTTGGGCGGGCATACCGCCAGCCGCCCGTCGTATTGCTGCAGCTGCTGGCTGATCACCGCGGTCTTGCCGTCCAGGTCCAGATCGCACCAGCGCAGTCCGGCGGCCTCCCCGCGGCGCAGCCCGCGCAGCGCGATCAGATGATAGGCGGCATACAACCGGTGCCTCTCGATCGAGGTGAGGAACTGCGCGGTCTGCGCCGCAGTCCATACTGCGACGGCAGGCCGCTCGCCGGTCCGCCGCCACTGCTCGACCCGGT
>DATJZH010000248.1:0-17049 GCA_035499215.1 Streptosporangiaceae bacterium | reverse complement strand
CGGCCGCCGGGCGAGGATGAGATCATCGCACGCATGCGTACGGAAGGCCTGGCCCCGCATGGCTGGGGTAATGCCCCTGGTGACACCTACGGCTGGCACGAGCACAGCTACGAGAAGGTGCTGTACTGCGTACGCGGCCGGATCGTGTTCCACACCGACAGAGGCGACGCTGATCTCGGCCCTGGAGACCGGCTGGTGCTTCCGCCGCACACTCCTCACGCGGCCACGGTCAGCGCCGAGGGTGTGCGCTGTATTGAGGCGTCTCGCCAGGGTTAGCCGTCGCCAGTGGAGACGACAACGTCCCGCGCGTGTCCCGTTCGCGGAACAGCTTCTTCCCGGAGCCAAGGTGCACGGGAAACAGGAGCAGGCGATATTCGTCCACGAGGTCGTGCTCGATGAGCGTCTGGGCGAGCCCGCCGCTGCCGTGAACCTGCGGCTCGTTTCCCGGCCGGTCCTCGAGCTTGGCGACCTTGGCGGCGATGTCGCCGCCCGGGAGCCGGGAGTTGTGCCAGTCGACGGAGCGCAGGGTGGTCGAGACGGCGAAGGCTGTCACGCCTCGCCACGGATGATGTGGTAACTCTTGATCATCTCAATTCTGACATGCCGCGGGCAGTCCCGACGTCTCGCCGCCGCTCTGCATGGCCACCAGGCCGCAGAAGCTATTCGCGCTGACCTGCCAGGTGCCATTGCTGAGCACTGCTGTACCCTGCTGGTTCGTCAGTTCTGGCTTACTGCCTACCAGGATCGAATAAGTAACGTCGGCCGACATTGATGACGTCATGGTCACCTCGGTGACCTGCGCTATTGCCTGGGCGGCCAGCGCCGAATCCGCCTGGGCCCGGAGGATCGCCGTGAATGCGCTTCCGTCCTGCAGCAAGCTCACTCGCTGAGCTAGCGGGGTCTTTGCGCTGGAGAACGCCTTCCAGTTGGCAGCGATCTGCTGGCTGACCGTCTGCGCCGCCGGTGTGCTGGCGGAGTGGGCTGAGGGGCTGGAACCTGCAGTACCGGCCCCGGTCTGCTGCCAGGTTGTGCCCGACCAATCCGCACCATCCGTCGTAACGGTTACGGTGGTCCGCCAAACGGCGCCATCGGCAGTGAGCAAGCATCGGGAAGTGCCGCCCAGCACGTGGATTGGCGCACAGGCAGCGTGCGCGGTAGCGTCCCGGGTAGAGTCTGGGTGATCACTGTTCCACCGGGATATGACAGCATTCTCCAGCTTCTTGACGTTGTAGAGGCCGACATCAACGGGCACGAACCTGGCCACTTTTTCCGCGCCGGCTATGCAGCCGGTGATCCACTGACGGGCAGTCGGGCCTGCGGTAGTCCTGATGCCCAGTGAGTCACCCACTGTGTTGTGGCCGCCGGCGGCGAACATGTCAAGATCCGCAGTGCAGAGATGCCTCGCGGTGAAGCGCGGGGCACGGCCATCACGCGCGCTGAGAGATTTTATGGCGTAGGCCCTGCCATTGGCATAGTAGTCCTGCGGCGGTGACGATCCGCATGCACTCAGGCTCAGTGTCGTGAAAGCTGTTGCCGCGGCGATGGTAGTTCCCGTGCTTGCCTTCCTCATCTAGTCCACATCCTTAGCTTCCGTCCGCCCAGGTTTGGCCTTGTGGCCCGGCGTGTGGCCCGGCGTGATCTGCGGAGGTGCCTATGTCAGTTAATGCGCCCGTTTCGGCAGCACTTGTGCTCGACGAAGGTGCCGCGCCGTTGGCGACAGCATAGGGGCAGGCGATGCGCCAACGCCTCCGCCTGCTTCGTTTGAATCCCAGACGGGCGATATTCACATTTCTGGCGGGGCTGGGACTGAGTGAATGGCCAGCCTTTGCTGCCACCTTGTCCCAGTCGACAGCATGACGTTGACGGGCGATTTCCGCACCGGGGAGCTCCTTGCTTCCGCTGGCCGGGCCGGCCAGCCCGCTCCCACCCCGGGGCGTCATCCGCGGCGGCAGCGAAAGGCTCCCGGCCTGTTACGCCGGCCACGACTGGCGAGCTGCCGCAGGCAGCTGATGAGGCCGCCCGGCCGAGAACCTGCCCTCGCATAGGCTGGAGAGGTCCCGAAGACCTACCAAGCTAGGAGCGGAAAACGTGGTCGGCCTGGTCATCGTCGGATCCGCGGGTGCGGTGCTCGTGCTCTACGCGGCGGATCGCGTCCGCAAGGCGCGGGCGCGGGCCCGCTGGCTGCGCACGATGAGTGACCGGCTGGATGCTGCTGCGGCACGAGCCGAAAAACAACACGAGCAACGCCAGGTTGCGGCGCAAACCAGGGAGGCGCTGACCTCCGTCATGCCCGCGATCAAGCATCCGCCGCTCAACCTTCCCGGCGGGCCCTCGCGGGGGCGGCGCGGCCGCCCCGGATCGGTCGCGAGCGCACCGGACGCAGGGATCACGGATCCGGGCGCCCCGGTCGCCCGCCCTCCCCGGCCGGCGAGCCGGCCCGCTCCCCGGACCGGGCAGGACGGCGATGAACTGCCGGGCCGTCCAGAGGGTAGTCCCGCTGGGTAGCTATGCCGGATGCGGTCAGAGCCGGCACCGCCGCTGGAGACCATGCAGCGCTTCCTCGCCGGTCCTGGGCCCCTGGGTCGCCAGCGCTCGCGACGGGCGGTCGCATAGGTGCCAGTGACCGGAAGTGCGCTGAGGACGCCGGCCTCGGCCGTGCGTGACTACACACGATCTGCACACGATCGCCAGCCTGCATGCACATGCCGGCGTTGTTCTGCACCCGTGCGGGCTGCCGCGCCCGCTGCAGTCCTTCCATGTCGCAAGCCAGAGCCTTCGGGAGTGCCCCACTGTCCGGCTCGGCTGGCGCCAGGGTCCCGTAACCTGGGCGGTAGTGCGGACGGGACCCTGGCCCTCGCGGCGGATCTGGCCCAGGGGGATGTCATGCTCGAGATTTCGCTGCTCGGCGAGCAGCGTGTGGCAGTGGACGGCTCCATTGTGGCGGCGGGGCGGTCGCCGCGAGTGATGGCGCTGCTCGGCTTCCTGCTGCTTCACCGGGACTCGCCACAGCGCCGGGAGTATGTCGCGGCCCGGTTCTGGCCGGATTCCACCGAAGCGCAGGCACGGACGAACCTGCGCCGCGAGCTGCATTCGCTCCGAGCGGGGTTCCCGCAGGTGGATCGGTGGCTGGCCGCGGATGGCGGCACGTTGCTGTGGCGGCTTGGGCATGACTGCCACCTGGACGTCGCGGCATTCGAGACCGCCGCGGACGCGGCGTCGACGGCGCACGCAGCCGGCGATGGAGCCGCATTCCGCTTGTCTGCGGCCGAGGCTGTGCGGGTGTACCGCGGTGAGCTGATGCCCGCACTGTATGACGACTGGGCTGCCGCCGAGCGTGACCGGCTGCACCGCAGGTGCCTGGCCCTGCTCGACCAGCTGATCGCGCTGGAGCGGGATGCTGGTGCTTACGCAGAGGCCATCGGGCGGGCGCGCCGGCGAATTGATCTCGAGCCGCTCGAGGAGGCCGGGTACCGCGCGCTGCTGCAATTGCAGGCCCTGTCGGGCGATCGGGCGGCGGCGCTGCAGACCTACCACCGGTGCGCGGCGGTCCTCGAGCGTGAGCTCGGGGTCGGGCCCGGCCAGGCCACCACGGCGGAATATGAGCATCTGGCGAGCCCGCGTCCCCCGAGGCCAGCCGCGCCCGGCGCCGCGGCAACCTCGGCCGGGACCACGGTCCCGGCTGCCAGTCCAGTGCGGCTCGTCGGCCGCCAGCGCGAGCTTGGGCTGCTGGCCGAGCGCTGGCGGAAGGCACTGGAAGGGGCGGCGGGCTTCGCCGTGATCGCCGGTGAGGCCGGGGTCGGGAAAACCAGGCTGCTCGACGAGCTGTCCTGCGTGGTTCAGCGCGCAGGTTTCGACACCATGCGTGCCCGCTGCTTCGCGGCCAGGGGCCGGCTCGCGTTGGCTCCGGTGTCGGAGTGGCTGCGCAGCCCGGCGCTGCGATCGGCCCGCGGTCGGCTCGAGCCGGTCTGGGCTCGCGAGGTTGACCGTCTCGTCCCGCCAGCGGACGCCGGCCCCGCGCCCCCATTGCGACCGATGGCCGACGCCTGGCAACGTCACCGGTTCTTCGAGGGCCTTGCCAGGGCGGTCCTGTCAGCAGGGCGGCCGGCTCTCCTGGTGCTCGATGATCTCCAGTGGTGCGACGAGGACACCCTCGCCTGGCTGCAGCTGCTGCTGCATCTGGGACAGGGTTATCCGCTGCTTGTTGTCGCCGCGATGCGGCCTGAGGAGATTGACGGCAATCCTGAGCTGACGGAGATGCTGCGGGCACTGCGTTCGGCGGGCCAGGTCACCGACGTGAGCCTGGTGCCGCTGGACGCCGAGCGATCCGCCGAGCTGGCCGCCGGTGTTCTCGGCACCGCGCTGGCGCGCGCGCAAGCGGAATGGCTGTATGCCGCGACCGGGGGTTACCCGCTCTTCGTTATCGAGTCAGTGCGGGCACACGTCCTGGGCAGCCCGGCGGCCGCGTTTGCCGCTGCGGCCGGGCATCGCGCGCCGGCCGACGGCGCGGTAGCAGCGCTGGGGGTCATCGGCGGGCCTGACCTGGGGCCCCAGGCCCGCGCGGTGCTCACCGGCCGGATACGGCAGGCCGCTCCGGCCGCCCGCGAGGTCGCGGAGCTGGCCGCGGTGATAGGACGTGACTTCACCCTCGAGCTTCTCACCGAGGCCAGCGATCTCGACAGCGACGTGGTGGTCGAGGCCGTAGACGAGCTGTGGCGCCGGCGGATCATCCGCGAGCAGTCGCTGGCCAGCTACGACTTCTTCCACGACCTGCTCCGCGACACCGCCTACGGCGAGATCAGCCTGCCGCGGCGGCGGCTGCTGCACCGCCGCGTGGCTCAGGCGCTCGAGCTGATCCACGCTGACGATCCTGGCGCCGCCGCTGCCGCCATCGCGTACCAGTACGAGCGGGCGGACCGTCCGGCTCGCGCGGTGCCGCATCACGTGCTGGCCGCAGAGGTCGCGACAGGTGTGTTCGCCAACCAGAAGGCCATCCGGCACTACCGGCGCGCCGCCGAGATTCTTCGGCATGCCCCGGCGGGCCGCGGTCGCGACGCCGGCGAGCTGGCGATCCGCAATGCCATGGCCGCCCCGCTCAACGCGCGGTACGGCTACGCATCGACCGAGCTGCAATCTGTCCTCGAGCGCGCCCGCGACCTGGCTGAGCGGCTGGGCGACACCAGGCTCCAGCTGCTCAGCCTGGTGGGGCTGTTCGCTGTCCGTTACGTGCAGGGCCATGTCGCGGAGTCCTACGCGATCGCCAACCGCAGCCTGGAGCTGAGCCACCTGCATCCCGACGCCACCGGGCAGGCGCATTTCGCCGTGGCCGGGTCGGCGACAAGCATGGCCCTGCACGAGCAGTCGCTGCCGCATTTCGCCCTCGCCCATGAGATGTGTCACGACGCCGCGCCGGCCCTGGTCGGCACCCGCCTTGAGGTTCACGCACGGGCATGGTCGGCGCACGCTCTGTGGCTGCTCGGCCGCGACGAAGAGTCACTGCACTGGTGCGACTGGGCGATCGCGCGGGCCGAGGAAGTGGAGCATCCCTACAGCCTCGCCGTTGCGCTGTCCTACGCCGCGATAACCCACCAGCTCCGCGGCGATGTGCGGCGGACGCTGGATTTCGCTGGCCGGGTCCAGGAAATCTGCGCCCGCTATGAGTTCGCCTACTACGGCAACTGGGGGCTGATCCTGGCGGGCTGGTGCAAGGGCGGCAGCGATGGCGCCGACCAGATCCGCGAGGGGCTGGGAAGGCTTCGTGACCAGGGCGCGCTGGCCCGCCAGCCGTATTACCTGGCCCTGCTGGCGGAGACCCTCATCGCAGCCGGGCAGGGCGATGCGGCGGGCGTGGTGCTGGAATCGGCCCGCGCCGCCGCGGCGGCGCAAGACGACCGCTGGTGGCTGCCGGAACTGTACCGGCTCGACGCGCAGCGCTATCAGGGCGCGGCCCGGGACGAATTGCTGCGCCGTGCGATCGTCCTTGCCGAGCAGCAGGGCAGCCAGGCGCTGCTCCGCCGCGCCGCTGGCGACCTGGCGCAGTGACAGGACGCAGCCGGAACGAACAGCGAACGCTCCGCGAACGCCCTGCCGCCTACGCTGCTGTCAGCGCCGGGCCGATCACGCGGCCGGCGGAGCTCTGGGAGCAGCCATGTCCACGACAGCGCAGCCGCCTGTGTTTGACAGCCTCAAGTCAGCGATGCGGGGGCCGGTGCTGCTGCCCGCCGACGACGGATATGATGCGGCCCGCGCGGTTTACAACGGGATGATCAACCGCCGGCCCGCGGCAATCGCCCGCTGCGCCGACGTGGCCGACGTCATGACGGCGGTCCGGTTCGGCCGCGAGAACGGGCTGACCGTCTCGGTGCGCGGCGGCGGGCACAACGCCGGCGGCCTGGGCGTATGGGAGGACGCGCTTGTCATCGATCTCTCGGCCATGCGTGGGGTGACAGTAGATCCTGCGGGCAAGACCGTTCGCGCCGAGGGCGGCTGCGTCTGGGGTGACGTTGACCACGCGGCCGGCGCCTTCGGCCTGGCAACTCCGTCCGGATTCTTGTCCACCACCGGAGTCGGCGGGCTCACGCTCGGCGGCGGGATCGGCTACCTGTCCCGGCGGTTCGGGCTCACGATCGACAATCTGCTCGCCGCCGATGTGGTGCTCGCGGACGGCTCGTTCGCCACTGCCAGTGCCGACACGCATCCGGACCTGTTCTGGGCGCTGCGAGGCGGCGGCGGCAACTTCGGCATCGTGACCTCGTTCCTCTTCCGCTGCCACGACGTCGGCACCGTCGTCGCCGGGCCGGTCCTCTACGACATCGCCGACGTCGCCGACGTCATGCGCTGGTACCGCGAGATGCAGCCCAGCCTGCCCGAAGAACTCAGCGGCTGGCTGGGCCTGCTCACCATCCCGCCCGCGCCGCCTTTCCCCGAGCCGCTGTGGCTGCGCAAGGCATGCGGGATCGTCTGGTGCTACACCGGGCCGCCCGACCGCGCCGACGCGGTCCTCGCGGCCGTGCGCGGATTCGGCTCACCGCTGCTGGACGGCATCCAGCCGATGCCCTTCCCCGTGCTGCAAAGCATTTTCGACGCGCTCTACCCCGCCGGGCTGCAGTGGTACTGGCGAGCCGACTTCTTCCGCGAGATCTCGGATCC
Organism: Streptosporangiaceae bacterium; assembly: GCA_035499215.1. Lineage (GTDB taxonomy): Bacteria > Actinomycetota > Actinomycetes > Streptosporangiales > Streptosporangiaceae > DATJZH01. The sequence goes on along the minus strand of DATJZH010000248.1, from coordinate 9,903 downwards.
GGCAATCGCCATCCACCAGAAATTCGGCGAGGCCCTGCCCACCCCGCACTCGACGATGCACCTGTACCCGATCGACGGAGCCGTCCACCGGGTCGGCCCGGATGCGACCGCCTTCGCCTACCGGGACGTCGGCTGGGCCGGCGTGATCGTCGGAGTCGATCCTGACCCGGCCAGCGCCGGCAAGATCAAGGACTGGGCCGTGCGTTACTGGGAGGCGCTGCACCCGACCTCGGCCGGCGGAGCGTACGTGAACTTCATGATGGACGAGGGATCCGACCGGGTGCGGTCGTCCTACGGCCCCAACTACGACCGGCTCGCTCGCGTCAAGGCCCGCTATGACCCGGGCAACTTCTTCCGGATCAACCAGAACATCCCGCCGGCCGGCTAGCCGCGGCCAGAGCTCAGCGCCTGGCCGCCGTGGTGCGAGAGGTGCCGCGCGGGGGAACCTCTCGCACCAGCCTGCCTGCCTGGTTCAGTGCCCCGGCCGAAGACCAGCGCGACGTCGTGGTCGTTCACCCCGGGCAGCTGGCAGACGGGCGGACTGCGTTGCCGCCGGCCGGGAAATTGACGGTGCGGAAATGGCGGCCCCGGATGGCTTAGAACCCGAAGTCGTCGTTGGACGTGGCTGGTGTTGTTCGTGTCCGGCGCGCGTAACGGGTCGCCTCGCCCGATAGCGGCGTTGAGACATAATGCGGCTATAACTGCACGACTTCGGGTCGAGATCTGGTTAAGCACTCTGACCAGGCGTCCGTCGCCTGCTCGGCGTGCCGCGGTGACCAGCTGCGCCGTTACTTCCTGATGGGCCGGCTACGGATGTACCCTCGCATGGGGCTTTCCGGGTATTTCACAGCCTTCAGGATCTTTCGGCGGGAGACAGATCATGCTTGCCGCGAACAACTTCACATACGGGCTGCTGACACCCGCCCTCGGCTACTTAATGTCCTGCCTGGGCGCATTCCTTGGCCTGCGGTGCGCAGCGCTGGCGCTGGCCTGCTCCGGAGCCAGCCGCGCACGGTGGCTGATCCTGGGAGCCCTCTCGTTCGGCGCCACTGGCATCTGGGTCATGCACTTCATCGCGATGCTCGGCTACTCGATCCCCGGCGAGACGATCCGCTACAACGTACCGGTCACCCTCCTGAGCCTGGTCACAGCGGTGGTAGCCGTAGGAATCGGGCTGTTCGCGGTCGGATTCGGCCGCGGTCGCCGCGGCTGGCTCCCGGCCGGCGGCATCGTCGCCGGCGTGGGCGTCGCCAGCGTGCACTACATAGACATGGCGGGCATGCGGATGGCCGCCGGGATGAGCGCCAGCCCGGCGCTGCTCGCGCTCGCCGTGCTCATCGCTGTCGCGGGGGCGAGCGCGCTGCTCTGGGCGGTGCCGCGGCTGCACGGCGGCTGGCCCACCATGGGAGCGGCCCTGATCGCGGGAGCTGTCGTCAGCGGGCTGCACTACACGGGCATGGCCGGAATGCACGTCCACGCCGCGGCGATGGATGCCATGGGCACCGGCACATCCGCCGGGGGCGCCACAGCCGAGGGCTTCCTGCTGCCACTGATCATCGGGATCAGCATCATCGCGTTCATCCTGACGGCGGTCCTCGCGCTGTCGCCCACCGCCGAGGAAATCCGCGCGGACGCACAGCTGCTGGACCGCATCGGGCGGCACCGGATGGAGAACCAGCCAGGCTGGCCGTTGCTGGCCAGCGGGTGGCAGGGACGGGCACGCGCGGAAACCGACCTACGCCGCCGGTGCCAGGAAGGGCCGCGTCGGCCAGGCTGAGGGGCCTAGCGCTGACGCGCTACCGGGCGCGCTGTGCACGGGGTCAGGAATGGACCTGTTCACGGGGTCAGGAATGGACGCTCCGGGCAGCCGGGCCCGGACGAATGGCCAGCGACTCCTCGGCGCGTTAGCTACTCCGGACGAATGGCCAGGCCGACTCCTCGGCGCCTTAGCTACGCGAGCCACCGGCGCCCGGCGGGCTGGATGATCTCGTCGATGACGCCGAGTCCGTTGCCGCGGGGGAGGCGGCACGTACCCGTATGCTGGCGGCCGTAGTCTGCTCGCAGTTGATTCGGTCCCGCTGCTGGAGTGCTACGCCGTCCATGTGTTCTCCCCGTCGTGCCATCCTGGCCATGCTTGCCAGCTATCGTCCGCGGGACGAGACCGAGGCTGCCGACGTGGCGAGGCTGCGCGCGCTCGGGGAGGATGCGGATAACCCGTGGCTGCGAGCCCTTCCCCTGCATGTCACCGCGTCCGCTGTGATCGTGCATCCTGGCAGCGGCCGGGTTCTGCTGCGCTGGCACCGGCGCCAGCAGGCGTGGCTTCAGGCCGGCGGGCACGCTGATCCGGGCGAGAGCGATCCGCTTGCCATCGCGCTGCGGGAATCCGGCGAGGAAACCGGGCTGACCGACCTGGTGCCGTGGCCGGACGCGCAGATCCGGCATGCGGTGATCGTCCCCGTCCCGGCGAGCAGCCGGGAACCTGCACACGAGCACGCCGACGTGCGGTTCTGCCTGGCTACCAGGACCCCGGGCGCGGCACGCGCCGAGAGCCCCGCGGCGCCGCTGCGCTGGCTGTCACCGCGCGACGCGCAGCAGGCCACGTCAGAGCGCAATCTCCGGGAAACTCTGTCCCGGATCTGGCGCCTGCTCGCGGACTGACGTCCAGATCCATCGTCGTGCCGAGGTTGCGTCCGGAGCCGTCGGCCCGCTAGCCGCACGTGCGCAAGGGTCACGTTATTGTGGGTGGGGCGGCCGCGAGTTGGAACTGTGCGGTCCGCGCTGCGGATGACCCTTGACGTCATGCCGTGCAGCGCACGCGTGCGGCGGCCGAGCGTGGGCATGCCGGTAACGATAGGATTTCGCCGGGTTCGGTTCGTCCGTGATCACTGTGTGATCGGCGTCGCCGGGCCACCGCCGAGGAGGAGCTCTTGACTGAACGTACCTTGATCCTCGTCAAGCCCGACGGCGTGCGGCGGGGACTTATCGGGGATGTCCTGCACAGGATCGAAGCCAAGGGATTGCTGATCGAGGCGATGGACCTGCGGACGCTCGACAGGGATACCGCCGAGGCCCACTACGCCGAACATGCGCTCAAGCCGTTCTTCGGCCAGCTCGTCGACTTCATCACGTCGGGGCCCCTGGTGGCTCTCGTCGTGCGGGGACCACGGGCGATCGAGGCGTTCCGCGTCCTGGCTGGCTCCACTGACCCGATTCGCGCTTCGATGGGCACGATCCGCGGTGATCACGCGCTGGAAGTGCAGCAGAACATCGTGCATGGATCCGACTCGCCGGAGTCCGCGGAGCGGGAGATCAAGATCTTCTTTCCCGACCTCGTCTAGCAGCACTGAGTGGCGTGACCGCGCCCGCGGCAGGCGGCCGCGGAGCACGACGCATGGGCACCCGCTGCGAGAGGGCCCGCAGCGGCAGTGGCCAGACAGCGCTCCGCCGGTATCCCGGTAGCTGCTGCCCGTGACCCGACGAAGCGCGTCCGGGTTCTCCAGGGAGACCTGCAGGCAGACGGAGGTCACCGTCAAGGGCGATCGTCGCCGTGAGGTCGGGCATCGCTACCTGACGCCGCCTGTCCGCCGGCGCCACAGGAGCCAGCCGATGGCGGCGATCACCACCAGGCCGGCGATGACGATGCCCGCAGTGGCGGCGGGCGGCAAGCCCCCGCCGCCAGCAGCCGCGACTGCGGGCGTGCTGCCCGGATGGCTCGGATGGCCTGGCGAAACGCTTGCCGGGGCCGCACCCGGCCCGGTGGCACCGGAACTGCCGGGCCCGGAAGCGCCGAAGGCCACGACGTGCTCAGCGGAGGCCGCCAGCAGCAGACCGTCGCCGACGCTCGGAGTCGGGAAGTGGTTAGCGGGGCCGCCGATCGATGCTCGCTGCCGCGCCTTTCCCGTGCCGGGTTCGAGCCCGTACAGCGTGCCGTTCTGCCCGATGGTCCAGACCAGCCCTGCCGCGACGATGGGAGGACCGCCGCCGGTTCCTGACCTCCACAGCAGCGCGAGCGCAGGGGGCGACCTTGTCGCGCGCACTGCCGTGATGCCGCTCAGGCAGGGCAGGTATACCGTCGTGCCCGCGACCGCAGCGCCGCCGTCAATGTCCTGGCTGCATGCCGATCCCAGCGTGGCCTGCTGCCTGCCGATGCCGCCGAGGCGGGCACCGTTGAGCAGATAGACGATGCCGGACTTCCCGGCCAGCACCACTTGCCCGTCCGGCAGCAGCACCGGCACGGTCGACATATCAAGGTCCTTGGCGTTATTGGCGGCCCAGGTACTCGGTGCGAAGAACTGCATGAGCCGCAGGGACGGCGACAGCTCGAGTGCCGAGTCGCTGTCGTCGTAGGCATGGGCGGCCGAGTGGACCGAGCCGTTGCCGGCGCTGACCCAGATGTGACCCCGGCTGTCGACGGCCGGCGCTGCCCCGCCCATCCAGATCGCGCCCTGTGACTCGCCCGCCGCGGCGTCGACGGTGAAGAAGGCCGGCGTGCCGCCCGTCTCGGGGACTGCGACCACCCGGCCCCGGTAGGAGGAGCAGTCGCCGTAGTTACCGCCGAAGCCGAACACTACGTGACCGGCGTCGAGGGTCAGTCCGGTGCGCTGCAGCAGCGCCGCCGGATTGGCTCCGGGCGGGTCCACGTGCTCCGCCAGCTCGCGCTTGCCGGCGGCCGCGCTGAGGCCGACCAGCACGTGCGCCGGGCGTCCGCTGACCAGCTCGTCGGCCACCACGAAGATCTCGCCGGTAGCCTGATCGATGACCGGTGTGCCGGTGATTCCCACAGTGGGCGCGATGTCGCCACAGCGAAGCATGCCCGCGGGGACCGGCCTGCCCAGATGCACAGACCAGGCCACTGCGCCAGTACCGGACGACAGGGCGTATACCGTGTCGTTCTCCGTCGCCACGTATACCCGCCCCGCTGACACGAGGGGCTCACCGTAGATCCGCCCGTCGAGGGCGGGCGAGGTCCACTTCCTCGTCGCGGTGTCGACCGCGGCGACGGACCTCGTGACGCCCGTGCCGGCCGCGTCGCGGTGGTACACCGTCCAGGAGCCGGAGCCGCCGGGCCCGGACGACAGGGCGGCCGCTGCGGCGTACCCGCCGCCAGCTGCCCAGATCAGTGCTGACCCGATCAGTGCTGCCCAGGTCAGTGCTGCCCAGGCCAGTGCTGCCCAGGCCAGCGCTGACCCGATCAGTGCCGGCGGTGCCGGCAGCCCAGTTCTTCGCCGCAGCCCGCCCGGCCGGCCAGTCCTGGCGCAGTGGCGGCGCGGCGGGCTGACGTCATTGCCCATCGTTCAAGCGTAGCCACGCGGGCGGCGGCCGCCGTGCGCCTCCGCCGGGCTGCCTGCGGCTTCCGGCCACCCCGCGCCCTGCCGCCTCCCGCCGCCTGCCGCCTCCGGCCTCCCGCCGCCCGGCCGCCGGGGCCTCCGCCCCGCCGTCACCGGTTTCCGCGCATCTATTGTGGTACCGAGGTGCCGAGCCGCAGCATTCCTGGTTCTCGATGCGGTGACGCTTAGTCTGTCTGCTCGGTTGCGTGCTGAGCTTGACCTGGCAGGAGGAGTTGCTGTGGCGGCGCATGAGCGGGCAGGGCAGTTGGCGACGCAGGCCGATCTCGTTGACGTGGCACGACTGGTGACCGCCTACTACGCGCAGCACCCGGACCCGGCTGAACCGGGCCAGCAGGTCGTTTTCGGCACGTCGGGCCATCGCGGCTCGGCGCTGCGGCTGTCCTTCAATGAAGATCACATCGCCGCGACGACGCAGGCGATCTGCGAGTATCGTGCAGGCCGCGGAATCACCGGCCCCCTGTTCATCGGCCGCGACACGCATGCGCTCTCCGAGCCGGCCTTCGTCACTGCGCTCGAGGTGCTGGCCGCTGGCGGCGTGCGGGTGCTGGCAGACAGCAGGGACGGCTACACGCCGACCCCGGCGATCTCGCTCGCCATCCTCGGGTACAACGAGGGCCGGGCTGACGGCCTGGCGGACGGGATCGTGGTCACGCCGTCGCACAACCCGCCGGAGGACGGCGGCTTCAAGTACAACCCGCCCGACGGCGGCCCGGCCGGCGCGCAGATCACCTCGGTGATCCAGGACCGGGCCAACGAGCTGCTGCGGGGCGGGCTGAGAGGGGTCCGCAGGATCCGCTACGCGCAGGCGAAGGCCCAGGCCGGGCGGCACGACTTCATCGCCGAGTACGTGGCCGCGCTGCCGACGGTGCTGAACATCGACGCGGTGCGGGCAGCGGGCGTGCGGATCGGCGCCGACCCGCTCGGCGGGGCCAGCGTTGCCTACTGGGGCGAGATCGCCGACCGGTACCGGCTGGACCTGACCGTGGTAAATCCGGTGGTAGACGCCACCTTCCGGTTCATGACCCTGGACTGGGACGGCCGGATCCGGATGGACTGCTCGTCGCCGTACGCCATGGCATCACTGATCGCACGCCGGGACGAGTTCGCCATCGCGACGGGCAACGATACCGATTCCGACCGGCACGGCATCGTGACCCCGGACGCGGGCCTGCTCAACCCCAACCACTACCTGGCCGCAGCGATCGACTATCTGTACCGCCATCGCGAGAACTGGCCCGCCGACGCCGCCGTCGGCAAGACGATGGTCAGCTCCTCGATCATCGACCGGGTGGCGGCCGACGCCGGGCGCCGCCTGATGGAGGTGCCGGTCGGGTTCAAGTGGTTCGTGCCCGGCCTGCTGGCGGGGACTGTCGCCTTCGGCGGGGAGGAAAGCGCCGGGGCCTCGTTCCTGCGCCGTGACGGCCGGGTCTGGACGACCGACAAGGACGGCATCATCCTCGCCCTGCTCGCCTCTGAGATCACCGCGGTCACCGGCCGCTCGCCCGCCGAGCATTACCGCGAGCTGACCGGCAGGCTCGGCCACCCTGCTTACGCTCGCATCGACGCGCCGGCCAGCCGCGAGCAGAAGGCGGCACTCGCCCGCCTGTCCCCGGACCAGGCCAGCATCGACGAACTCGGCGGCGAGCCGGTGCTGAGCCGGCTCACTACCGCGCCCGGCAACGGCGAGCCGCTGGGCGGCCTGAAGGTCAGCACCCGCTCGAGCTGGTTCGCTGCCCGGCCATCTGGCACTGAAGATGTCTACAAGCTGTACGCCGAGTCGTTCCAGGGCCCCGAGCACCTCGCCCGCATCCAGGAAGAGGCGCAGCAGATCCTCGACGGCGTGCTTAAGACGGCATGACGGCGCCGGTGCGGCCGCGGGCCCGGGAGCTCGGGTCCGTCGCCTTCGGCGCCTCCGCGGTGGCCGGCTCCATCAGCCCGGCGACCGGCCAGCTGCGCAAGGCCGAGCGATCCAGGCCGGGCACCCCGATCGGCGCGGTGTTCTTCCTCGCCGGTGCGCTGCTGCTCCCGCCCGAGCGCGTCCATCGCCGCGGTCAGCTGACCTTCAGTTGACAGACAGCAAACCCTCCGGGTGCTTCGAGGTCTTCCCCGGGTGCGGATCCGACGATGGAATATGCCCGATGCGGTGGGTGAGCAAAGCTCGGGCTAAGTACTGAGGGGACAAGACCATGAGCACGACCTACGATCCGGCGTCCGAGCCCGGATCGCCGCACCAGCCCGGATCGCCGCAGTGGGACCCGCGCGCACCATGGCCAGGTCCAGGCGGTCAGGCCGGCGACGAGGGTCCTGCTGGCTATGGCGGCCGGGCTGGTCCTGGCTACGGGGGCCCGGCTGGCTACGGCGGCTGGCGGCAGGAGCCCGACGGCCCGGTCAGGCGGCCGCGCCGGCGGGGCCTGGCAGTCGCAGCCGCGGGCGCGGCGCTGGCCGTGGCGGTCGCCGGATCGGCCTGGGCCGCGACCGAAACGGGGACTCCGGTGCTGAGCACGGCCGCGATCGCCAGCAAGCTCGACCCCGGCCTGGTCGACATAACCTCCACGCTCGGCTACCAGAAGGCGGCCTCGGCCGGGACCGGGATGGTGCTGACGTCAACAGGCGAGGTGCTGACCAACAACCACGTCATCGCCGGCGCCACGTCCATCAGGGCACGGGATGTGGGCAATGGCCGCACCTACCGGGCGGCAGTGGTCGGATACAGCAGGAGCCACGATGTCGCGGTGCTGCAGCTGCACGGGGCGTCAGGGCTGCAGATCGTGACCCTCGGTAATTCCTCGAAGGTCGCGGCCGGCCAGAAGGTCGTTGCGCTTGGCAACGCCGGCGGCAAGGGCGGCACGCCGTCGGTCGCGACCGGGAAGGTCGCCGCCCTGGGCAGCTCGATCACGGCCGTCGACGACGGGGACGGCGTGTCGGAGCACCTGACCGGGCTGATCAGGACGAACGCGGGCATCCAGCCGGGGGACTCCGGCGGCCCGCTGGCCAACACCGGCGCGCAGGTCATCGGCATGAACACCGCCGCATCCGCTGCCTCCCAGAATGGCTCCGCCGATACTGCCAGCGCCACTGCCGCGGCAACGACGGCGTTCGCGATCCCGATTAACGAGGCGCTCTCGATCGCCGGCCAGGTCGAGGCGGGTGACTCGTCAGCCTCGGTGCATATCGGCGGTACCGGCTTCCTGGGCGTGGCCGTCGCGCCTTCCGGCGGACAGCCGGGAGCGTTCGGCGGCGAAGCCAGCCCTGGCGCTGTCATCCAGGAAGTGGTGCCGGGATCGGCAGCCGACCAGGCCGGGCTGACGGCCGGTGACGCGATTGTCTCGCTCGGCGGCCACGAGGTCAGCTCGCCGTCAGACGTCCAGACCCTGATCGAGGGATACCACCCCGCGGACAAGGTCAGCATCAGCTGGACTGACCAGTTCGGCCAGATGCAGACCGCGACGGCGGTGCTGGCCGGCGGCCCGGCCGGCTGACTGGGATCCGCCGCCCGCCCGGATCAGCGGCAGGCCGCAGCGGCCGGGATCGCCCGCGATCATCGCGGGCGATCCCGGCGCCGTGACGTGATCCGGTCAGATCACCGCGGCCGGGTCGCCCGCGCTGACCCGGGCCGCCTGGCCGGGTGCGGCCTGCGCCCGGGGGACGCTGGACGCGGGCCTGGCGCGTCGCTCGCCCGCGCGGCTGCCGCGCCAGTGAGCCCCCCTCCGGCCAGACCCGCCGCAAATGCCCGCGCTGCCCGCCGCCAAGAAGCCGCGGCGGGATACCCGCGGGCGGAGTGGGTCCGAAGGCGTCCTGGCTGCATCCCCCGTGCTCGCCCCGGCCACTCCTGCGTGCATCCAGCGTCAACGCACAGTGTAGTCATACGATTACATACAGGCTTCACCCTGGCCGGGTGATGCCACCGGACCGGCCGGCCGGGGCGGGCGCGGGCTGGCCGCCAACTTCAGAGGTCGTCGCCATCGTCGCCAGGGCGGTCGGGGAACAGGATCCCCTTGCAGACGCGGAGGTACACCGCTTCGGGATGCGGAATATAGTCGACACGGCTCAGCGCCTGATCCACGGCGGCCGTTTCGACGATCAGCTCGCCGTACCCGAGCAGCCGGCCGGCTGACGAGCGCCGGAACGTCAGGTCCGTGACCTTCGTATGCGACACCGCCCCGATGTTCCGGGTGAAAAACCCGGAGGTCTGGAACATCCGGTTGTCGGTGACGACGAAGTAGTCGACGGACCAGTTGGCCGCTTTCCAGATCAGCCGCGCCACCAGGAACGCGCACAGCAGCCACACGACGGCCAGCGGAACCTTATGGTGCTGCAGGATGGTGGCGCTCAGCACGCCCGCCGCCAGCAGCCCGGCCAGGGCCATGGCGGCCGGCGGGATCAGGACGGCGGGATGTTTGCGCACCGCCACCACCGGCACCTCGCGCGGGAGCAGATACCGGTCAACTCGGATCGGCCCCGGCCCGCCGCCACGCGTCTTTCTCGTGCGCTTAGCAGCTAATTCATGAATCCAGCCACTGAGCCGGCGGCGCGCGGCATCCCGGCGCAGCGCGGC